>DATDBK010000212.1:0-39560 GCA_036524935.1 Lysobacter sp. | reverse complement strand
CCTGCGCACCGCCATCGCCCAGGCCATCGTCGGCCAGGACGCGGTGGTCGAGCAGCTGCTGATCGGCCTGCTGGCCGGCGGCCATTGCCTGCTCGAAGGCGTGCCAGGACTGGGCAAGACGCTGCTGGTGCGCTCGCTCGGGCAGGCGCTGGAACTGCAGTTCCGGCGCGTGCAGTTCACCCCCGACCTGATGCCCAGCGACATCCTCGGCACCGAGCTGCTGGAAGAAGACCACGGCACCGGTCATCGCCACTTCCGCTTCCAGCCGGGCCCGATCTTCACCAACCTGCTGCTCGCCGACGAGCTCAACCGCACGCCGCCCAAGACCCAGGCGGCGCTGCTGGAGGCGATGCAGGAACGCACCGTCAGCTATGCAGGCGTGACCCATTCGCTGCCGTCGCCGTTCTTCGTGCTGGCGACGCAGAACCCGCTCGAGCAGGCGGGCACCTATCCGTTGCCGGAGGCACAGCTCGACCGCTTCCTGCTGCACATCCGCGTCGACTACCCGACCGAAAGCGAAGAGCGCGACATCCTTGCGCAGACCACCGGCACCCGTCACTCGGAAGTGCCGCGGGTGATGCACGGCGAAGACGTGCTGGCACTGCAGGCACGCGTGCGCGAAGTGCACCTGGGCGACGATCTGCTCGCCTGGATCACCCGCCTGGTGCGCGCCAGCCGTCCGAATGAAACCGCGCCGGCCGAAGTCCGGCAGTGGGTGAAGTGGGGCGCCGGTCCGCGTGCGGGCCAGTCGCTGGTACTGGCGGCCAAGGCGCGCGCATTGCTGCACGGGCGCCTGGCGGCGACCCGCGAGGACATCGCCGCGCTCGCCGCGCCGGTGATGCGCCATCGCCTGCTGCTGTCGTTCGCCGCCGAGGCCGAGCAGAAGAGCGCCGACGACGTGATCGCCGCGCTGCTGCGCAGCGTGCCGTTTGCAGGCTGATAGCAGACCCGCGTGGCCAGTCCCGGTACCAGCTTCGTCGACTTCATCCCGCCGCAGGTGCGCGCGCGGCTGAAGGACCTGCGCCTGACCTCGCGCCGCGCGGTCGGGCTGCAGGGCATCGGCCTGCACCACAGCCGCAGCCGCGGCGCCGGACTGGAATTCGCCCAGTACCGCGCCTACGAACCCGGCGACGAATTGCGCCAGGTCGACTGGAAGCTTTACGCGCGCTCCGACCGCTTCTTCGTGCGCGAGGCCGAGCGCGAAAGCCCGCTCGCCGTCTGGTTGCTGGTCGATGCGACCGCGTCGATGGCGCAGGAGGACGCGGCGCGCCCCGGCTGGTCGCGTTTGTCCGCCGCCAAGGGCCTGGCCGCCTGTGTCGCCGAACTGGCACTGCGCCAGGGCGACCGTTTCGGACTGGCCGTGCTGCACGGTGACGGGGTGCGTGTGCTCGCGCCCGGCAGCGGCCTGCGCCAGCGCGATCGCTTCATGCTCGAACTGCAGCGCGTCGATGCCAGTGGCAGCTGGCCGTCGGCCGAGCGGCTGCGACCGCTGTGGGAGCGCATCGGCGCCGGCGACCTCGTCGTGTTGCTCAGTGACGCGTTCGATGAAGGCGCGTTGGAAGTCGTGACGCGGCTTGCGGCCGCGCGCCGCGAAGTCGCCGCCATCCAGATCCTGACCGCCGAGGAGCGCGACTTCCCGTTCCGCGGCGGCCATCGCTTCCGTGATCCCGAATCGGGCGAAGAACTGCTCGGCGACGGTGTGGCGATGCGCGATGAATTCCTGCGCCGGTTCGAAACCGCGCGCCGCGAACTCGACGCGCGCCTGGATGCCAGCGGCATCCGCCACGCGCGCTACGTGCTAGACCAGGCGCTGGACCTGCCGCTGCGGCGGCTGTTCGGTTCGCGCGACGCGGCGGAGTACGCATGAGCCTGGCGTTCCTGCTGCCGGCCGGGCTGGCCGCGCTCGCGGCCCTGTTGCTGCCGCTGCTGATCCATCTCGCACGACGCAGCGAGCAACGGCCGATCCAGTTCGCCGCGCTGCGCTGGCTGCGGCAGAAGCCCAAGCCGCGCCATCGCATCCGTTTCGACGAATGGCTGCTGCTCGCGCTGAGGTTGTTGCTGCTGGTCCTGCTTGCGCTGCTGCTGGCGCAGCCGGTGCTGCTCGGCGGTGCAAGCGAGGCGCCGTGGATTGCCGTGGCGCCGGGCGTCGACCTGCAGCAGGCGCGTGCCGTGCCCGCGCCGGAGAACGCGAGGCGGCACTGGCTTGCGCCGGGCTTCCCATCGCTGGACGAGGCGGCGCCTGCAACGGCCGCATCGGTGACCAGCCTGTTGCGTGAGCTCGATGCCGGCCTGCCCGCGGGCGCGGCGCTGACCGTGCTCGTGCCCGAACAGCTCGACGGCGTCGATGCGCAACTGCCAGCGTTGAGCCATCGCGTTGAATGGCGCGTCGTGCCGGGCTCGATGCCGGCCGCAACTGCGCGCACTGCCGTGGTTCCGTTCGCGCCAGCCATGCGCTACGCGCCGCAGCGCGAGCCGGCGCTGCGCTACCTGCGCGCGGCGCAGACGGCCTGGAAGGGCGATGACGCCGGCAAGGCATCCGCCGCCGATATCGCCCCGGGCCCGCAACCGTTGCCTGCCGCCACGAAACAGCTGATCTGGATCGCGCCGGGCCCGCTACCGGCACCGGTCGATGTCTGGGTTCGCGCCGGCGGCACCGCCCTGCTCGACAGCGAAGCGACGCTCGCGCCCGTGCCGGCGATGACCGTGCTGTGGCGCGACGCCGCGGGCATGCCGCTCGTTGAAGGCACGGCCTGGGGCAAGGGCCGCGTGATGCGCTTCACCCGCGCCCTTGCGCCGCAATCCATGCCGGCGCTGCTGGAACCGGACTTCCCGCAACGCGTGCGCGCCCTGTTCGACCCGCCGCAGCCGGCACCGGC
Organism: Lysobacter sp.; assembly: GCA_036524935.1. Taxonomy (GTDB): domain Bacteria; phylum Pseudomonadota; class Gammaproteobacteria; order Xanthomonadales; family Xanthomonadaceae; genus Lysobacter_J. The sequence continues at coordinate 36,684 of DATDBK010000212.1, read as the reverse complement.
GCGCGTACTCGCTGCCACGCACGCACCGCTGACTGGCGGCCCGGCATTTCCGCAGTCGCCGCGTGACCTGCAACCGTGGCTGGTGCTGTTGATCGCGCTGCTGTTCATCGGCGAGCGCTGGCTCGCGACGGGCGCACGCCGGACGGTGGCGCCATGAGCGCGGTGACGATCCTGCAATCCGCGCTGCAGCGGGCACGGCAGCGGCGTGCCATCGATTCGGCGTTGCGTTGCCTGCCCTGGGCGCTGGTAGCAATGGCGCTGGCGTGGCGCCTGGGTGGAACGGTTCCGGCACTCCTCGCATTCGTGGTCGCAGCCGCGGCGACCGTCGCATTCGCGATCCATCGCGCGCGAACGTTTGACACGCGGTGGCTCGTGCGCGAGCTGGACGCGAAGCGCGCCGACATGGACGACAGCTCCGACCTGCTGTTCGCGCCGACCGAGGCGATGTCCGGCCTGGAGCGGCTGCAACTGGGCCGACTGCAGCAGCGCATCGAAGGTGCAGCCGCGCCCGACTTGCGCCCGCGCTGGTCGGCCCGAGCCCACGCGATCGGCTCCGGCATCGCGGCCATCGCCATCACTGCCATCCTGCTGTGGCCGGCGCGCCCCGGCGCGGTCTTCGACGATGTGCTCTCCAGCGTCGGCGTCACCGCCGCCGCGCCGACCCACACGACCATCGTCCAACAGCGCCTGCAGGTCACGCCTCCGGGTTACACGCGCCAGCCCGCGCGCGACGAAGCCACCCTCGATGCCAAGGCGCCGCAAGGCACGCGCCTGCAATGGACCCTGCGCTTCGCGCCGCAGCCGAAGGCCGCCGAGCTGGTGTTCCATGACGGTCGGCGCATCAGGCTGGTGCACGAAGGCGACGACTGGCGTGCCAGCGACGTACTGGCGCGGTCTGCCTTGTACCGGATCGTCCTGCTGGACTCGCCGCCGTTGCAGCCATCCACGCTGCACCGCCTCGACGCAATCCCGGACCGTGCCCCGCAACTGCGCGTGATCGAGCCCGACCGTAGCCTCAGCCTGGTCACCCCCGGCCAGCGCAGCTGGGCACTCGCCTTCGAAGGCAGTGACGACCATGGCGTTGCCTCGACCGCGGCACTGCGCATCACCCTGGCGCAGGGCAGCGGCGAGAACATCACCTTCCGCGAGCAGTCGATCAACATTGGCGGCAGCGGCAGCGCGACGGTCAAGCGTTACGCGCATCGCCTCGACCTGGCCGCACTCGGACTGGCCGCCGGCGACGACCTGATCGTGCAGCTCAGCGTCAACGACAACCGCACCCCGACCGTGCAGACCGCGCGCAGTGCCAGCCTGATCCTGCGCTGGCCGTCGGACCTTGGCACCGAGACCACCGGCCTGGAAGGCATGGTCAAGAAAGTGCTGCCGGCGTATTTCCGCAGCCAGCGCCAGATCATCATCGATGCCGAGGCGCTGCTGAAGGAGAAGCGCAAGCTCGACGCCGACCGTTACGTGAAGCGCAGCGACGAGATCGGCGTCGACCAGCGCATCCTGCGCATGCGCTACGGCCAGTTCCTCGGCGAAGAGGCCGAGGGCGAGCCGAAGCCGCCGCCGACCAGCGATGCCGACAGCGACGCCGGCAAGGACGATGCGCATGGCGAAGCCGAAGTTGCTTCGACGCCAGTGGACGAACATGGCCACGCCGAAGCGGGCGGGGCAGCAGGCAAGTTCGGTGAGGAAGGCGCGGTGCTCGAGGAGTACGGCCACACCCACGACCATGCCGAAGCGGCGACGCTGCTCGATCCGGAGACGCGCAAGCTGCTGAAGTCCGCGCTCGACGAGATGTGGCAGTCGGAAGGGCACCTGCGCCAGGGCCACCCCGAACTCGCGCTGCCGTACGCCTACCGCGCGCTTCGCTTCATCAAGCAGGTGCAGCAGGCGACGCGGATCTATCTGGCGCGCGTTGGCCCGGAACTGCCGCCGATCGACGAGAGCCGGCGCATGGGCGGTGATCGCGCAGGTATCGCCCGACGCGGTGATGCGCTGGTGGCGGCCGATGTCGCGGATCCGACACTGGCGGCGCTGTGGCACTCGCTGGATGCGGCGCAGGTGCCGGCTCCGGCGATTGATTTCGTCGCGCTCGAGCGCTGGCTGCGCGAACACGAGTCGCGCCTGGCTGATCCGCTGGCATTCGTCGCCGCGATCGAAGCGCTACGTGCCGATCCGGATTGCGCGTCCTGTCGCGCCGAACTTCGCGCCTTGCTGTGGCCGCTGCTGCCACGCCAGGCAACCGCCGTCCCGCGTCGCGACGCCGGCGATGCCGCCGGACGCCGCTACCTGGACGCGCTGCGCCAGGAGGAGTCGAAGTGATCGCGTCCTCCTTCAACCTGCCGTTGCTGGTCGGCGCGCTGCTGGCTGCTGCGGTCGTACTCGCATCGGCCCGACTGCTGTACCGGCAATGGCGTGCGGAACCGGCGCAGCGCTCGCATGCATGGCGACTGGCGGCGCTGCTGCTGGCGCAGCCGCTGTGCGCGACCCTGCTGTACTTCGCGCTGCTGCCGCCATCGTTGCCCGGTGAGGCTGGCACGCTGGTCGTGGCCACTGCCGGCGCGACCCCTGCCACGATCGGTGCGGGCCGAGGCGGCGAAGCGTTCGTCGCGCTGCCCGAGGCGCCACCGCTGGCCGACGTCGAGCGCGTCCCCGATCTCGCCACCGCCCTGCGCCGTCACCCGGGCACGCGCCGCGTGCGTGTCGTCGGTGCCGGACTGGAAGCGCGTGATCGCGATGCGGTTCGCGGCCTGTCGCTGGAATTCACTGCCAGTGAACTGCCGCGCGGACTGGTCGAGCTGGAGGCGCCGCGTGAAGTGGTGGCCGGTGCGGACTTCGTCGTTGGCGGGCGAGCGCATGACCTGCGCGGCGGCTTCGCCGAGCTGATCGATCCAGGCCGTCGCCGCGTCGATCGCGTCGCATTGCCTGCGGACGGGCGCTTCACGCTCACCGCCAGCCCGCGCGTGCCGGGCACCGCCAGCTTCGTCGTCCGCCTGCGCGATGCGAGACAGGCCGTCGTCGAAGATGTCGAGCTTCCGTTGCAGGCGACCGCGCCAACACCACCGCGCGTGCTGCTGCTTGCCGGCGCGCCGGGTCCCGAGGTCAAGTACCTGCGCCGCTGGGTGCGCGACGCCGGGCTGTCGCTGCAGACACAGGTGTCGGTCGGTGGTGGCACGCAACTGGGCGACGCACCGGTCGCGATCAACGCCGGCACGCTCGCCCGCTTCGACCTGGTGATCCTCGACGAGCGCGCCTGGTCGGCCCTCGGCGATGGCCAGCGCGCTGCGCTGACTGATGCCGTCAACCAGGGCCTGGGCGTGCTGCTGCGCGTGGCTGCGGCGTTGTCGCCGACCGAGCGCCGCCGACTGCAGGCGCTTGGTATCGCGGTGGCCGGCGGCAGTGATTCCGCGACCGTTCGCCTGGCAATCCCCGCGCGCGACGAGGACGCCATCCGCGCCCGCATCGGCCCAGGCACCCGCGATGCACCGAGACTGCATGACGCCGCGTTGCCCGAAGTTCCCGCCCTCACGCGACGCGACCTGCGCATCCAGCCCGGCGATGCGGTGCCGCTGTTGAGCGACGACGCGGGCTCGTGGCTCGGCGCGTGGCGCGCGCAGGGTCGCGGCCGCATCGCACTGTGGACTTTGACCGACAGCTACAGCCTCGTACTGGCAGGTCGCGAAGACCTGCACGGCGAGATCTGGAGCAATGCGCTGGCGACGGTAGGCCGTGCGCAGGCGCGCAACGATCTGCGGCTCGAAGGCGAACCCCGCCAGCACCAGCGCATCGCCCTGTGCGGCGTCGCCAACGGCGCCAGCGTCAATGTGCCGGATGGCTCCAGCGTCGCGCTGCTGCGCGATCCCGCCACCGGTTCGCGCAACTGCGCCGCCTTCTGGCCGCGCGGCGCCGGATGGCACCTGCTGAGGTCGAGCGAGTTGAAGCCGGGTGATCAGAAGCCGGGTGAGCGGTCGCTTTCATTCTTCGTGCGCGGCCCCGCCGCTGCGCCGGGCCTCCACGCAGGCGCGATGCGCGATGCGACCTCGCGACTGGTGGCCGATTCGGCCGTCAGCGTTGCCGACGCATCAGCGGTTCCGGGTCACCCCGGCGCGCGCTGGCCGTGGTGGCTGGCCTGGCTGCTGGCCAGTGCCGTTACGTGGTGGCTGGAGCGTTCGCGACCGGGCCGTCGCGCCTGATCACTTCGACTTGCCGTCGTACTCGTGCACAGGGACGGCGGCCAGGTCGATTCCTTCGAGGCAACGCAGGTTGATCGCGGCGGTGGGTACGCCCTTCGGGTCGGTGGCCTCGCCATACGCGTGGATGCCGCATTCGGGGCAGAACCGGTGCCTGATCATGTGCTTGTTGAACAGGTAGGTGCTCGCCGCGTCCTCCGGCGTCTTCAGCTGCATCTGCTCGCGCGGCACGAACCACAGCAGCGAGCCCTTGCGGCTGCACATGGAACAGTTGCACGACATGCCGCTGTCGATGGTGCCTTCCACTTCGAACGCGACGCGGCCGCAATGGCAGCTTCCCTGGTACTTCATGTCACGTGCCTCCTTCGCTACTTGTTTTCCCGATGCCCGTAACTGAGCACCCGCGTAATCTGCCAGTTGCCGTTCTGGTTGCTCCACACGATCAGGAAGTCGGCGATGCCCTCGCACTTGCCGGTATCGAACTGGCAGAACCGATGCGAGCCCTGCGCGATGGCACCAAAATCCTTGATCGGGTAAACCTTCAGCGTGCCCGGCACGAGCTCGCGCCGGAAGTGGCCGCACACGTACTTTTCCGTATTGGCCAGCATCTCCTGTCGTGACCAGGTGACGCCGCCGGTGTCGTGGTAGAACTCGACGTCGGGCGCGAAGTAGCTGGCATGCTTCTGCAGCTGCCCGGGCGCGCTGCAGGTATTGAACGCCTCGAACACCGACGAATCGAGCGCCGAGATGGTGTCGAACAGCGGGTCGGTGGCGGATTTGCCAGGCTCCGCGGCGAGGCAGGTTGCGGCGGAAGAAAGGGCAATGCAGGTGCAGACAAGCGCAGTCAGCTTGTTCATTCGACGCTCCGGGCGTGTGAAGACGGGACCTGCGGCGTGCGGGTGGCCGAGCATAGCAAGGCCCCCGGGCGGGCAGGGTGCCGCCACCACGGGTAAGATTCGGCATCGGCGTGGCATGAGCCGGAGCAACCGTCCGCAAGGACACTCGCGATGCGATCGACAATCGCGGGTCCCTGCTCCAGCCGTCCACTGCAACTGCAGGGGACATTTTCCGTATGAGCAACACGAAGGACGGCTCGACCCTGTCGGCCTGGGAAGAGGGTGTCGACGACGCTACATACCGCCAGCTGGTGGAGTCGGTTCGCGACTACGCGATCTTCCTGCTGGATGCGCACGGCTATATCCGCAGCTGGAACAAGGGCGCCGAGCGGATCAAGGGTTATCAGGCCAGCGAGATCATCGGCCGCCATTTTTCGGTGTTCTATCCGCAGGAGCGGATCGACGAGGGCTGGCCGGTCCACGAGCTGTCCGAAGCTCGCAGCAAGGGCCGCTTCGAGGACGAAGGCTGGCGCCTGCGCAAGGACGGCTCGCAGTTCTGGGCGAACCTGGTGCTCACCCGCATCGATCATCCCAACGGAGAGGTTCGCGGCTACGCGAAGATCACGCGCGACCTGACCGATCGCCGCCGCATACGCGCGCTGGAAGACGAAGGCCGGAAACTGACGACGTTCCTGGCGATGCTCGGCCACGAGCTGCGCAATCCGCTTGCGCCGATCGCGAACGCGGTAGCGATCATGCAAAGCGAGTCGATCGAGTCCGAGTCGCTGCGCTTCTGTCGCGACGTGATCGATCGGCAGGTGGCGCACATGACGCGCCTGGTCGATGACCTGCTCGACGTCAGTCGCATCACCAACGGCAAGATCAGCCTGGAACGCAGCGTGTTCGACATGCGCGACGTGCTCGGGCACGCGATGGAGACCATCGAGCCCGACGCGCGACGCCGCGGGCACGTTCTCGCGCTCCACGTCCCCGAACAGCCGGCATGGGTCTGCGGCGATCGCGCCCGCCTGCTGCAGGTGTTCAACAACCTGCTCAACAACGCGGTCAAGTTCACGCCGCCGGGCGGGGCGATAACGGCAGCGCTGCGGGTTGGCGAGGCGCATGTGGAAGCCTCCGTCCGCGATAACGGCCCCGGCATTCCCGCCGATCGCCTCGAGGATGTCTTCGGCCTGTTCGTGCAGGGCGAACCGCACTCGGCGCAGGCGCCTGGTGGCCTCGGGCTCGGTCTCAGCCTGGTCCAGCAACTGGTGGAGTTGCATGGCGGTGAAGTAAGCGCCTTCAGCATGGGCGAGGCTGGCTGGGGCGCGGAGTTCCGCGTGAGGTTGCCGCTGGTCGACGCACCGGCCGAGGAAGCATCGACGCAGCGACCGGCGGTGCCGGCGCTGCCGCGCAATGTCCTGATCGTGGACGACAACCGCGATGCCGCCGACTCGTTGCAGCGACGCCTGCGCCAGAGCGGTTACCGCAGCAGCCTGGTGTTCGACGGTGGCAGCGCGATGGTGGCGATCCGCACCAGGCAATTCGACGCGGTGATCCTCGACATCGGACTACCCGACATCGACGGCCTCGATGTCGCCCGCCTGCTGCGCAGCGAGCTGCGCGACCCGCCCCCGTTCATTGCCCTGACCGGCTACGGCCAGGACAGCGACCGGCTCGCGACGCGGGCAGCAGGCATCCGCTTCCATTTGACCAAGCCGTTGCTGGAAGGTGAGATCGAGAACACGCTGCTGGAGTTGTTCAGGGAAGCGTGAACTTGCGAGTGGCGCCCAGCGGCCAGACCGAGGTGAATCGCGCGCCACCGACCAGCCGGTACGCGGCCGAGACGCCTTTCTGGATGCCAGCCTGCTCCAGGACATTCCTTGCGCGCCGGAACGAGTGCTTGGGGTCGGAGGTGACCATGAAGAGGTTGATCTCCTTGGGACTGATGTCGTAGCCCTCGAGCTCGACAGCGTCGCCCAGCGCTTCCTTCAGATCGCCTTCGATCGTTGCAAGGAATGCCTCGTCTTCCAGCGACTTGCGCCAGAACTTGATGATGAGCTGGTAATCCATCAGGGGGCCGTGGGCCTGACCTTGGTTCAGAGAACAGGCTGGAGTGTAATCCCGCGGCCTGCCGGGGAGTAATTGCTGGGAAAAACAGCCGGCGGCAACCCCCCGATTGCCGCCGGCTTCCCTCTTCCCCGTACGCCTTGTCGCACTTCCCCTTAGAACTTCTGACCGAACCGGATGCCCAGCGTGCGCGGCTGGTTGGTCACGGTGTAGATCTGGCCGTTCGGGTACTCCGGCACGACGCCAGAGGCACCGCAGACGGTTTCCGCGCAGCTTGCGAAGCGGTAGATGTCGGCGCGCTCGTCGAACACGTTGTTGAGGTACACGCTCAGCGTCCAGTTGTTGCGGCTGATGCCGGCCGACAGGTCCGCCACGGTGTAGGAATCAAGATCGCCGATGATCCCGCGCTCGAGGATGCGCAGGTCCGAGGTGCGCGAGCCCACGTGCACCACGGCGCCCTGCGCGAAGGCATCCATCGTGCCGAGCGTGAAGTTGTAGCGGGCGATGACGTTGCCCTTGAACTCCGGCGTCACCGGCAGCTGGGTGCCGTCCGGCGCTTCCGGATCTGCACAGTCGGTCACCGGGTTGCCGGCGTCGTCGGTGAAGCCGCAATAGTTCTCGGTCAGCTTCGGGTCGTAGAACGCCACGCCGGCGCCGATCTGCAGGTTGTAGGTCGCGGCCCAGTTGATGTCCATTTCCAGGCCGTCGATGCTGGCCTGGTTGGCGTTCTTGATCTCGGTCAGACCGTTCGCGCCGAGGATGCTGAACTGGAAGTCCTCCCACTCCTGGTGGAATACCGAGCCGTTGAAGGTGAAGCGGTTGTCGGCCCAGCTGGTCTTCCAGCCCATCTCGTAGTTGGTCAGGTAGTCCGACAGGTACGGCGGCAACGTGCCGCGGCGGTTGATGCCGCCGGGACGGTAGCCTTCCGACCAGGTGGCATAGATCATCTTGCTCGGGGTGATCTGCCAGGTCAGGTTGGCCTTGCCCAGGTTGCCGCTTTCCTTGACCGTCTTGTCGAAGATCTGGCAAGGCGCGCCATTGAACGACGGCCAGTTGGCAGAATCGGGACCGAACTGCTCGATACAGATCGACTCGCCATAGCTCGAACCCGACGACCAGCCGTCACTGAAGCCGAAGAAGCCCTTGAGGCTGTTCTCGGAGCGGAAGTGGCGGCCACCGATGGTGCCGATAAGCACTTCGGGGATGAAGTCGTACGAAACTTCGCCGAACACCGCCTCGTCCTTGTCCTCGCGCTCCTGCTTGGTCAGCCAGATGGTGTCGGGCCAGCCGGTGATCGAGTACTGCGAGCCGAAGCCGTCGATCTTGTAGCGCTGCTCGATGTCGTGCTTGTGGGTCTGGTAGAACAGGCCGGCGGTGATGCGGAAGCGATCCTCGTTCGGCGAGCTCAGGCGCAGCTCGTGGCTGTCCTTCTTGTAGCGGTCCTTGCCGACGATGTACTGCGACGGATTGATGAAGTTGTCGTTGTCGTCGAAGGCGCTGTAGTACGCGATGGTGTCGTACCAGAAGCCGTAGTCGTTGTAGTCGGAGTCGACATCAACGTCGCGCTTGAGGTGGCCGTAGGCATAGGTCAGGTCGAAGTTGCCGATCTTGCCCTCGACGGTCATGGCGGCCTGCCACCAGCGGTCGTCCGACTTCTCCTTGTAGAAGTGGCTGATCGCCAGATCGCCGACTTCGCGGTCGGTGAAGAAGGCGCCGTTGGACTTGGCCGTCTGGCCCATCAGCATGGGCGTGATCGCCCAGTCGTCGTTGATGTCCCAGCGCAGCGCCATGCGTGCGCCGGTGGTGTCGACGTCGTTGTAGTCGTCCTTGGCGCGGCCGGTGCAGACCAGCAGGTCGGTGCTGGTGCAGTTGCGGTTGGTCAGCACGCCGCCCCAGCTGTCGCGGACGTCGTCGCTCGGATCGTCCGGCGTGCCGCCATCGTCGACGCGGATCGGGAACTGGCGGTCCTGCGGCTTGTTGTCGATGTAACCGGCGTCGTGCTGGTTCCAGCCGACCAGGCGGAACGCCGCCGAGTCGCTGAGCGGGATGTTGACGAAGCCTTCCTCGATGTGACCGATGCCGCCGTCACTGACGCTGTTGAGCTCGAGGTCGTAGCCGGCGGAGAAGCCGCTGGCGTCGGGCCTGTTGGTGATGATGCGCAGGGCGCCGGCCTGGGCGCTGGCGCCGTACAGCGTGCCCTGCGGGCCGGACAGCGCCTCGACGCGGGCGACGTCGTAGATGTGCAGGTCGAGCGGGCCCTGGATGGTGGTGATGGGTTGCTCGTCGAGGTATACGCCCACGCTCGGCAGCGAGCCGGAGTGGTTGCCGTCGCCGCCGCTGGCGACGCCGCGCATGTAGATCTGCGAGAAGCCCGGGCCGAACGACTGGTACGAGACGCTCGGCAGGAACTTAACGTAGTCCTCGAAATCGGTGATGTTGAGGTCGTCGAGCTTCTGCTCGCCCAGCACCTGGATGCTGATCGGCACCCGCTGCAGGTTCTCCGAGCGCTTCTGCGAGGTGACGGTGACGGTGTCGAGCACCAGGGCTTCGCGCTGGCCCGCGGTCTGCGCCGGGGCCTGGCTTGCAGGTGCCTGCGTGGCGGCATCCTGGGCGAACGCCGGCGAGGCGAAGGCCAGGCAGATGGCTGCCGTCAGCGGAAAGCGCCGGTACGACGCGGATGCAAGCTTCGCGTGTGCGTTTGTGCGTGATCTACAGCGGGACTTCTGCATCGTTCTTCTCTCCCCAGACGGACGAAATAGAGCGGGACCCGACCTCAGCTTTCAAATGGGCACTGGCAAACTCAACCTCATTGATCCCCGGGTACGCCCGGGTATGCATCAAGCACCGGGCCAAGCGCTGCCTTGAGCGGCTCGAGCCAGGGTTCGTAATGACGCCATTGATCCAGCCCTTCACGGAAGATCGGCTGGCGCACCTGTTCGGAGCTGGCGGTGCGCACCGGCCGTTCGTTCTCGAAGAAGCGCAGGCACTGCGGCTCGAACGGCAGGCCGCAGGCATCGAGCAGGCGGCGGACCTCGTGCTCGGTGTCGTCGACCATGCGTTCGTAGATCACGCGGTGCACGCGGCCAGGCAGCACGTCGTCGAAATGCGCCATCAGCGCAACGTAGTCGCGGTAGAAGCGGCCGATGTCGTCGAGGCTGTAGCTGAAGCCTTGGCCGCGGGCGAAGTGCTGCTTGAAGTTGGAGAAGCAGCACGCCAGCGGGTTGCGCCGTGCATCGATGATGCGGGCGTTGGGCAGCATCAGGTGGATCAGGCCGGCGTGCATGAAGTTGTTGGGCATCTTGTCGATGAACAACGGCGCGTCGGTGTGGCGGTGGATGCGGGTGCGATCGAGGTAGCGGCGGCCGAGCGCCCGCAGTTCGTCGCCGTCGAGCGTGGCGAGGACGTCGTGGTATCGGCCCGGGCCACTGGCATCGGCGCCGGCAAGCGCGCGCAGGTCGCGGCTGATGGAGGTGACTTCCGGCAGCTCCATCGTGCCTTCGACCAGGCTGTGGCTGGACAGGATCTGTTCCAGCAGCGTCGAGCCCGAACGCGGCAGGCCGACGATGAAGATCGGGTCGCGCGCATCGTCGCCACTGCCCGCGCGCTGTTCGAAGAACCCGCGCGTGTAGAGCTTGCGGATGTGCTCGACCTTGGCCGTGGTGGCGTCGGCGTTGTACTCGACCTGGGCGCGGCGGACCGCATTGCCGCGCGCGTAGTGTTCGAAGGAGTCCGCGTACGCGGCGACGTCCTCGAGCGCCTTGCCGAGTGCGAACTCCAGGTGCAGGCGGTTCTCGTCCGACAGTCGCGGCTGCGCCAGCTGCGCGCGCATCGTGTCGATGTCCTGCGCGCTGAAGCGCAGTGTCTTGAGGTTGGCCAGGCTCCACCAGGCTTCGCCCAGCGACGGTTCCAGCGCGATGCAACGGCGGTAGGCGGCGATCGCCTCGTCCTGGCGGCCGGCGGTCTTGAGCGCGTGGCCGTAGCTCATCCACACCTTGGTCTGGCGCGGATAGGCACGCAGGATGCCGTCGTAGAGGTCGATCGCCGTGGCGTAGTCGCCGATGCGGCACAGGATCGCGGCCTTGAGGTTGCGGTAGCCGGGGTTGTCCGGGGCGATGGCGAGCAGCGTGTCGATTTCCGCCAGCGCCCGCCCGGCCTTGTTGCCGCGGTGCAGGACCAGCGCGTAGTGCTGGCGCGCGGCATGGAAGGTGGGCGCCAGCTCGAGGCAACGCGCCAGCAGCTTCTCCGCGTCGCCGGTGCGGTCGAGGCGGGCGGCCAGTTCGGCGAACATGCGCAGCGCGGCGACGTCGTTGGGCGACTTGCCCAGGTGTGCACGCAGCAGCGCCTCGGCTTCGGCGATGCGGTCCTCGGCCAGCGCCGCGCCGGCGCGCAGCAGGGCCGGGTCGCGGCTGGAATAGCGGATGTGCTGGCTGTAGGCGGCTTCCGCGGCGGCGCTGTCACCGGTCGCGGAGAGGTGGCCGCCCAGTGCCAGCCAGGCGCTGGGAAGGTCGGGCTTGAGGGCCACGGCACGGCGCAGCGCGACCAGGGCCTCATCGCCGCGGCCGACCCGGCCGAGCGCGATGCCCAGTTCGAGCTGGGTCCGCGCCGACCCCGGCTGCGCCTGCGCCAGCGGTTCGAGCACAGCGAGCGCGCCAGCATCGTCGCCGCAGGCCGAGCGCGACGCACCCAGCACCAGCAAGGCGGTCGGGTGCCCCGGCAATGCCTGCAGGATCTGCGATGCCTGCGCCGCGGCCATCGCCGGCTGCTCATCCAGCAACCGCACGGCGTGGGCCAGTGCGATCTCGAGGGTGGCAGTGGGCTCGGGGGCGACGCTCATGCGATCAGTTCTCACACGTGGCTGGCAGGGGCGGGCTAGGCGGTGTCTTCGTCCGACTATGCCGAATGTGGCAACAAGAATCACCAATTTTTAACAGTACGGCGGGCGGGCGGTTCAGCGACTGGTTCACGCTATCCCCTCCAGAGCCATGGCCGCGCCCTGGCCGACGCCGACGCACATCGCTACGAGGGCACGCCGGTGGCCGGCGCTTTCCAGTTCGTGCATCGCCGTCAGCACCAGCCTCGCGCCGCTGGCGCCGAGCGGGTGGCCGAGGGCGATCGCACCGCCGTTCGGGTTGACCCGCGCGCTGTCGTCGGCCAGTCCGAGCGCGCGCGTCACCGACAGCACCTGGGCGGCGAACGCTTCGTTGATCTCGATCGTGCCGAAGTCGTCCAGCCCCAGGCCCAGGCGCGGCAGCAGCCGGGCGATTGCCGGCACCGGGCCGATGCCCATCGTCCGCGGAGGCACGCCCGCGCTGGCCATGCCGAGCACCCGCGCGCGCGGCACGAGGCCATGGCGCGCGATCGCATCCTCACTGGCAAGCAGCAATGCGCAGGCGCCGTCGTTGAGGCCCGATGCGTTGCCGGCGGTGATGCTGGTGCCGGCGCCGAGTGCCGGGGCAAGCGAGGCGAGCTTCTCGAGCGAAGTGTCGGCACGCGGCTGCTCGTCGCTGTCGAGCTTGCCGGCTGCCATCAGTTCGCGACCCAGGCGGCCGCTGGCGATCGCCTGCGCCGCGCGCTGCTGCGAGCGCAGGGCGAAGCCGTCCTGGTCGGCGCGCGTGATGGCGAGCTCGTCGGCCAGGTTCTGCGCGGTGCGCATCATCGGCTCGACGCCGTACTGTTCCTCGAACGCGGGATTGACGAAGCGCCAACCCAGCGTGGTGTCCTGCAGGGCCTGCTCGCGGTCGAACGCGGCGCCGGCCTTGGCCATCACATACGGCGCGCGCGACATGCTTTCGACACCGCCGGCGATCACCAGCTCCGCGTCGCCCAGTGCAATCGCGCGCGCGGCCTGGCCGACGGCTTCCAGGCCCGATGCGCACAGGCGGTTGACGGTGACGCCTGGAACCGGCACCGGCAGTCCGGCCAGCAGCAGCGCCATGCGCGCGACGTTGCGGTTGTCCTCGCCGGACTGGTTGGCGCAGCCGAGGATCACCTCGTCGATGGCGGCGGGATCGAGCGTCGCGTTGCGCTGCAGGAGCTGGCGGATCGGCAGCGCAGCCAGGTCATCGGCCCGCACCGTCGACAGCCCGCCGCGATAACGCCCGAACGGCGTGCGCACGCCGTCGCAGAGATAGACGGGGCGCGCGCCGGTCATCAGCCGCGGACCCTCATGCCGACACCGCCTGCAGCCGGTTGGCCGGGACGCAGCCCTCGATCGCCGCGGCGGTCTGCTCCAGTTGCGGCAGCACGTTCTCCAGCGCGTGGCGGGCAGCGTCCGGGTGGTAAGGCATCGACACGTTGATGGCGGTGGCGACCCTTCCCTCCGCGTTGCGCAGTGGAACCGCAATCGAGCACAGGCCCAGTTCGAGTTCCTGCTCGACGTAGGCATAGCCCTGCATGCGCACGTCGGACACGATCCGGCGCAGTTTGCGCAGGTCGGTCTGCGTGTGCGGCGTCAGCCGGGTCGGATGGCACTGCGCCAGCCAGGCATCGAGCTCGGCGTCGTCCAGGCCCGACAACAACACGCGGCCCATCGCCGCGCAGAACGCCGGCAGGCGCGCGCCGACGCCGAGGTTCACGCTCATCACCCGCTGCCCGGGTACGCGCAGCACGTACACGATCGATTGCCCGTCGAGCACCGCCATCGAGCTGCTCTGGCGAACCTTGCGCGCCAGGTCCTCCATCAGCGGCTGGGCGAGGTCGGTGAGGTTGAGCGAGCCCAGGTAGCCGAAGCCCAGCTCGAGCACGCGCGGGCCGAGCATGAACTCGCGGCCGGTGGCGCGGACGTAGCCCAGGTGCTGCAGGGTCAGGACCAGCCGCCTCGCCGCCGCCCGCGACAGCCCGGTGCGTGCGGCAATCTCGGCCAGGCCGAGCCGGCTGCGGTCGCGACCGAAGGCGGACAACACCGACAGTCCGCGCGCCAGCGACTGGACGTAATCGCCGCCATCCTCGAACTGTTCGGAGCCTTCGGCTTTCCTCGGCATGCGGCTGCTTGCTCCTGGCTGGTGAAGCACTGCGGTCCACGCGATGCTGGCGGGGGCCGGATTGACGACGAGATTAGGGCTTCCGTAGAGTGGTGCGCAATACGCACATCCGTGCGCATAGCGCACAAATCGGGTTGCCGGGGAGGGCGTCAGGCATGACGTGCAGTCGATGGCGATAGCGGAACGCGACAGCGTCCTGCACAGCTGGTCGGTGCAGGCCGACTGGGATGCACCGACCGTGGTCGGCGGCCAGGGCGCGCGCCTGCGGCTCGCCGACGGGCGCGAGATCCTCGACATGAGCAGCCTGGCCGAGTGCAGCAACCTCGGCCACCAGCATCCGCGCCTGGTCGAGGCGATCCGTTCGCAGGCGGAGCGGTTGTGCTTCGTCACCAATGCATGGGGCGCGACGCCCCGCGCCGAACTCGCGCAGGCACTGCTGGAGCGTTCGGGTTTCGAGGGCGGGCGGGTGTTCTTCACTCTCGGCGGCGCCGATGCCAACGAGCACGCAGTGCGGATCGCGCGCCAGGCCGCGCACAAGCCCGCCGGCGCGATCATCGCCCGCGAGCGCTCGTACCACGGCGCAACGCAGCTGGCGATGGCGTTGTCCGGCGACAGCCGCGCGCATTCGCTGGGCATCGATTCGCGCGCACTGGGCGTGCACCACGTGCCGCCGCCCTACGGCTACCGTTGCCCGTTCGGCGGACGCGACGAGGAACAGTGTGGCCAGCGCGCCGCCGCGGCGGTGGCCGACCGCATCGACGAACTCGGCACGCACAACGTCGCGGCGGTGATCATCGAGCCCGACGCCGGCACGAACGGCATCGTCGCTCCCGACAACTATTGGCCGGCGCTGCGCCGGCACACCGCCGATCGGGGCATCTGGCTGATCGCCGATGAGGTGATGAGCGCGTTCGGCCGGTGTGGCGAATGGTTTGCCTGGCAGCGCCATGGCGAGGCCGGGCGGCCGGACCTGATGACGCTGGCGAAAGGGCTCACCGGCGCCGCGTTGCCGCTGGGCGCGGTGGTGCTCAGCCGCGAGGTCGCGCGCAACATCGAGCACGAGATGCTGTACTCCGGGCTGACCTACAGCGGCCATCCGCTGGCGTGTGCAGCGGGCGTTGCGGCCATGCAGGCGTACGCGGACGAAGGCCTGATCGAGCGCTCGCGCACGCTTGGCGCGCACCTGCTGGGGCAGCTGAAGAAACTGCAGGCCCGCCACCGCGTCATCGGCGATGTTCGCGGCGGCCACGGCCTGTTCGCGGTGGTGGAACTGGTCGCCGATCCCGAAGCGCGCACGCCGCTGGCGCCGTGGCCGCAGACGCCGTCGGCGCTGAAGGCGCTGGTCGAGGTGGCGATGGGCGAAGGCGTGTCGTTCGCGACCCGCGGCAACCTGATCGTGCTGGCACCGCCACTGGTGATCAGCGAGGACGAACTCGCCGATGCGCTGTCGCTGCTGGACCGTTTGCTGACGAGGCTGTTCCCGAAATGACCACGTCTGTCGCAACCACCACGCCATCCACCTTGTCATCCCATCCGCGATCGTCCTGATCGCAGCGAGGCCGAAATGAGCTTCCGCCTGACCTACGCCACCATGTTCAATCCGCCCGAAGCGATGCACGAGCGCTTCGAGGCGGCGATGGCCCGGGTCAGTGCCGGCCTCGGCGCGCGCCACGAACTCTTCATCGACGGCAAGGACAAGCCCGCGGCAAACCATGCGCAGCGGCGCAGTCCCATCGACAGCCAGCTGTCGCTCGGCGAGTTCGCACTGGCCGACGCCGCCGACGTCAACACCGCGATGCGCGCCGCACATGCGGCGTATCCGGCCTGGCGTGCACTGCCGGTGGCCGAGCGCGCGCGCCTGCTGCGCAAGGTCGGCGACCTGATGGAGGAGCGCGTCTACGACATCGCCGCGGCATTGACCCTGGAAGTGGGCAAGAACCGGATGGAAGCGCTGGGCGAGGCGCAGGAGACGGTCGACTTCTTCCACTACTACGCCGACGACTACGAACAGAACGCCGGCTTCGACCGGCCGCTGCCGAATGACCCGCTCGAGGGTGTGGTCTCGCGCAACCGCAGCGTGATGCGACCGCACGGTGTCTGGGTGGTGATTGCGCCGTTCAATTTTCCGTTCGCGCTGGCCGGTGGCCCGGTCGCGGCGGCGCTGGTGACCGGCAATACGGTGGTGGTCAAGGCGGCGAGTGACACGCCCTGGTCGGGCCGCCTGCTCGCCGACTGCATCCGTGACGCCGGCCTGCCGCCGGGCGTATTCAACTACGTGTCCGGTTCGGGCCGCGAGGTGGGCGAGGCACTGGCGCAGCATCCGCTGACCGCCGGCATCACCTTCACCGGCTCGGTCGGCGTTGGCATGCAGCTGCTGCGGCAGATGGCCGGCGGCGCTTACCCGCGGCCGTGCATCGCCGAGATGGGCGGCAAGAATCCCTGCATCGTCACCGAGCATGCCGACCTGGAACGCGCCGCCACCGGCATCGTCCGCTCGGCCTTCGGCATGGGCGGGCAGAAGTGTTCTGCACTGTCGCGGCTGTACGTGCACGACAGCGTCGCCGACGAACTGATTGGACTGTTGCGCGGCAAGATCGAGGCCATCCGCATCGGCGATGCCCGCCAGCGCGACAACTGGCTGGGCCCGGTCATCAACGAAAGCGCGTACGGCAACTACGCCGGTTACCTGCAGCAGCTGCAGGCCAACGGCGCGACCGTCGTCGCCGGCGGCCGCCAGCTCCGCGATGGCGGCCTGGAGCGCGGCTATTACGTCGAGCCGGTGCTGGCCGAAGCCGACCTCGCACACCCGTTGTGGAAGCAGGAGATGTTCCTGCCGATCGTGATGCTGCACCGCTATCGCGACCGCGAGCACGCGATGCGCCTGGCCAACGACACCGACATGGGGCTGACGGCCGGCTTCTATGGCGGCGCCGATGAAGTCCCGTGGTTCCAGGACCGCATCGAAGCCGGCGTCACCTACGCCAACCGTCCGCAGGGCGCGACCACCGGCGCCTGGCCGGGCTACCAGCCATTCGGTGGCTGGAAGGGATCGGGTTCGACCGGCAAGGCGATCGCCTCCTTCTACTACCTGCAGCAGTACCTGCGCGAACAGTCGCGCACGGTAGTGGAGTAAGCCGCAGATGCATCTGATGTCGTTGCGCGAAGCGCTGGCCGCCCACGTCGCCGACGGCGACTGCGTGGCACTGGAAGGCTTCACCCATCTGATCCCGTTCGCCGCCGGCCACGAGCTGATCCGCCAGGGCCGGCGCAACCTGCACCTGGTGCGGATGACGCCGGACCTGATCTACGACCAGATGATCGGCATGGGCTGCGCGCGGCGGCTGACGTTTTCGTGGGGCGGCAATCCAGGCATCGGTTCCCTGCACCGGTTGCGCGACGCGGTCGAGAACGGCTGGCCACGGCCGCTCGAACTCGACGAGCACAGCCACGCCGGCATGGCCGCGGCGTTCTGCGCCGGCGCGGCGAGATTGCCGTTCGGCGTGCTGCGCGGCTACCTCGACAACGACCTCGACAAGGCCAACCCGCGCATCGGCCGAGTCGAGTGCCCCTTCACCGGCGAGCGCCTGGCCGCGGTGCCGGCGATCAACCCGGACGTGACCATCCTGCATGCCCAGTGCGCCGACCGCGAAGGCAACATCGCCATCCACGGCATCATCGGCGCGCAGCGCGAAGCCGCGCTGGCGGCCGGTTCGCTGGTGGTCACCGTCGAGGAGATCGTCGAGCGCCTGGAGCCTGCGATGAACGGCATCGTCCTGCCGCACTGGACGGTCGATGCGGTGGTGCATTGCCCGGGCGGTGCCTATCCGTCCTACGCGCACGGCCATTACGCGCGCGACAACGCCTTCTATCAGCGCTGGGATGCGATCTCGCGCGACCGCGACGGCTTCAACGACTGGATGCGCGAACACGTGCTCGAGAGCGACGACCATGCCGGTTTCCTCGGCAGCCTGCAGGCGAGCGCGGCATGATCCCGGCGACCCGCGATGAATGGATGACCGTGGCGGCGGCGCGGATGCTGTGGAACCGCTGCGTCTGCTTCGTCGGCATTGGCCTGCCCAGTGCCGCCTGCAACCTGGCGCGATTCACCCACGCGCCGGACATCGTCCTGATCTACGAGTCCGGCACGATCGGAACCCGCCCGGACGTGCTGCCGTTGTCGATCGGCGACGGCGAGCTGGCCGAGACGGCGTCGTTCGTGGTGCCCTTGCCGGAAGTCTTCAGCCATTACCTGCAGGCCGGGCGGGTCGATGTCGGGTTCCTCGGTGCGGCCCAGGTAGACCGCTTCGGCAACCTCAACAGCACCGTGATTGGTCCGTACGACGCGCCGACCACGCGCCTGCCGGGCGCCGGTGGCGCGCCGGAGATCGCCGCGCATGCGCGCCAGACCTTCGTGATGCTGAAGGCATCGCCGCGCAGCCTGGTCGAGCACCTGGATTTCCGCACTTCGGCCGGCTTCCTCGATGGCCATGGCGCGCGCGCCAGGAGCGGCGCCACCGGCGACGGCCCGCGCGCGGTGATCACCGACTTCGGCATCCTCACCCCGCACCCGCGCAGCGACGAGTTGCGACTGAGCGCGCTGTTCGCCGGTGCCACGGTCGAAGAGGCGCGGGCAGCGGTGGCGTGGCCGCTGCTGCTGGCCGAATCGGTGGAGGCTATCGCGGCTCCCAGTGAGTCCGAGCTGGCGATCCTGCGCGCGCTGCATGCGCGCACGCGCGAGGCGCACGCACGGCCGGTGATGCTGCCGCAAATGTCGGCATGACGCCCTTCCCAAGAACCGGAACCTTCTTCGAGCCCGCCATGCGCAACGAACATATCCGCACCGGCCATATCTCCACAGAGCTGCCCGGACCGAAGGCGACCGCGATGATCGCGCGCGATGCGCAGGTGATCTCGCCGTCGTACCCGCGTGACTATCCGTTTGTGATGTCGCACGGGCGCGGCACCCAGGTGTGGGATGTCGATGGCAACCGTTTCCTCGACTTCGCTGCCGGCATCGCCGTGTGCAGCACCGGCCACGCCCATCCGCGCGTCGTGCAGGCGGTGAAGGATGCGGCCGACCAGTTCCTGCACATCTCCAGCGATTACTGGCACGAGCAGATGACCGCGCTGGGCGAGCGCCTGGCGCGCATCGTTCCCGTCAAAAGTGGCGAATCGATGAGCTTCCTCTGCCAGTCGGGCACCGAGTCGGTCGAGGCCGCGATCAAGCTGGCGCGCTACGTCACCGGCCGTCCGCGCTTCATTGGCTTCCTCGGTGGCTTCCACGGCCGCTCGATGGGCTCGCTTGCCTTCACCTCGAGCAAGTACACCCAGCAGAAGGGCTTCTTCGCGACGATGCCCGGCGTCACCCACGTGCCCTATCCGAATCCCTACCGGCCGCTGTTCGCCGGCAGCGACCAGGGCGTGGCCGTGCTCGATTACATCCGCATGCTGTTCGAGCGCAGCGTGCCGGCGTCGGAAGTGGCCGGCATCCTGGTCGAACCGATCCAGGGCGAAGGCGGCTATGTGGTTCCGCCCGACGGCTTCCTGGCCGGATTGCGCGAGCTGTGCGACGAGCACGGCATCCTGCTGATCTTCGACGAGGTGCAGTCGGGCATCGGCCGCAGCGGGCGCATGTTCGCCAGCCAGCATTGGGACGTGGCGCCGGACATCATGACCCTGGCCAAGGGCCTGGGCTCGGGACTGCCGATCGGCGCCATGGTCGCTTCACGATCGCTGATGTCGCAGTGGAAGCGCGGCGCGCACGGCAACACCTACGGCGGCAATCCGCTCGCCTGCGCGGCGGCCAATGCCACCATCGACCTCGTTGCCGGGGGCTTCGTCGACAACTCCGCGCAAGCCGGTGGCTATTTCACTTCGAAACTTCGCGAGCTGATGCGCGACTATGCCTGCATCGGCGAGGTCCGCGGCAGGGGGCTGATGATCGGCATGGAACTGGTCGAGTCCGATCCTGCCCGCACGCCGGCACGCGCGCTGTGCGATGCCGTCATCACCCGCGCGTTCCACAACGGTCTGCTGCTGTTGTCGTGCGGAACCAGCACGGTGCGCTTCATGCCGCCGCTGAATGTCGAGCGCGCCGAAATCGACGAGGCACTCGCGTTGCTGCGAACCAGCCTCGACGAGGCGCTGAACGGGTTGCAGGGCTGATCCGCGTGCGGGCCAGTCGTCGCATTCTTGCCGCCACGCTGCTGCTGGCGATGGTCGGTGGCGTCGCCGCAAACGGGCGCGAGGCGGTGCTCAAGCAGGTCGACCTGCCACACAGCTACTACTGGCGTGAGTTGTACCTGCCGCAGCTGACTACGGGGCCGTCGTCGGCAAGCTTCCTGCCTGACGGCCAGTCGCTGGTGTACAGCATGGCCGGCTCGCTCTGGCGGCAGGGCATCGGCGACGACGAGGCGGTCGAGCTTACCCACGCCCGCGGCGCATACGACTACCAGCCCGATGTTGCCCGCGATGGACGCAGCGTCGTGTTCACCCGCTACGACGGCGGCGGCATGGAACTGTGGCGCCTGGACCTGGCCAGCGGTCACGCGCAGGCATTGACCAGTGGCGGTGCGGTCAATGTCGAGCCGCGCCTGTCGCCGGACGGCAAACGCATCGCCTGGGTGTCGACGCAGGGCACGGGCCACTTCAACCTGCTCGTCGCCGAGATCGACGGCACTGGCCTGCGCAACGCGCGACCGTTGCTGGGCGAGCGCAAGAGCACGCTCGATCGTTACTACTACTCGGCGTTCGACCACGCGATCAACCCGTCGTGGTCGCCCGATGGCCAGCGGATCGTCTTCGTTGGCAACGCCGAGATCGCCTGGGGCAGTGGCGATCTGTGGTCGGTCGAAGTGGCCCGGCCGAAGTCGCCAACGCGGATCCTGCGCGAGGAAACCAGCTGGAGCGCGCGGCCGGAGCTGGCACCGGATGGCAAGCGCCTGCTCTATGCCGGCTACCACGGCCGCCAGACGCACCAGCTCTGGCTTTCAACGCTCGACGGCGCACCGCCGCTGCCATTGACCTTCGGCGATGACGACCGCCGCAACGCACGCTGGTCGCCGGACGGCCGTCGCATCGCCTACATCGGCCAGGATGCGACGGGCAATACGGCGTTGTCGGTGCTGGACGTGATCGGAGGCGCAACGCGAGCCGTGGTCGCCAAACAGCGACGCACACTCGCACCGACCGCGCGCATGCAGATCCAGATCCGCGATGGCCGCGGCCGCAACGTGCCCGCGCGGGTCAGCGTGCAGGGCAGTGATGCCCGTGCCCAGGGCCCGGCCGACGCCTGGATGCATGCCGACGACGGTTTCGATCGCGCCAAGCAGGCGACAGAGGGCCATTACTTCCACTGCGCGTCGACGTGCACGCTCGACGTGCCGGCGGGCGCGACGAAGGTGTCCGTCCAGCACGGCTTTGCCCACTTGCCGTGGTCGCAAACGCTCGATCTCACGGCGGGCAGTACGACCCCGCTTCGCGTCGACCTGCAGTCGCAGCCCTTGCCAGCTGAGTTTGGTCGCTGGCAAAGCGCCGACCTGCACGTGCACATGAACTACGGTGGCCACTATCGCAATGATCCGCAGCACCTCGCGCTGCAGGCGCGCGCGGAAGACCTGGACGTCGTCGAGAACCTGATCGTCAACAAGGAACAGCGCATCCCCGACATCGCCCGTTTCGGCGAGTCGGAGACCGGCGGGCAGGCGCGCATCGCCAACGCCCAGGAGTTCCACACCAGCTTCTGGGGCCACCTGGGCTTGTTGAACCTGCGTGACCACTACCTCACGCCCGACTTCAGCGCTTACCGCCACACCGCGATGGCGAGCCCGTACCCGCACAACGGCGTGATCGCCGACCTGGCACACGCGGAGCAGGGCGTGGTCGGCTATGTCCATCCGTTCGACACCGTGCCCGACCCGGCGAAAGACCCGGTGCTCAGCCATCAGCTGCCGGCCGACGTCGCCAACGGCAAGGTCGATTACCTGGAAGTGGTCGGCTTCAGCGACCACAAGGCCACCGCCGCCGTCTGGTATCGCCTGATGAACCTCGGCTACCGCCTGCCTGCGGGCGCCGGTACCGACGCGATGGCGAACTACGCTTCGCTGCGCGGGCCGGTCGGCATGAACCGCGTGTTCCTCGAGCAGCGCGGGCGCGATGCCGGCGATGCCGCATTGCTGGCCTCGTTGAAGCAGGGCCACAGCTTCGTCAGCAACGGGCCCTTGCTCGGCTTGCTGCTGTCGGGACGCAAACCCGGTGACACGCTGGCGATGCCGGCGCCGGGGCGCTCGGGGTTCAAGGTCGCCATGCGATCGCCGGTTGCGGTCGAGCACCTTGAGCTGGTGCAGAACGGCCGCGTCGTGAAGCAGTTCGAGCTTGGTGGCGATCGCCGCAGCTTCGATGGCGAGGGCGAGGTCGATCTGGCACAGGGCGGGTGGCTGCTGCTGCGTGCATGGAGCGATGGCGCCGACCCGCAGGTGCTGGACTTGTACCCTTACGCGACAACGAATCCGGTCTGGCTCGACCTGCCCGGCGGTGCGCCGCCGGCGCGCGAGGATGCCGCCTACTTCGCCGCCTGGCTTGGGCGCGTGATCGAGGCCGCCGATGCCCGCGACGACTATAACGACGCCGCGGAAAAACATGCGACGCTCGACTACCTGCGCGCGGCGCGCGCGGTCTATCAAGCCAGGGCCGGGGGAAACTGATCGATGCTGATGCCACGCCGCTGGTTCGTGCTTTGCCTGGCCGCGACCGCACTGGCGGCGCAGGCCGCGCCTCCGAAATCGGCCGCTGCCAGCCGCTTCGCAATCGCCGACTACAACCGCCTCGCCGACGTCGCCGAACCCGACCTGTCAGCCGACGGCGCTGCGTTGGTCTACAGCGTGACAACCGTCAACAGCGCCGAGGACATGTCGCAGAGCGACCTGTGGCGCGTTGGCTACGACGGCAGCAGCCGCACGCGCCTGACCAACACGCCCGGTAGCAGCGAGTCGCGGCCGCTCTGGTCGCCCGATGGCGCCTCGATCGCCTACCTGTCGGACGCGCCGGCACCGCGCAAGCCCGATGCGGGCAAGGAAGGCGAGAGCGGTGACGACGAAGACGAGGAGGAGATCAGCCAGGTCTGGCTGATGCCCGCGTCCGGTTCCGCGCCGCGACGCATCACCTCGTTTCCCAGTGGCGTCGACGACTACGTCTGGTCACCCGACGGCAAGCGCCTGGCGGTGATCGTGCGCGATCCGGAGCGGCCCGTCGGCACGCCGGAACCGAAGAATCCACCGCCGATCGTCACCACCCGCTACCAGTTCAAGGAAGACGGCACCGGCTACCTCGACGGCCACCGCACCCACCTGTACGTCGTCGACATCGCCAGCGGTCGCGCGGAGCAGATCACCTCCGGTGACCACGACGAACTGCTGCCGGCCTGGTCGCCAGACGGCAAGCTGATCGCTTACGTGACCAAGCGCGGCGTCGACCCGGACCGCCACCTCAACTACGACATCTACGTGGTGGAACCGCGCGCCGGCGCGAAGGAGCGCCAGCTCACCACGTTCACCGGGTCCGACCTCGATCCGTACTGGGAAACCCGCCCGGCGTGGAGTCCCGACAGCAACCGAATCGCCTACCTGCAAAGCGGCGAGGACAAGTGGATCTACTACGCGCCGTGGCAGCTGGCGGTGATCGATGTCGCCAGCGGAAAGTCGCGCATCGCCGCGCCGATCGACCGCTGCATGAGCAAGCCGCACTGGTCGCCCGACGGCCGGCACATCTACACGCTGGTCGAACGCAGCCGCGTCACCCGGGTCGAGAAGATCGACGCCGACAGCGGCAGGATGACCGAGCTGACCCATGGCGACCGCTTCGACTACGACCTGTCGGTGTCGCGCAATGATCGCGTGGTGGTGCTCGGCGGCGACGACACCCATCCGTACGAGATCTCCGCCGTCGAGCCGCAGGGCCTGCGCGCGCTGAGCGACCACAACGCCTTCCTGCGCGAGCGCACGCTGGCCACCGCGGAGCCGATCGCCTTCAAGGTCGACGGGACCCAGATCGAGGGCCTGCTGGTCAAGCCGGTCGGTTATCAGCCCGGGCAACGCTACCCGACGATCCTTCGCGTCCACGGCGGGCCGGTGTACCAGTTCAGCCATGAGTTCATGGCCGATTGGCAGGTGTATGCGGCGCAGGGCTACGCGGTGGTCGCGATCAACCCGCGCGGCAGCTCCGGTCGCGGCTTCGACTTCGCCCGCGCGATCTATGCCGACTGGGGCAATGTCGACGTCCGCGATGTCATCGCCGGCGTCGAGCACGTGGTCGACATGGGTGTCGCCGACCCGAAGCGGCTGGGCCTGGGCGGCTGGAGCTACGGTGGCATCCTGACCAATGCCGTGATCGCGCGTGACATCCGTTTCAAGGCCGCCATCAGCGGTGCCGGCGCCTCCAACATGTACGCGATGTACGGCCATGACCAGTACGTGCGCGAGTACGCGCTCGAACTGGGAACGCCGTGGCATGACCGCGAGCAGTACGACCGTGCCAGCTCCCCGTTCCTGCATGCCGACCGCATCACCACGCCGACGATGTTCCAGTGCGGCGAAGCCGACTTCAACGTGCCGTGCCTGGGCGCCGAGCAGATGTACCAGGCGTTGCGCGCGAACAACGTGCCGACGCAACTCGTCGTCTACCCCGGCGAGAACCACCAGCTCAGCGTGCCGAGTTACCTGACCGACCGGCTGACACGGAACCTGGCGTGGTACGACCGCTATCTGAAGGAAGCCCCATGACCCTCCGCGCCCTTGTCGTTGCTCCTGCGCTGCTTGCGTTCCTGTCAGTCGCCGCGCATGCCGCCGAGCCCCGCGCACGCGACCTCGGTATCCCTTTCGAAGGCGCACCCGGTCCGCTCAACGCCATCACCGATGTCGGCGGCGTTACGGTTGGCCAGGTCACCCTGATCGAAGACCTCGCCGACGGCCACAAGGTGCGCACCGGCGTCACCGCCATCCTGCCGCGCGGCAAGGCCAGCCTCGACACGCCGGTGTTCGGCGGCTGGTTCGCGCTCAACGGCAACGGCGAGATGACGGGCACCGCGTGGATCGACGAATCCGGAATGCTTGAAGGCCCGGTCATGCTGACCAACACCCACAGCGTCGGCGTCGTCCGCGATGCGGTGATCGCCGAACGGGTGAAGGCCGGTGGCGCCGATGCCAGCGGTTACTGGTGGTCGCTTCCGGTCGTGGCCGAGACCTGGGACGGTCACCTCAACGACATCAACGGATTCCATGTGAAGCCCGCGCACGTGGCACAGGCGCTTGCCGACGCGCGCGGTGGACCGGTCGCCGAGGGCAATGTCGGCGGCGGCACCGGCATGGTCTGCCACGAGTTCAAGTGCGGCATCGGCACGGCATCGCGGCGCATCGACACCGACGGCCAGCACTACACCGTCGGTGTGCTGGTGCAGGCCAACTACGGCGTGCGCGATCCGCTGCGAATTGCCGGCGTGCCGGTCGGCCAGCACCTGCGCGACGACCGCGTCTACACCGATGCGGCAATCACCGGCGACACCGGCTCGATCATCATCGTGGTCGCCACCGATGCCCCCCTGCTGCCGCACCAGCTCAAGCGCATCGCCAAGCGTGCCGGCATGGGCCTGGCGCGCATGGGCAGCTATGCGGGCAACGGTTCCGGTGACCTGTTCCTCGCCTTCTCGACCGCCAACGCCACCGAAGCCGGTGAGCGCGCGCTGCACGATGCCAGGTACCTCGGCAACGACAACGTCGACGGCCTGTTCGAGGCGACGGTGCAGGCCACCGAGGAGGCGATCGTCAACGCCATGATCGCCGCACGCGACATGCGCGGCGAAGGCGGGCGCTATGCCAACGCCATCCCGCATGGCCCGCTGGTGAAACTGCTCAAGCGCTACGGCCGCTACCAGGCGCCGAAGTGAACCCGATTTCCCTTCCGATCCCTGCGGACCCCAATCGATGACCAAGCTTCCCCTGAAAGCGCTTGCCGCCGTCCTCACCGTCGCCCTGTCCGGCACAGGCATGGCCGCGCCACCTGCCCAGGCCATCGTGGTCCGCGCCGGTCACCTGGTCGACGTCGACAACGGACGCGTGCTCAACGACCAGGCAATCCGCATCGAAGGCGAGCGCATCACCCGTGTCGAGCCGTTCTCGGCCGCCGCGGTCGGCGATGCACGTGTGCTCGACTGGTCGGCCTACACGGTACTGCCGGGCCTGATCGACCTGCACACCCACCTGGTCGGCGACATCCAGTCCGACAACGTGGCCGCACCGCTGATGAGCACTTCCGCACGCGATGCCCTGGTCGGCGTGCGCAACGCCCGCAACACGCTGCGTGCCGGCTTCACCACCGTGCGCGATGTCGGCACCTACCGCGCCTTCACCGATGTCGCGCTGCGCAACGCCATCAACGAGGGCATTGTCGAAGGCCCGCGCATGTTCGTGGCCGGCACCTACGTCACCGTCAGCGGCGGTGGCGGCGAAGTCACCGGGCTGGCGCCGGACGTGCAGGTCCCCGCCGACATGCGTCGCGGCGTCGCCAACTCCGAGGCGGAGATCCGCCAGCGCGTGCGCGAGCTGATCGCCGGCGGTGCCGACTTCATCAAGCTGATCGCCACCGGCGCGGTCCTGGCCAGCGGCACCGAGCCGGGCGCGCCGGAGTACAGCGAGGCCGAGATCCGCGCCGCGGTAGAGGAGGCGGCGCTGCACGGCACCTTCGTGGTCGCCCACGCGCATGGCGCCGAAGGCATCAAGCGTGCCGTCCGCGCCGGCGTGCGCTCGATCGAGCATGGTTCCTACCTCGACGACGAAGGCATCGCGCTGATGAAGAAGCACGGCACCTGGCTGGTCGCCGACGTCTACAACGGCGACTACATCGAGGAGATCGGCCGCCGCGACGGCTGGCCGGAAGAAATCCTGCGCAAGAACACCGAAACCACCCAGACCCAGCGCGACGGCTTCAGGAAGGCGGTGAAGGCGGGCGTGCGCATCGGCTTCGGCACCGACAGCGGCGTCTATCCGCACGGTCAGAACGCGCGTCAGTTCGCCTACATGGTGCGCAACGGGCAGACGCCGATGCAGGCCATCGACTCGGCCACCATCAGCGCGGCCAAGTCACTTGGGCGCGACAAGGAGCTCGGCTCCATCGCGGTGGGCAAGTCGGCCGACATGATCGCGGTCGCGGGCGACCCGCTGGCCGACGTCGACGTGCTGCGCCGGGTCGAGGCCGTCATCGCCGAGGGCCGCCTGGTCTGCGCCGCATCCGGGGACCGCTGCACCGATTCTCATTGAAGTCCATGATGCGGATCGAATACAAAGTGTTCGACTACACAGTGGATGGGATCAGGCGACACATTCCGCAGGACGCGCACCGCGGTACCAACTGAACAGGGGTGGCAAGGCATGCAGGACCCGCGCGTCAACGAAGCTGGCACGGCACCACACTGCGACACACGCCCGGAGCGCAAGCTAGGCTTCTGGATGTGCACGGCGCTGGTGGTGGGCAACACCATCGGCATCGGCATCTTCCTGCTGCCGGCGTCGCTGGCGCCGTATGGCTACAGCGCGATGCTGGGCTGGGTCATCACCGTGTTCGGCTGCCTGGCGATGGCGCGCGTGTTCGCGCGACTCGCGCGCGACATGCCCTCGGCCGACGGTCCCTACGGCTATATCCGCGGCACGCTCGGCGAAATCCCGGCCTTCGTGGCGATGTGGTCGTACTGGATCGCGACCTGGATCACGAATGCGGCGATCGCCATCGGCGTCGTCGGTTACCTCGACACGTTGTTTCCCGCGCTGCGTGATGTTCCCGCCGCGCTGCAGGCGGTGTCGCTGCTGTGGCTGTTCGTGCTGGTCAACCTGCTGGGCGTACGCGCCGGCGGGCGGGTGCAGATCGTGACCACCGTGCTGAAGCTGCTGCCGATGCTCACCGTGGCCGGGCTCGGCATCTGGCTGCTGGTGACCCACCCGTCCAGTTACACCGAGAACCTGCCGACCGAACCGGTCAGTCTGGCCCCGCTGATGGCGGCCTCGACCATCGCCCTGTTCGCGATGCTCGGTTTCGAGTCGGCGGCGGTGCCGGCCGACCGCGTGCGCGACCCGGGCTGGACCATTCCGCGCGCGACCATGGTCGGCACGATGATCACGGCCGTGATCTACCTGGTCGTGTCGTCCGTGCCGCTGCTGCTGATCCCGGCGGCCGAACTGGCGCAATCGAAAGCGCCGTTCTCCGACCTGCTCGATCGCCTCGTCGGTGGCGGCTACGGCCGCGCGCTGTCGCTGTTCGTGGTCATCAGCGGATTGGGCGCGTTGAACGGCTGGGTGCTGCTGGTCGGCGAACTGACCCGCACCATCGCCTGCAACGGCGGCCTGCCGGCTGCGTTCTCGCGCAGCAACCGCTTCGGTGCGCCGGCGCTGGCGCTGGTTGCGACCGGCGCCCTGGCCAGCGCGATGATCCTCATGAACTACAGCAAGTCGCTGGTGCAGGGCTTCACCTTCATCACCACGGTGGTCACCGCCGCCAACCTGCCGCTGTACCTGTGCTGCGGCCTGGCCCTGCTGGTGCTGTGGCGCCGTGGCCAGAAGCCGGCCAACAGCGACATGCTGGTGCTCGCGGTGCCGGGCCTGGCCTACGTGGCCTTTGCCTTCATCGGCCTTGGCGGCGAGCCGTTCGGCTGGGCTATCGTACTGGCGGCCGCCGGACTGCCGGTGTACGCGCTGCTGCGCATGCGCAATGCTCGCGCGGGTTCGATCCTGCCGCCGGCCGCGAAACCCTGACCGCCGGCACCACGCTCAACTCCGATCGACCCGAAATACGCACAGCGCGCAGGACTCCCATGCTGGAACTAAAACGCACGCCCTTCCACGAGCGCACCTCGCGCCTGTGCCTGCCGCAGAACTGGCGGCGCTGGGCCGGGCACATCGTTGCCGGCTCGTACGACCTGCACCTGGACCGCGAGTACTGGGCGATCCGCGACGGCGTGGCCATGATCGATGTTTCGCCGCTGATGAAGTACATCATCACCGGCCCCGATGCCGCGCGCCTGCTGCACAAGCTGACGCCGCGCGACGTGCACAAGATGGCGGTGGGGCAGGTGGGCTACACGGGCTGGTGCGACGAGGAGGGCAAGCTGCTCGACGACGGCACGATCTCGCGCCTGGCTGAAGACACCTTTCGCCTGACATCGGCCGAACCGTCGCTGCGCTGGCTGTCGATGAACGCCGTCGGCATGGACGTGACCATCACCGAGGTCACCGAGCAGGTCGCCGCGCTGAGCCTGCAGGGCCCGAAGTCGCGCGCGGTGCTCAACCGCTGCTGCGGCAAGACGCTCGACAAGCTCAAGTACTTCAAGGTGATGGCGAACACGCTGGCCGGCAAGCCGGTGACGATCTCGCGCACCGGTTACACCGGCGACCTCGGTTACGAGATCTGGATGGATGCAGCCGATGCCCTGCACGTGTGGGATGCCCTGATGCAGGCCGGTGACGACCACGGCATCACCGCGTGCGGCATCCTGGCGATGGACATGGCGCGCGTCGAGGCCGGTCTGTTCATGATCGACGTCGACTACACCGCCTCCAACCACGCCTGGATCGAAGGTCAGAAGTCGACGCCACTGGAGATGGGCCTGGACTGGGCCGTGCAACTCGACAAGCCCGGCTATTTCGTTGGTCGCCGTGCGCTGGAGCGCGAGAAGCGCGAAGGTTCGGCGTGGAAGCTGGTCGGCTTCGAGGTCGACTGGGAAAAGATGGAGCCGCTGTTCGCCAAAGTGGGCCTGCCACCGCAGATTCCCGGCATGGCGGTGCGCGGCAGCCTGCCGATGATGCAGGGCGACAGGCAGGTGGGCTACGCCTCGACCAGCACCTGGTCGCCGGTACTGAAGAAATACATCGCGCTGGTTCACCTGCAGCGTCCGTACTACGAACCCGGCACCGCACTGACCATGGAAGTCACCGTCGAGCACAAGCGCCTGCAGGCGCCGGGCAAGGTGGTGAAGCTGCCGTTCTACGAGCCGGAGTGGAAGAAGAAGTGATGACCAGCAACCAGTACGACGCCGTCGTCATCGGCGCCGGCCACAACGGCCTGATCGCGGCCGCCTACCTGGCGCGCGCGGGCAAGAAGGTGGCCGTTCTCGAACGCCGCGAGGTGGTCGGCGGCGCGGCGGTGACCTCCGAACCATTCCCCGGCTACCGCTTCAGCCAGTTCTCCTACGTCGTCAGCCTGCTGCGGCCGGAGATCATCCGCGACCTCGAACTGCCCAGGCACGGCCTGAAAATCCTGCCGCTGCCCAGCACCGTCACGCCGATGGACAACGGCGACTACCTCGCCGCGTGGGACGACCACGACCTCACCCGCAAGGAGATCTACCGCCATTCGCCGCGCGATGCCGAGGCCTCCGACGAATACGGGCGGGTGATGGCGCGCGCCGCCAAGGCGATCAAGCCGATCATCGGCCTGGTGCCACCGGACCCGTCGTCGCTGAGCCTGCGCGACCTCAAGGGCCTGCTCAAGCTGGGCCAGTACGGCAAGAGCCTGTCGGAGAAGGAGCTTTACCAGATCGCCAAGCTGCTCACGCAGTCGGCGGCGGACCTGCTCAACGACTGGTTCGAATTCGACCCGCTCAAGGGCACCAAGTCGGCCAGCGGCATCATCGGTACGTTCCTCGGCCCGCATTCGCCGGGTACCGCCTACGTGCTGCTGCATCACTACATGGGCGAGATCGACG
Source organism: Lysobacter sp. (assembly GCA_036524935.1). Lineage (GTDB taxonomy): Bacteria > Pseudomonadota > Gammaproteobacteria > Xanthomonadales > Xanthomonadaceae > Lysobacter_J. The sequence continues at coordinate 5,867 of DATDBK010000212.1, read as the reverse complement.
GCGCCTTCCGCGCCTGGGGCTTCTGCAAGAACGGCAACGGCGGTGTCACCCAGGCGATCGCCAGTTCGGCGCGCGCGCTGGGCGTGGAGATCCGCACCAACGCCGCAGTCGAACAGGTCGTCGTGCGTGGCGGCCGCGCCTCCGGCGTCGCGCTCGCCAACGGCGACGAGCTGCGCGCCAAGGTGGTCATCTCCGCGGCCGACCCGAAGCGCAGCTTCCTGCAGTTCGTCGAAGGCAAGCACCTGCCGGACGAGTTCGTCCAGCAGATAAAGAATTTCCGCGTGCGCGGCTCCTCGGGCAAGGTCAACATCGCCTTCAACGGGCTGCCCGAGTTCACCTGCCTGCCCGGCGAAAGCGCGCTGCACCGCGGCGCGGTCTCGATCAGTCCGAGCATGGAGTACATCGAGCGCGCCTATGACGAGGCCAAGTACGGCCAGTTCGCCAAGCAGCCTTACATCGACATGATCTTCCCGTCGATGATCGATCGCGACATGGCCCCGCCGGGCCATCACGTCGCTTCGTGCTTCGTGCAGTACGCCCCTTACGACATCGAGGGCGGCTGGGACGATGCCAAGCGCGACGCCTTCGGCGAGACGGTGATCTCCACGCTGGAGAAATACGCGCCCGACATTCGCAGCAAGATCGTCGGCAAGCAGGTGATCACGCCCAAGGACATCGAACAGATCGCGGGCATCACCGGCGGCAACATCTTCCACGGCGAGCTGCTGCTGCATCAACTGTTCTTCCTCCGGCCGGCGCCGCAGTGGGCCGATTTCCGCACGCCGCTGCCTGGCTACTACTTCGGCGCATCCGGCGCCCATCCGGGCGGTGGCGTGATGGGCGCGGCCGGCAAGATGGCGGCGCAGGAAGTGCTGAAGGACTGGAAGTGAGCGGGATGACGATCAACATGACGAATCAGCGATACGACATCCTCATCGTCGGCGCCGGCCACAACGGCCTGGTCGCCGCGACGTACCTGGCAAAGGCCGGCAAGAGAGTGCTGGTACTCGAGCAGCGCGACCGGGCCGGCGGGCAGCTCGCCGCCGATACGCTGGGTGACAGCGCGTTCGACCCGCTGCATGCGGGTGCGCAGCTGCGTCCCGGCATCGTCGGCGATCTCGGACTGGCCAGACACGGTCTCGCCCATGAGACCGCCGCGCCGTACATCTCACTGCTTCCGGACGGCAGACGCCTGCAGCTGTCGACCACGCCGGGCGACGCTGCAACGCTCGAATCGATCCGCCAGTTCTCGGCCGCCGATGCCGCGCGCTGGCCGGAGTTCGTCGCCTTCATGGATCGGGCCGCCGCCTTCCTCGATGCCGCCTATCGCACGCCGATGCCGCGCCTGCCGCACGTCGGCATGGCCGAAGGCTGGCCGCTGGCGAAGCTGGCGTGGACGCTGCGCCGGCTCGGTGGCCGCGACATGTTCCGCGTCATCCGGGCGATGTCGATGTCGACCGTCGAGTTCACCGAGGAATGGTTCGAATCGGAACCGCTGAAGGCCGCGATTGCAGCGGTCGGCATACACGGCCACACGCTGGGATCGATGTCGGCCGGCACCGGCTACACGCTGATGCACAACTGGCTCAATCGCGGCGGCCTCGCCCAGCGGCCGGTTGCCGGCGGCGGCGCAAGGATCGTCGATGCCCTGGTCGCCGCGTTCAAGTCCGCCGGTGGCGAGCTGCGTACCGGTGCCGGTGTCGAACGCATCCTGGTCGACTCGCTGCGCGTCTCGGGCGTGCGCCTGGAAAGCGGTGAGGAGATCGCCGCCGACACTGTGCTGTCGGCGGCCGATCCGCGTCGCACGCTGCTCGGGCTGGTCGGCGCACCCGAACTGCCGCCGGACTTCGTCTGGCAGGTGCAGTCGATCAAGATGCGCGGCGCCGTCGCCAAGGTGCACGTGCTGACCAACGGCAACCACGGCCTGCCGGCCGGCACGCTCGCGTTCGCACCGACCTTGAAGTTCCTCGAGCGCGCCTACGACGCGGCCAAGTACGGCGAACTCGCCGCGCAGCCATACCTGGAGATCACCACCAGCGGCAATGTCGTCTCCGTGCACATGCAGTCGGCGCCGTACAAGCTGCGTGGCCTGGGCTGGGGCGAGGCGAAGGAGGCGATCGAACGCACGGTGATCGCCAGCCTGGCGGATCAGTTCCCGGCGCTCGAGGCGTCGATTCGCGAAATCCGCACGCTGACCCCGATCGACCTGGAGCAGCAGTACGGCCTGAGCGAGGGCGACATGAACCACGGCCAGCTGATCCTCGACCAGATGTTCTTCATGCGTCCGCTCCCGGGCTGGTCCAACCACGCCACGCCGGTCGAGGGCCTGTACCTGTGCGGCAGTGGCAGCCATGGCGGTGGCGGCATCAGCGGCGCGGCGGGGCGGAACGGCGCGCAGGCCGTGCTGAAGGTGAAGGGCTAGGCGGCGACCGAGGTCAGCCGCCGGCAGTCAGATCCGCATGCAGCAGCCGGTGGAACAGATGTTCTCCGGCTTCGCGGCGCACCGACAGGCGTCCGGTCGAGTACGCGCGCGAATGCAGTCCGCGCTGCACCGACTTGCAGATCGCCATGTCCTCGTCCTGGATCTGCTGGCCGACATCGACGCTGGCGCGGTTGCGCGCATACGCCGCCTCGGACACGTCGTCGAACCAGAAGTCGAAGATCACCTCGGTCTTGTCCACGCCCAGCGGCAGCACGAGGTTGGTGTCCATCATGCCCTCGTACCAGTTGATCATCAGGTTCGGGTGCATCCAGTAGTACAGCGCCCGGTCGCCCTTGCGTACGGCGGCATAGTCTTCCTGCGCCTTGGCCGTGGTCAGCGGGCTGGATTGCAGGCAGAAACGGCCGCCGTTCTCGATCGTGTAGTTCTTGTAGTCCAGGACGCTGTCCAGGCCCTTGTGCAGGTGCGGCACGTGGTAACCGCCGTCGAGGTAGTTGTCGACGAACACCTTCCAGTTGCAGTCGAACAGGTAGTGACGGCGTTCGAAAAAGTGCAGGCGTGACAACTGCAGCGGGCGGATCTGCGCCATCAGGTCGGCGCCGAGGAATTCCTCCAGGCTCGGCCCCTGCGCGTCCAGGCGCACGAACACCCAGTTCTCCCATACCGCCGTTGCCACCGGCGCCAGGCCGTGCTGCGAGCGGTCGAAATGGCATTCGCTGTTGAAGCTCGGCGTGCCCTTGAGCGCGCCCTCCAGTGTGTACGTCCAGCCGTGGTACGGGCAGCGCAGGTTCTGCGCGCAGCCGGCCGGCTCGGTCATCACCGCCGCGGCGTGGTGGCGGCAGACGTTGAAGAAACCGCGCAGCTCCCCGTCGCTACCGCGCACGACCAGGATGGGCTCGCCGGCGATCTCGCAGGTGACGTACTGCCCGGGTTCGTGCAGCTGGTCCAGGCGCCCGGCCAGCTGCCACGAGCGCGAAAACGTGGTGCGCTTCTCGCGCTCGCTGATGCGTTCATCGACATACCACGAGGCCGGAATGGTCGAAGCCTCTTCCAGCGGCAACGTCGGATCGTATTGCCCAACCAGCTCTGCAACGGATGAATTCATTCGCCTCGCCCTGGTGCGTCCCCGCGTCAAGATTTGCCCGCGCCGGCGGCGGTGTCAATGTGCGGTGACGACCCATGGCCCGAGCCCCCGGACGCGCTCCGCCGCCCCGGCTACGGGGTGCCAGAGCGTCGGGCCGCTTGAGCACGTGTCCGCCTCATGAACAGACTTACCTTTTCTCGACGCCGGGCTCACAGTTCGCTCGCTAAAGGTGGTGCCTCATCCAAGCAATCAACCGGAGTCCCGGCGTGGCCAGGAAAGCATCGATCAACGAACAACAGGTCAACGAACTGCTGTACCAGGCGCTCGAAACCGAGCTTGGCGGCATCGAGATCTACGAAACCGCCATCCGTTGCGCAGTCAACGAAGACCTCAAGGAGGAATGGCAGGGATACCTGGACGAGACGAAGACGCACCGCAAGGTCCTGCTGACCGTGTTCGAGGCGCTCGGGCTCGACCCGAATGCAAAGACGCCCGGCCGCGAAGTGGTGGGCCACATCGGCAAGTCGCTGGTTGCCGCCATGCAGATGGCGACCAAGACCGGCGATCCGACCGCCGCGGAGCTGGTGGCGACCGAGTGCGTCGTCCTGGCCGAAACCAAGGATCACCACAACTGGGAGCTGATCGGGAAAGTAGCCGAACACACCACCGGCGACCAGGCGCGCGTGCTCAAGCAGGCGTACGAAGCCGTCGAGAAGGACGAGGACCATCACCTGTACCACACCAAAGGCTGGAGCCGGGAGCTGTGGCTGCAGTCGCTCGGCATTCCCGCCGTGTTGCCGCCGCCGGAAGAGGTCAAGCAGGTCGAGACCGCGATCGGTGCCGCGCGCGCCGAGCAGGCACGCGACTCGATGAAGAAACATTGATCGTCGCGCACTGACCTGATCCCGCCGGATGGATCTGAAGAGCGGGTACCCGTATTGGGCCGTCAGCAACGGCCTGATGCACGCTTTTCCGAGGCTGGAAGCCGACACCACTTGCGATGTCGCGATCATCGGCGGCGGCGTCACCGCCGCCCTGATCGCGGATGCGCTGGTCGAGGACGGACACGATGTGGTCGTGCTTGAACAGCGCGACATCGGCTGGGGCAGCACGGCGGCAAGCACGGCGCTGCTGCAGTACGAAAGCGACGTGACCCTGGGTAACCTGGCCGGCCAGTACGGAATGGCCGAGGCCCTCAAGTCGTATCGTGCCAGCGCCGACACCATCGACGGACTTGAAGCGTTGTCGCGCCGGATCCGCGATGTCGGTTTCGAGCGCGTCGAAAGCGTCTATTACGCCAGCCGCGCCTGGCACAAGCGCAAGCTCCGCGACGAGTTCGAGCTTCGTGCCGGGCACGGGTTCGACGTCGAATGGCTCGGGCCGGACGACCTGCAGGAGCGCTTCGGGTTCCGCGCGCCGGCGGCGATAGTCAGCACGCCGGCTGCCAGCGTCGATCCGTACCGGCTGACGCTGCGACTGTTCCGTGCGCTGCAGGGCGATGGCGCGCGTGTGTTCGATCGCACCTGCGTGGCGGAGGTCATTCCGTCTGCACGCAAGGTCGAGCTGATCACCGGGGGTGGCCAGCGCGTTCGCGCCGCGCATGTCGTGATTGCCGCCGGTTACGCATCGCAGCAGTGGCTCAAGAAGCGTTACGCCAGTAATCGAAGCAGCTATGCATTCATTTCCGACCCGTTGGATCCGTCGGTGCTGGCGTCGTTGCGGCGCACGGTGATGTGGGAAACGGCAAGGCCCTACCTTTACCTGCGCACCACGCCTGACTGCCGCGTGTTGGTCGGCGGCGAAGACGATGCCGTCGACATCCCCGCGAGGCGGGACGGCCGCGTTGGCAAGAAATCACGCAAGCTGATGGAGAAGCTGGCAGGTCTGTTTCCGCAATTGCAGCCACTGATTCCGGCGTTCTCGTGGGCCGGCACGTTTGCCGAGACCAGCGACGGGCTGCCGTTCATGGGGGCGCACCCGCAATGGGGGCCGCGCGTGCAGTTCGCGATGGCCTATGGCGGCAACGGCATCACGTACTCGATGGTGGGCCGCGACATCATCCGGAGCGCGATCAATCGAAAGCGCCACCCGCTGACGAAACTGTATTCCTTCGACCGCGCCTGACCGGTGCGCGCGTCAAAGAAAGGTTCTTCTCCCATTCGCGTGGCGTCCGTCGCTCGTCGCAGGCGTAAGTCTGGCGGAGTGTTGTCACTCGTCACGCGCGTAGGTCTGCGGAGTGGCGTCGTCCGCCGGGCTGGGGATTGCTCCGCCCCTTAATCGGACATCCTTGTCCGATGCGGGGCGCGGGACATCCATGTCCCGCTGCGGAGCAATCCCCAGCCC
>DATDBK010000211.1:0-17959 GCA_036524935.1 Lysobacter sp. | reverse complement strand
CGGCAAGAAGCCCGAGGACATCCGCAAGACGCTCGACAAGCGCTACGCGAACATGGGCAAGTCGATCGCCGAGCTCAAGGGCGAGGACGTCTTCCAGACCTTCCTCAACAGCTACGCCAACTCGGTCGATCCGCACACCGATTACTTCACCCCGAAGACCGCCGACAACTTCAACGTGTCGATGTCGCTGTCGCTCGAGGGCATCGGCGCGGTGCTGCAGAAGCAGGACGACGTGGTCGCGATCCGCGAGATCGTGCCCGGCGGCCCGGCCGGCAAGTCCAACAAGCTCAAGCCCGGTGACCGCGTCGTCGGCGTCGGCCAGGGCGACAGCGGTGCGATGGAGGACGTGATCGGCTGGCGCATCGACGATGTCGTCGCCAAGATCCGCGGCGCCAAGGGCACCAAGGTGCGCCTGGACGTGATCCCGGCCGAAGCCGGCCTCGACAGCCAGCCGCAGCGCATCGTGCTGGTGCGCGACAAGGTCCGCCTGGAAGACCAGGCCGCCAAGTCGAAGGTCATCACCATTCCGGCGCTCAACGGCGCCCCGCAGCAGCGCATCGGCGTGATCGAGCTGCCTGGCTTCTACCAGGACTTCGAAGGCCGTCGCAAGAACAGCTCCGACTACGCTTCGGCCACGCGTGACGTCGCCAAGCTGCTGACCAAGCTGCGCGAGGAGAAGGTCGACGGCGTCGTCCTCGACCTGCGCAACAACGGCGGCGGTTCGCTCAACGAAGCGATCGAGTTGACCGGTCTGTTCATCGACCGCGGCCCGGTCGTGCAGGTGCGCGAATCCGGCGGCCGCGTCAGCGTCGAAGGCGACAGCGACAGCGGCATTGCCTGGGAAGGCCCGCTGGCGGTGCTGATCAACCGCGGTTCGGCCTCGGCGTCGGAGATCTTCGCCGGCGCGATCCAGGACTACGGCCGCGGCCTGGTCATCGGTGAAACCAGCTTCGGCAAGGGCACGGTGCAGAACCTGGTCGATCTCGACCGCTGGCCGGCCAACGAGGAAGCGCGCTTCGGCCAGGTCAAGCTGACCATCGCCCAGTTCTTCCGCGTCAGTGGCGGTTCGACGCAGAACAAGGGCGTGGTGCCCGACATCGGCTATCCGGTCTCGGTCGACGCCAGCGAGTACGGTGAAAGCACTTACGACAACGCGCTGCCGTGGACCCGCATCGCGGCAGTGCCGCACACCGCGTATGGCAACTTCGCGCCGCTCCTGCCCAAGCTCGAGACGCTGCACACCGTCCGCATCGCCAAGGACAAGGAGTTCCAGTGGTGGTCGGACGACGTCGCCGAGTTCCGCGAGGAGCGCGCCAAGAAGTGGATCAGCCTCAACGAGGGCGAGCGCCGCGCCGAGCGTGACCGCGAGGACGGCAAGCGCAAGCAGCGCCAGGAAGAGCGCAAGACGCTGGGCCTCGACCTCGATCCGCTGGCCGACGACTACAACGACGATGGCCTCTCGGCGAACGAGCGCGACATCGCCAAGGACGCCGAACGCGAGAAGCTGGCCGAGAACCGTCCCGACCCGCTGCTGCGCGAATCGGCCTCGATCCTCGCCGACGCCGTGCGCCTGCTGAACAACGACCGCCAGCTTTCCGCGCTGGTGCTGCCGACAGCGACGACCGCCGGCCACTGGGCGGACTGAGCCTCGCACTTCCCCCCTCTCCCGCTTGCGGAAGAGGGACGGGGTGAGGGCACAACAAGATTCGGATAGCGGGCGCCTCGGGGCGCCCGTTACGCTTTGGCCCATGAACACTGCCCGCCAACTCCGCGACAAGCTCGATCACGCCCGGCAACTGCTCGATGCCGGCGAGCCCACGCTGGCCGACCTCGCCCCCGCGGTCGGGCTCAGCGCCTCGCACCTGCAGCGCCAGTTCAGCGCCCGCTTCGGCCTCAGCCCGGCCGAGTACCTCGCGCAGCGCAAGCTGGGCACGCTCAAGGTCGCGTTGCGGGAAGGCAACGACGTCAGCGCCGCGCTTTACGACGCCGGCTACGGATCCCCCTCGCGCGTGTACGAAGGTGGCGCCGCGAAACTGGGCATGACCCCCGCGCGCTACCGCTCCGGCGGTGCCGGCGAGCAGATCCGCTGGAGCATTGCGGCCACCGCGCTCGGCCAGGCCCTGGTGGCGACCACGCAGCGTGGCGTCTGCATGATCGAACTCGGCGAAGACGCCGAAGCGCTGGAAGTACGCCTGCACGAGGAGTTCCCGCAGGCGCAGCTGGAGCGCGTCGACGCCGGCCGTGACGAGTTCCTCGCGCCGCGCCTGCACACGGTCGCCGACGCCCTGGCCGACAAGCAGGCGCAGGTGCCGGTCGACCTCATCGGCACCGCGTTCCAGAAGAAAGTGTGGGACGCGCTGATGAAGATCCCGCGCGGTGAAACCCGCAGCTACGCCGAGGTCGCGCGCGCGATCGGCCAGCCGCGTGCGACCCGCGCCGTTGCCAGCGCGTGCGCCGGCAACCACCTCGCCATCGTGGTGCCGTGCCATCGCGTGATCCGCGGCGATGGTTCGCTCGGCGGCTATCGCTGGGGCTTGCCGATGAAGCAGAAGGTGCTGGCGCGCGAGCAGGCAGCCTAGGCCGTAGTGTCACGGGCGCCGGGATGACGGATCACTTCCGTCGCCGTACCGGCACCCGCGTCGGCACGTGCAATCCCGCCTTCACCACGTCGAATACCATCCGCGTCTCGTAGCGCTTGATGTTGCCCTCGTCCATGAACAAGCGGTCCGCCACTTCGCGGCAATGCGCGACGCCGGTCGTCGACAGGATCACCAGGTAGTCCCATTCGCCCGCCAGCGTGTAGCACTGCTGCACTTCCGGTGCCGACCGCATGCGCGCGTGGAACGCGACATGCAGCTTGGCCGACTCCCGCTCCATCGCCACCAGCACCGTCGCCAGCGTGGTGGTGCCGAGCAGGCTCGGGTCCAGCACGGCGATCTGCCGCAGCAGGCCGCTCTTGCGGTAGCGCGTGAGGCGCCGCTGCACGGCGCTGGCCGACAGCCCGACCGCCTCGCCAAGCGCGGTCAGCGTCGCCGAGGCATCGCGCTGGAGCAGCTCCAGCAGCCGGTGGTCGAACTCGTCCAGCGCGATCGCGGTCTTGGCCATGCAAAATTTTTGCGTTATTGCGCACGATTTATCAATCCCATGGCGGCCGGTAACGTTACGATTCCAGTCATCCGAACGTTTCCCGCACCGGTGGTGCGGCGTCCGGGCCGTCGATGACGGCCCAGGTGCGCCGGCCGCGCGGTGCCGGTGGCGTCGGCAGGCAGCACATCCAACCCCCACGCTGGAATCCGCATGAGCACCGCTGCACCCACCGCCGCCCGCGCCGCTCCCGGCGGGCTCGCCGTCGCCTTCGCCCTCGCCTCGGTCTACATCCTCTGGGGCTCGACCTACCTGGCGATCCGCTTCGCGCTGGAGAGCTATCCGCCGTTCCTGCTCGGCGCCGGGCGCATGTTCCTGGCCGGCGCGATCATGTACGCAGTGCTGCGCTGGCGCGGCGTGCCGAAGCCGACCGGCAAGCAGTGGCGCACGCTGTGGATCCTGTCGATCTGGATGGTGCTGCTGTCCAACGGCCTGGTGAACCTGGCCGAGACCGAAGTCGGCTCCGGCCTGGCCGCGATCGCCGTCGCCTCGATGCCGCTGTTCGCCGGCGTTTTCGCGATGCTGCGCGGCCGTCATCCGTCGAAGATCGAATGGGTCGGCCTGATCATCGGTTTCCTTGGCGTGCTCTGGCTCAACGCCGGCGGCAAGCTGGCGTCGTCGATGCTCGGGCTGGTCTGCCTGGTGATCGCGCCGATCGCGTGGGCATGGGGCTCGATCTGGAGCCGCGACCAGGACCTGCCGCAACCGTTCATGTCGGCTGCCGGGCAGATGCTCACCGGCAGCATCTGGATGCTCATCGCCGCCATGCTGCACGGTGAGCGCATGACCGCGATGCCGAGCGCGAGCGCGACCACCGCGCTGCTGTATCTGGTCGTGGCCGGCTCGATCTTCGGCTTCACCGCCTACATCTGGCTGCTGCACCACGTGCGGCCGGCCCTTGCGACCAGCTATGCCTACGTCAATCCGCCGATCGCGGTGATGTTCGGCGCGCTGATCGGTGGTGAGCACTTCACCGCGCATGACCTCGGTGCGATGGCGGTGATCCTGGTCGGCGTGGTCATCATCACGCTGGCGAAGGCGCGCGCTGGCAAGCCGGCGCCGGCACCGGCGTCTTCATCGGAGCAGGCACCTTCGGAACCGGCGGCATGAGCGACCACGCTGCCGCGCGTAGCGGGCTTTGGATCGCCGCTGCCTCGTTCGTGCTGTGGGGACTGATGCCGCTGTACTGGCATCTGCTCAAGGTGGTGCCGTCGCTGCAGATCGTCATGCACCGGATCGTGTGGAGCGCGCTGCTGGTCGCTGCGTGGCTGGCCTGGAAGCAGGGCCGCGGCTGGCTGCGCACGGCACTCGCGCGGCCGCGCGCGGCGTGGATGCTCGCGCTCAGCGGCACGCTCATTGCCTGCAACTGGGGCCTGTACATCTGGGCGGTCAATGCCGGCCACGTGGTCGAGAGCAGCTTGGGCTACTTCATCAACCCGCTGGTGAGCGTGCTGTTCGGCGTGGCCTTCCTGCACGAGCGCCTCAACCGCATGCAGTGGCTATCGGTGGCGCTGGCGGCAACCGGCGTGGCCTGGCTGACCTGGCAGTACGGCCAGCCACCGTGGATCGCGATTGGTCTTGCGCTGTCGTTCGCGTTGTACGGGCTGATCCGCAAGCTCGTTGCCGTCGATGCGGTCAGCGGCCTGGGCGTGGAGAGCGTGTACCTGTTCCTGCCGGCGCTGGCGGCGCTGCTGTGGTTCGAGACGCACGGCAGCGGCCACTTCGCCAGCGGCTGGGGACTGGGCGTGGATGCGTTGCTCGTCTTCGGTGGCGCGCTGACCGCGCTGCCGCTGATCGGCTTCGCCTTTGCGGTGCGGCGCGTGCCGCTGTCGGTGGTCGGGCTGATGCAGTACATCGCCCCGACGATCCAGTTCCTGCTCGGCGTGCTGTTCTTCGGTGAAGCGTTCAACCGCGACCGCGCCACCGGCTTCGTTTTCATCTGGGTGGCGCTGGCGATCTTCGCGATCGATGGCTTGATGCGCGCGCGCAGGATGTCGGCCCGGCCGGCCTGATGTGAACTTGCGAGCCTGCGCCGCGACGCATTTGTAGCCCGGGTAAGCGAAGCGCACCCGGGATTGGTGCGTGTCGGCCCCGGGTGCGCTGCGCTCACCCGGGCTACTTCGCAACCAATGAAAAGGGGCGCCGAAGCGCCCCTTTTTGTTTGCAGCAACTGTCTCGCGATCACGCCGCGCGCAACGCCTCCGTCACCGGCAAGCGCGCGGCGCGCAGCGCCGGGAACAGGCCCCCGACCAGGCCGATGCCGAGTGCCCACTTCAGGCCGTTCCACAGCAACTCCGGCGAGACCTTGAACTGGAACATCACCTGGCTGAAGTTGTTGCCCAGGGTCGACACGCTATAGCCGTTGAAGATCAGCCAGGCAATCGCGCCGCCGATCAGGCCGCCGAGCAATGCCAGCAACATCGTTTCCAGCATCACCGCCACCACCACCGGCAGGCCGCGGAAACCAATCGCCCGCATGGTCGCGATCTCGCGCGCGCGACCGGCCACCGCCGCGTACATCGTGTTCAACGCGCCGAACACCGCGCCGACCGCCATGATCCCGCCAATGATCGTGCCGAGGATCTTGAGGAACTTGCTCAGGCCCTCGGACTGCTTGGCGTAGTAGTGGCGGGTGGTGTCGACGTCGAGCTTCAGGCGCGGGTCGGCGGCCATCGCGGCCTTGAGCTTTGTGAAACCGTCCTTGCCATCGAGCTTTGCCGTCACCGACTGGAACGCGTTGCGGCGATAGGTCGAACCGAGCGTGTCGGCGTCGGCCCACAGTTCCGAATCGTGCGAGTCGCCGGAGGCGAACACGCCGACCACGGTCCACATCTGGTTGGCCAGCTCGAGCTGCTTGCCGACTTCCATGTTGACGTACTGCTTCTTCGCGCCCTGGCCGACGACCAGCTCACGCATGCCGGGGTTGAACTTGCGGCCCTCGACGATCTTCACCTGCGGACGCAGCGCCCACGCTGCCTCGCCAACGCCGCGAAGTTGCGCGTTGGCGTCGGTGTGGTCGGCCTTGGTGACCATGTTCACCACCTGCGACAGTTCCGGCGACAGCGCCGGACGACCGTCAGACCCCTTGGCGATGCCGGCCAGCGAGCTGATCAGCGGCACCTGGTCGCGGGTGATCACCGAGTTGGTCTCGGCCTGCGAACCACCGCGCAGGATGATCGCGGTCTGGTCGTTGCCGGTCTGCTTGAGCGTTGCCTCGAAGCCCGCGCCCATCGCCAGCATCGCCACCAGCACGCCGACCACGCCGGCGATGCCGACCACGATCACTGCCGATGGACCCCAGCGCTGCGGCAGGCTGGCAACGCCGATCTTCGCCGCCTCCAGCGCCAGCCGGCCGGTACGCGTCAGCAGCAGCCACAGCACCAGCGCCACGACCACGGCGAGTACGCCGTACCAGGGCAGCATCGTCCACACCACCAGGCCGGCGAGCAGCGCCAGCAACACGCCAAGATTGCCCAGCCATTTCTTCATGCGGCTCATGTCGTCTCCTTATCGGCCCGCGAGGGCATCGACGATGTTCAGGCGCATCGCGCGCAGGGCAGGCAGCAGGCCCACGCCGACGCCGATGGCGAGCATCAGGCCCAGCCCCATCAACCAGGTCGCGCGCGGCATGTGCGGCAGCTGGATCAGGCCCATGCTGGCCGCGCTCACCGCCGGCATCACGATCGCCGCGATGCCGAGGCCGATCAGGCCACCGATGACCACCAGCAGCGTCGCCTCGGCCAGCACCAGCCACAGCACGCTGCGGTTGGAGAAGCCGATCGTCTTGAGCACCGCCAGCTCAGGGATGCGCTCGCGCACCGCCTGCGCCATGGTGTTGCCGGTCAGCAGGACCAGGGTGAAGAACACGGCGGCCATGATCGAGGTGACGATCAGGCCGATGTCGCCGATCTGCTTGAAGAAGGCCTGGTTGAAGGCCTGCTCGGTCTGGGTCTTGGTCTCGTGGTCGGAGTTGTCCGACAGCGCATCGATCGCGCGCGCGACCTGGGTCGACTGGTTGGCGTTGACCAGGTCGACCACGTACCAGTGCACCTGGCCCTTGCTGAAATCGTTGGCCTCGTCGAAGTACTTCCAGTTGAACATCAACTGCTTCTCTTCGCCCTTGCGACTGTTGTCGGCGAGCTTGAAGATGCCGACCAGCTTGAAGGTCCAGTTGTTGCTGCCCTTGGTCGGGAAGATCGTTGCCTGCAGCGGGATGTTGTCGCCGATCTTCCAGCCGTGCAGCTTGGCCAGTGCCTCGCCGACGATGGCGCCGTCGCGGGTGGCGTAGAACGCCTTCAGCTGCTCGGGCGGGATGATGTACTCCGGATACAGCTCGATGTAGCCCGGGCCGACCGAGAAGTTCGGGAAGAAGTTCTTCGGGTCCTGGTAGATGCCACCGAACCAGGTCGCGAACGAGGCCTTTGCCACGCCCGGAACCTGCTCGATCTGCGACTGCATGCGGACGGGCAACGACTGGGTGATCGACAGCTTGGAAGTGGTGATCAGGCGGTCGTAGCCGGCGACGTTGGCGCTGGAGTTGAACGCCACGCGCACCGAGTCGAGCATCCCGAACAGCAGGAATGCGGTCACCACCGACAGCAGTGTCAGGAACGTGCGGGTCTTGCTGCGGAACAGCGCGGCCCAGATCAGGTGCAGGTATTTCATCTCTGCTTCCTCGAATCTCAGATGACCCTTCTCCCGCTCGCGGGAGAAGGGCTTTCGATGTATCAGTGCGCCACTGCCAGCTCACGCTCGACCAGGGTGCCCTTGTCGAGATGGATCGTGCGCTGGGCGTGATCGGCGGCCTTGGGATCGTGGGTGACCATGATGATGGTCTTGCCGTGGTCGCGATTGAGCGATTGCAGCAGTGCCAGGATCTCCTCGGCCGACTGGCGGTCGAGATCGCCGGTCGGTTCGTCGCAGATCAGCAGGGTCGGGTCGGAGACGATCGCGCGGGCGATCGCCACGCGCTGCTGCTGGCCACCCGACAGTTCGTTCGGGCGGTGCTTGCCGCGATCGGCCAGGCCGACCAGCTGCAACGCGATCTCGGCGTTGCGCTTGCGCTGCGCCGACGACAGCTTGGTCAGCAGCAGCGGCAGCTCGACGTTCTTCTGCGCGTTGAGGGTCGGCATCAGGTTGTAGAACTGGAACACGAAGCCGACGTTGTGGCTGCGCCACTGCGACAGCTTGCCGCCGCTCAGCGTGTCGATGCGCTGGCCTTCCACCTGGATCTCACCGCCGCTGGGGGAGTCGAGGCCACCAATGAGGTTGAGCAGGGTGGTCTTGCCCGAACCGGACGGGCCCATCAGTGCGACGAAGTCGCCCTTGGGGATGTCGAGGTCGATGCTGTGCAGCACCTCCACCTTTTCCGGACCGCGTTGATAGGTCTTCCTGAGATTGCGGATCGAAACCAGCGTAGACATTGCGACGTCCTCGAAACGGTAGGAGGAGGAACTGCGTGGATTGCTTCGTTGGATTGCGTCTTTCTTATTCGCTTGCGGCGTCGCTGTCCGACTCGGCGCCGGCCGCAGCGACCTTGACGCGGTCGCCGTCGGCGAGACTGGCGGGAGGATCGAGCACGACGGTCTCACCGCCTGCGAGGCCCTGGGTGATCTCGCGGTCTTCGCCGAGGCTGCGGCCGACGGTGACCTCGCGCTGCATGGCCTTTTCCTCGGCGACCACGAATGCGAGCTGCTTGCCGTCGCGGGTGGTGATCGCCGCCGCCGGCACCAGCACGCCCGGCTTCTGCTTCGGTGCGTCCGGCTTGCCCGCTTCGAGGAAGCTCACGCGCACGCCCATGTCGGGAACGATGCGCGGATCCTTGGTCTTTAGCGCAACCCGCACCTTGACCGTGGCCTTGCCGCGGTCGGCGGCGGGGATGATCGCGATCACCTCGGCCGGGATCTTCCAGTCCTGGTAGGCGTTGAGCGTCGCCTCGACCGGCATCTTCGGCTGCACGCGGCCGATGAAGGCTTCGCCGACTTCGACCTCGATCTCCAGCGAATCCATGTCGACGATGGTGCCGATGCCGGTGCGGGTGAAGCCGCCGGTGGCCAGCGGCGAGACGATCTCACCCGGCTGCGCGGCCTTGGCCGTGACCACGCCGGCGAACGGCGCGCGCACGATCGTGTTGTCGACGCCGAGGTCGGCGATGTGCAGGCGGTCGCCGGCGACCTTGGCGTTGCGCTCGGAGGTGGTCAGCTCGGCGCGCAGCGAATCGCGTGCGGCGATGGCTTCGTCGTACTGCGCCTTCGACACCAGCTGCTGGTTGACCAGTGTCGACAGCCGGCGGGCATTGGCTTCTGCCTCGGCCAGGCGCGCACGCACGCTGTCGACCTGGCTGCGCGAGGCACCGGCCTGGGCATTGGCGAGCGTGCGTTCGGCGTTGGCGTCGATCGGATCGAGCGTGGCCATGACCTGGCCTTCCTCGACCTTCTGGCCTTCCTCGATCAGCACCTCGCGGACCTTGCCGGTGATCTTCGCCGACACCGTCGCCATGCGGCGGGCGACGACATAACCGGTCGCATCGAGCACCGAGGCGTTGCCGCCGTTGCCGATGGCAGTGACCGTGGCGGTCTGGACTTCGACCGCGCGATCGCGGCCGAATACGGCCCACGCGGCAATAATGAGTACGAGTACACCCGCAACGACAGCGAGCGCGATCCACAAGCCACGGCGTGAAGCCGGCGGCGGTGGCGCGCTACGGTCTATGCGCAATTCCTTGAGCAGGTCGGACGAGGCAGTCATATGCACACCAGACGCAAGACGGCGCCTAGTGTGCCGTCAGCGAACCGATTGCGCCAACCTGCCGGAAGTCAGTTTGTGAAGGAACCGGCCAGATCCATGATGGGTATCGCTACCACTGACTGTCCCCGGGTGCGCTGCGCTTACCCGGGCTACGTGATGGACCGCCGCGGGTTGGACCGTAGCCCGGGTAAGCGCACCCGGGTCCCCGTCACCGCTACGTCGAGGACAGCTTCCTGAGCAGCCCGTACGCACCGCGCAGCCCCTGCGCTTCACCGCCGGCCGGACGGCCCGGGCGATCGCTGTCGTTCCAACTGTAGACGTCCAGGTGCGCCCACTTCTGCGCAGCCGGGACGAAGCGCTCCAGGTAGATTGCGGCCGTGACGCTGCCGGCCATCTTCGATGGCCCGCCGTTGGCGATGTCGGCGACGGTGCTGGTCAGGTAGCGCAGGTACGGGCGCCACAACGGCATGCGCCAGAGCGGATCGCGCTGCTCGATTCCGGACTCCAGCCACAGCCGCGCGACGTCTTCGTCGTTGCTGTACAGCGCCGGCAGGTCCGGGCCCAGCGCGATGCGCGCAGCGCCAGTGAGCGTGGCGAAGTCGAGCAGCAGCGCCGGCTTCCGCTCGGCGGCGTAGGTCAGGGCGTCGCACAGGATCACGCGGCCCTCGGCGTCGGTGTTGTCGATCTCCACCGACATGCCCTGGCGCGTGGCCACTACTTCGCCCGGACGGAACGCATTGGGACCGACGGCGTTCTCGACGGCCGGCACCAGCAACGTCATGCGCAGCGGCAGCTTGCGCGTCATCACCAGCTCGGCCAGGGCGATGGCATGGGCGGCGCCGCCCATGTCCTTCTTCATGTTGCGCATGCCGTCGGCCGGCTTGAGGTCCAGGCCGCCGGTGTCGAAGCACACGCCCTTGCCGACAATGGCGACGTGCGGGTGCGATTCGTCACCCCAGTTCAGTTCGATCAGGCGCGGCGCGCGATGGCTGGCGCGACCGACCGCATGGATCGCCGGGAAGTTGCGCGTGAGCAGGTCATCGCCGCTGACGACTTCGATCTTCGCGCCGAAGCGCTCGGCCAGTTCGCAGGCGACCTGCTCGAGCTGGTCCGGGCCCATGTCCTCGGTCGGTGTGTTGACCAGGTCGCGCACGCGCACGCAGGCGGCAAGCTGGGCGAATGTCTCATCGTCGCCCTGCGATTGCAGTTGCGCCGGCTGGCGCAGCGGCTGCTTGTAACGGTTGAAACGGTAACTGCCCAGGCCCCAGCCCAGATGCAGTGCAGAGCGTGCCGCGGCCGGCAGGTCCGTCGCCAGCGACCACGCGCGCAGCGGCAGCGCGTAAGGCGCGTGGCCGTACGAGTAAGGGTCGAGCAGGTCGGCGACCCCGATCACCGCTGCGGCGATGCCGCCGTCGGCGGAGGGCAGGGTGATTGCCGTCCACGCCGAGCCGTCGAATCCCTGTGCGTCGAGCCAGGCCAGTGCCGAAGCCTCCTGCGTCGCGCGCCACTGGCCGATCGTGTCGCGGCTGACCACGTGCAGCGGCAGGCTGGCGGTGCTGGCGTCGGCGAAACCGTGCGGGATGCTCATGCGGTAAGGAGTTCCGGTTGTGGTGCGATGTCCAGCCAGTCGGCCAGTTCGGCGAGCGTGGTGAATTCGAGATCGGGACGAATGTCGGAATGCGGCCAGCGCGCGCCGTCGCGATTGATCCAGCAACTGCGCATGCCGGCACGGTAAGCGCCGACCACGTCCATTTCGATGTCGTCGCCAACGTGCAGGACGTCGCCCGGGGCGAGGTCGAGCTGGCGGCATGCCGCGTGGAAGATGCTCGCCGCAGGCTTGGGCGTGCCGTGCTCGCGCGCGCCGAGCTGGAAGGCGAAATGCGCCGAGACGCCGACGCGCGACAGGTCGGCATTGCCGTTGCTGATCGCCGCCAGCGGCACGCGCGCGGCCAGCCGCTCGAGCGCGGCGAGCGCATCGGGGTAGAACTCGACGCGGTTGCGCTCGACGTAGAACGCCTCGAACGCGGCGTCGGCATGGACCGGATCGTCGCCGCTCAGTTCCATCGCCCGCACCAGGCTCAGCTTGCGCAGCTGGCTGAAGTCATGGGAGAGGTCGGGACGCTCGACGAACACGCGCTCGCGCAGTTCGCGCATCGCTGCGATCGGGAAACGCTCGGCGGTGCCAGGACAATGCAGCAGCAGCCATGCATGCAGCACCTGCTCGACCCGCGCCCCGATCGGGGCGAACGGCCACAGGGTGTCATCGAGGTCGAGGGTGATGGCGCGAACGGGGAAATGCATGGCGAGATTTTAGCCTGTTTACAGCAGGTGCCCCCTTCACCCGGTGATCCCGGCGAATTCCCTGGCAATGGTCACAAACGGCGCGCTTCAGCCCTTATCGGCCGCAATGTCCAGGACTTTAGGGGGCCGCACGTCCCCGATCCCGGGTGCGGCCTGCGGCCTTACCCGGGCTACGACTTGCTTGAGGGCGTAGCCCGGGTAAGCGAAGCGCACCCGGGGCCCGAACGCCCAGCTCACTCCAACAGTCGCGCCCAGCCGCCCATCCCCTCGATCCGCGCCAGCACCAGCTTCACGCACACCAGCAGCGGCACCGCCAGCAGAAGGCCGACGATTCCCCACAGCCAGCCGAACAGCATCAGCGCCAGGATCAGCACCAGCGGCGACAGGCGCATGCGCCGGCCGAGCACGATCGGGGTGACGATCTGGCCCTCGATGGTGTGCAGCACCAGGTAGATGCCCGCCGGCAGCAGCGACGGCAGCAGTTTGTCGAAGGCGACGAAGCCCATCAGCAGCATGATCACGATGCCGATCAGCGGGCCCACGTAGGGCGCGAAATTGAGGATCGCCGCCATCGTGCCCCACAGCAGCGCCTCCGGCAGCGGCACGCCGAGCCAGTACAGCGCGCCGGACAGGGCCAGGCCGAGGGTGATGTTGATCAGGGTGATGGTGAGCACGTAGAGCGAGATCTCGCGCTCGATCGAATGCAGGATGTCGACCGTGAGCTTCTTCTGCTGGCGCGTCGGCAGCAGCGCGATCGCGTTGCGCTGCAGGCTTTCGCCATAGACCATGAAGAAGAAAGTGAGCAGCACCACCGCAAGCACGGAGGCCACCCGCCGCGGTGTCGCGGTCAGCGCCTTGTAGGGCTCGTTGAGTTCGGTCCGGATCACCTGCACCGGCTTTCCGGTGCTTTCGCCACCGGCGGCGCGGGCGATGTTCTGCGCGGCCTTGTTGGCGTCGAGCATCGGCTTGGTCAGGTCGCGCAGCTTCGGCGCGATCGACTTCATTTCCCGCGGCACCTGCCGCACCCATTCGCCGGCCGGTTCGATCAGCTGGTTGCCGAGCATCCCCGCCGCGGCAAGTCCGCCGACCAGCACCAGCACCGCGCCGATGAAGCGCGGCACGTAGAGCTTCTGCAGGGCGCGGATGATCGGGTTGCCGATGAGCGCGAAGAACATCGCCAGCAGGACCGGCAGGACCAGTTCCTGCGCAGCCCACAACGTGTAGCCGACGGCGAGCGTCGCCAGCACCACCGCCGAGCTGCTCGAGCGCGGCCGCGGTTGCGCAGGCGCAGGCTGCGGCTCGCCGTCGCCGGACGGTTCCAGGTCGGACGGTGTGGCTTCGGGGGTGCTCAAGGTTCGACCGGATCGACGATGGCGACGCGTGCAGCTTGCACGGTGGCCTCGGCGCGCGCCAGCGTCGCCGCATCCTCGTCGTCGGCGCTCATGGCCGGCGTGCCCGCGGCCACGCCCGCCGAAGCACCCGACGGCACACCCGCTGCCTGTTCGGCGCTGGCAGCGGCCTGCTCGGCACCTTCGGCCGCGACCTGGGCGCTGCCACCGGCGAACAGGCCCGACACCATCGTGATCATCTGCATCAGCCCGCCGCTCTTCGACAGCGCGCGTATCGGTTCGGCGCGGCCAACGACGAACCCGGCGACCAGCCCGGCGATGACGATCCGGCCGGGTGTCCACGCCTCGCGCCAGGAATCGCGCAATCCACCCAGCGTGTCGGCGACGCGGCGCTCGCTCGCCTCGAGCACGTCCTCGGCCTGGTCGACCTTCTGGATCAGCTGTTCAAAGCGCATGGCGATCTCGCTGGCGCAGGGTCATTCGTGGGCGTGATGTCATGGCGGCGCCACGTCGATGCCCTGCCGGTCTTTCTTGGGTTCACCCGACGCAGTCTGCGCATGGCGCTTGTGGACCTCGCGCGCCGACTCGCTGGAACCCGGGCTGGGCATCAGGTCCGACAGCTCGCCAATGCCCAGGCGGGCCAACTGCCGCCGTGTCGCCTGCAGGCGCGTGTGGTCGAAATAATGCATCGCGCGCCAGCAGGCGTAGCCGGTCACGGCCAGGCTGAGCAACGCGGCGATGATCATCGCCAGCAACCACGACAAACCCAGGCTGGTCAGGAACGCCACCAGGCTGCCCATCAGGAACAGCCATGCCGAGGCGCCAAACACAATCGCCATGCCGGTGAAGGCGAGGGCGCGCCCGAGCGCGCTGCGTGCCAGCGACAGGTCGGCCGCGACGAGGCTGCGCAGTGCCTTGGCCGAATCGCCCGCGGCGCCAAGGCTGGCGCGCGCGGTGGCGCCCAGTTCGCGCAGCGACTCGCCGAGGTCGGGCGGCGGAGCCGAAGCCTCAGGCTCGCGATCGTCCCCGACCTGGCTCACGTGTGCTTACTTGTCGCCGCTGCGGGCGAGCTTGGCGATGATCCAGCCGGCGGCGAAGGCGACGCCGAACGATGCCAGCGGGCGCTCGCGGATCAGCTCGGCGGCGCTGTCGACCAGGTCGCGGCCCTTGTCCATCAGGGCATCCACCTGCTCGCGGGCAACGCCACCGGCCTGTTCGGCTGCGGCAATCCCCGACAGCGCGCTGTCGGCCAGGTCGGCTTTCACGTTCGCCCTGCCGACACGCAGTTCGTCGCCGGCCGCGCTTGCCGCACCGCGCAGTGCGTCGCCGGCATCGGCCGCTGCCTGCTTCAGGTGTCCGCCGGCTTCGCCGAGATGGGTCTTCATGCCGTCGCTGGGGGTGGAATTCATCAGGTGCTCCTCCAAGGTCGCAGGTCCGTCCTGCTCAAAGTGACCGAAATGTCACTGCATCGGCAAGTTGCCCTGCCGGCCGCCGCGTACGACGCGCAGGATCAACTGTGCGGGAGCCTGTGTGAAGCTGGCGCGGAAACCTGAAAGATCCTCGAACGAACCGGCGGTGGCGGCGCTCACGATGTCGTCCTTCTGCAGGCCGTTCTGCGCGGCGCGGCTGCCGCGCGCGACCGATTCGACCAGCACGCCGGCATAGCCTGACTGGCGCAGGCGCTCGGGCAGTTCGGCAAAGGTCGCGCCGGCCAGGCGCGGGTCCAGCTCCAGGCCCTGGAACGACTTGGGCTGCTCGCGCAGCGCGACATTCATCTGGATCACCTTGCCATCACGGCGCACGTCGAGTGCGACGCGGCTGCCGACTGCCTGCAGGCCTTCGAAATTGCGTAGCGCATCCGGGTCGTCGATGCGCTCGCCGTTGGCGGCGACGATCACGTCGCCCGGCTTGAGCCCGGCGGTGGCCGCGGCGCCACCGGAGTACACCCGCGACACCAGCGCGCCGCGCGCTTCCTCCAGGGCCAGGCCCTGCGCGAGCTTTGCATCGACCGTCTGCGATTCCAGCCCCAGCGTGCCGCGGATGACCACGCCGTTGTTGGCGATCAGCTGGCCCATGATGTTGCGCGCCAGGCTGGTGGGAATGGCGAAGCCCAGGCCGATGTTGCCGGCCATCGAGCCGCGCGGGTTGAAGCTGGCGGTGTTGATGCCGACCAGTTCGCCGTTGAGGTTGACCAGCGCGCCGCCGGAGTTGCCCGGATTGATCGAGGCGTCGGTCTGGATGAAGTTCTGGAAACCGAGCCCGCGCAGGCCGGTGCGGCCGACCGCGGAGACGATGCCGGAGGTGACCGTCTGGCCGATCCCAAACGGGTTGCCGACCGCGACCACGAAATCGCCAACCCGCAGCGCATCGGAGTTGGCCAGCGGCAGCGCGATCAGGTTGGGCGCGGCGATGCGCATCAGGGCCACGTCGGTGTCGGGGTCCGAGCCGAGGAACTCGGCCTTCAGCGTGCGGCCGTCGGCGAGCGTCACCGACACTTCGTCGGCGCCCTCGATCACGTGGTGGTTGGTCAGCACGTAGCCGCGCTGGGCGTCGACGATCACGCCCGAGCCGAGCGACTCGTTGATCCGTTCCTGGGTGAGCTCCGGGAACATGCGGCGGAACATCGGGTCGCCGCCGAACGGGCTGACCTTGACCCGCTGCTTGGTGTGGACACTGACCACGGCCGGGGTGACCTTCGCCAGCATCGGCGCCAGCGAAGGCAGCGGCTGGCCGCTGACCACGGCCGGCAACGCGGCGACGGCCGGGACCGCGGTCGCGGCGGCAGGCGCCGCTTGCACGGGTGTTTCCAGCCCGTCGCGGATCGCGGTGGCAGCGAAACCACCGAAGGCGGCGGCGAGGGAGAGGGTAAGCAGGGTCGGCAGAGGGCGCATCGCGTCGTTCTGGCTGAAAGGAAGGTTGGGCCCATGCCGCACGACGCGGCTGAACGGCCCACAGTCTCCGGCAAGACCACTAAATAGGCCATGAAGTTTCCGGCATCCGTGGCGATCCCGCAGCCCCCCGCAGCGTGAATCGCGGCAGCAGGCACGCGATGCAAGTGCACCTGCCGCACTGCGTCGCTGACGCCCGTCACGCATTGTGACTGCGATCAAAAAACCGTTGACTAAATTCGGCACCGGGTTTAGCTTGAACCCTCGCCTCGGCCACTACATGTAGTGGTTTGTCGGCGGCGGGAGCCCAAAGTCAGGGTTTCCTGGCTTAAAGTTGCGGTACTGTCAGCGTCCTCGGGGGATGGCGCGGAACGGGAGCAAGATGAGCCCAGATTCGAACCAGAACCAGTGCTTCGCGGACGTGCAAAACGCGATCGCGGGCATGGCCGTCGGCGGTGTTTGAGCCACTTCCGGCAGAGCGGCACCCACTATAAGAATCCACCGGCGGCGGTCCCGATCCGTTGCCAGAACGAGGAGAAAGGACAGGCATGAGCACAGTGCGCCTCGAGGCGGTCAAGACGGCCGCGGTTGCAGGGGGGGACCTCGAGAGGGAGATCCCGATGCAGCCCGCTTCCCAGGACATCTGGGACAAGAAGTACCGGCTGAAGACCAAGACGGGGAAGGCGGTCGATTCCGATATCGACGCCACATACCAGCGCGTCGCCAGGGCCCTGGCCGATGCCGAGCCCAATACCGAGAAGCAGCAGTACTGGAACGAGCGTTTCGTCTGGGCGCTGCGCCGCGGGGCCATTCCCGCTGGCCGCATCACGTCCAACGCCGGTGCGCTCGAGCACAAGCCGGCCACCTCGACCATCAATTGCACGGTCTCGGGCACCATCGAGGATTCGATGGACGGGATCCTGGAGAAGGTCCACGAAGCCGGCCTGACGCTCAAGGCAGGCTGCGGCATCGGCTATGAATTCTCGACGCTGCGTCCGCGCGGCGCGTTCGTCGCCGGCGCCGGCGCCTACACCTCCGGCCCGATGTCCTTCATGGATATCTACGACAAGATGTGTTTCACCGTGTCCTCGGCCGGTGGCCGTCGCGGCGCGCAGATGGGCACGTTCGACGTCTCCCACCCGGACGTGAAGGACTTCATCCGCGCCAAGCGCGAAGACGGCCGCCTGCGCCAGTTCAACCTGTCGCTGCTGATCACCGATGGCTTCATGGAGGCCGTCGATACCGACGCCGACTGGCCGCTGGTGTTCCCGGTCAACATGAAGGAAAAGGGCGACGTCAACCTCGACGACGCGACCCAGGTCGTGTGGCGCGAGTGGCCGACCCACCGCAACTACATTGTCCGCGACGACGGTCTGGTGGCCTGCAAGGTCTACGGCCACATCCGTGCCCGCCACCTGTGGGACATGATCATGGTCTCGACGTATGACTACGCCGAGCCGGGCTTCATCCTCATCGACCGCGTCAACGAGATGAACAACAACTGGTGGTGCGAGAACATCCGCGCGACCA
>DATDBK010000210.1:0-2452 GCA_036524935.1 Lysobacter sp. | reverse complement strand
AGTCGCTAACGCCCCGGCATGGATACCGCGCTGACGCTCACCACCGACATGAAGCTCGTGCTCGGGCTGGTGGGCTTCACGATGGTGATGTTCCTGTTCGAGCGCATCCGCGCCGACGTCGTGGCCCTGGTCGTGCTGGTGTTGCTGGGCCTGTCGGGCCTGGTCGAGCCGGAAGAGCTGTTCAACGGCTTCTCCGGCAACGCGGTGATCAGCATCATCGCAACCATGATCCTCGGCGCCGGCCTCGACCGCACCGGCGCGCTCAACCGTCTGGCCGGCTGGCTGCTGCGGCGCGCACACGGCGTCGAACAGCGATTGCTGCTGCTGACCAGCGCGGTCGCCGGCATCAACTCCTCGATCATGCAGAACCCGTCGGTGATGGCGCTGTACATGCCCGTCGCCGCGCGCCTGTCCTCACGCACCGGCCTGACCCTGCCGCGACTGCTGCTGCCGATCGCCTGCGCGATCGTGATGGGCGGCGGCCTGACCATGGTCGGCAACTCTCCGCTGATCCTGCTCAACGATCTGTTGATCGCCGCCAACAGCAACCTGCCCTCGGGCGCGGCCACGATCGAACCGCTGAAGATGTTCGCGCCGCTGCCGATCGGCCTGGCCCTGCTCGGCGCGTCGCTGGCCTACTTCCATTTCTTCGGCGACAAGCGCCTGCGCGACGAAGACGGCAAAGGCGCCACGCCGGCGCGCACGCAGAGTTACTTTGCCAACGCCTACGGTATCGACGGTGATGTCTACGAACTCACGGTGACCGCCGACAGCCCGCTGGTCGGCATGTCGCTGGGCGAAGCCGAGGCGCTGCACAACGCGCCGCTGCTGCTGGCGCTGAAGAGCGACAGCGAGTCGCGCCTGGCGCCGCCGGCGGACACCCGCATCTGGGTCGGCAGCGTGCTCGGCGCGATGGGCCCGCGCCAGCAGGTCAGCGACTTCGCCCAGAACCATTTCCTGCGCCTGTCCTCGCGCCTGCGCAACTTCGGCGACCTGTTCAATCCCAGCCGCGCCGGCATCTCCGAAGCAGTGGTGCCGGCAACGTCGAAGTTCATCGGCAAGAACGGCCGCGACCTGCAGCTGCGCAAGCAGATGGGCCTGAGCCTGCTGGCGATCAACCGCGAAAAGGCCGTGCTGCGCGAGAACGTCCGCGACGTGGCATTGCGCGCCGGCGACATGCTGGTCTTCCACAGCATCTGGACCGACCTGGCGCAGGCCGCCGAGAGCAAGGACCTGGTGGTGGTCACCGACTACCCGAAGGGCGAGCAGCGGCCGCACAAGTTCAAGATCGCGATGGCCATCTTCGCCATCTCGATGCTGCTGGCACTGTCCTCGCGCCTGCCGGTGTCGATCGCCCTGATGACCGGCGTGGCCGGCATGCTGGTCGCCGGCGTGCTCAACATCGACGAGGCCTACGCCGCGATCAACTGGAAGACGGTGTTCCTGATGGCGTGCCTGATCCCGCTGGGCTGGGCGATGGACTCCAGCGGCGCGGCGGCGTGGGTGGCCGGCCATACGATCGAGCGGTTGCCGACAGGCACGCCGGTGTGGCTGATCGAGATCCTGGTCGGCATCTTCACGACAGCGTTCTCGCTGGTGATCAGCCATGTCGGCGCGACCATCGTGACGGTGCCGCTGGCGATCAACCTGGCACTGGCGGCCGGCGGCAATCCCGTCGCGTTCGCGCTGATCGTGGCGCTGTCGGCATCGAACAACTTCATGACCGCCTCCAACCCGGTGATCTCGATGATCACGGGACCGGCGGGATACACCGGCAAGGAGTTGTGGAAGATCGGCGGCCCGCTGTCGCTGATCTATACGGTGGTGATCGTGGTGATGATCAACCTGTTGTATTGACGGGCGAGTGCGCCAAGAACCCGCTGGCTCGATTCGCTGCGTAGCCCGGGTAAGCGAAGCGCACCCGGGATCGTGCGCGTCTGCCCCGGGTGCGCTTCGCTTACCCGCGCTACGTTTGCAGCTGGTCCAGCCACACCGCACCATCGCGCACCGACACGGTCACCGCGCGCAGCGATTCGCCCCGGCACGGACCGGCCACGCACTCGCCGCCGCGCAGCTCGAAGCTGGCCCCGTGCGCTGCGCAGACCAGCAGGCCGTCCTTGCTCTTGAGGAATTGCCCGGGCGCCCAGTCCAGCCGGCGCCCCGCGTGCGGGCAGATGTTCAGCCACGCCCGGACGTGATCACCGTCACGATACAGAATCAGTGATTCGGCATCGCCTTCGATGACCGCCTCGACCTCGGCGAAAGCCCCGTCAGGCAAGCGTTCAAGTGGCAGCAGGGGGGACATGGCGAGGGTTGCCTCGTGCGAATTGCTTAACGAAGTTCTCACACCTTCGCCCGACCCTGGCCCGATACTCGCTTGCCCGGCGTATTGCCGCATTGTGTCACGACGTCCCCGATGTTCGCCCAGACCTTCCGTTTCGACTCCGCCCAG
>DATDBK010000209.1:0-36066 GCA_036524935.1 Lysobacter sp. | reverse complement strand
CCGTGAAACCGGTACCGTCAAGTGGTTCAACGATGCCAAGGGCTTCGGCTTCATCAGCCGCGAGAATGGCGAGGACGTGTTCGTCCATTTCCGTTCGATCCAGGGCTCGGGCTTCAAGTCCCTGCAGGAAGGCCAGAAGGTCACGTTCACCGTCGTCCAGGGCCAGAAGGGCCTGCAGGCCGACGCTGTCCAGCCGGTCTGAGTTGACCTCGTCCTGGCGCTCACGCGCCGGATGAATCAAAAACCCGGCTTCGGCCGGGTTTTTTTTTGCCCGGTCAGGCCTTGGCGACCCGCACCATCTTCGCCATCAGGTGTTCGATTGCCGAGCCGACCGCGGGGCAGCGACCCATGTGCACCGGCGCGGTCTGGATGATCGAGCTGCGCTTGGCGGTCAGCCAGTGGAAGCGCGCGCGCTGCGGCAACTGCCCGATCGGGCCGCTGCCGGGGCCGCCGGCGCAGATCACTTCGATGGCCGCCAGGTGGCGCCGCACCGTGTCCAGGTCGACGTGCGGGTCGAGCGCGAGCAGGCGCGCTTCGTCCAGTTCGATCCGTGCCTCGAGGAACTTCGCGCCGGCGCACGACAGGATGATGCCGACGTTGATGAACTCCTCGCGCTCCACGCGCGGGACCACGCGGATCACCGCGTAGTCGTAGGTGTCGTGGCGTGGCGACTCAGGCGCGTGCATTGACCGCCTCCTCGACGAAGCGCTGGCTATGCGCCAGGCGCTGCAGGAAATGCTCGACGTACGCGGCGCGATGCTCGCCAGGATCGGCCGGCGTGTCGGCACCGACCAGCCAGGCATCGGGGACCATCGCCATGATTGATGCGAAGTCGTCGCGGGTCAGTTTCGTCGCCAGTCGCGCATCGGCGGCGGCTATGTCATCCGCGCGAGCCAGCAGCACGTGCTCACGGATCATCGGAAAGGCGCTGTCGGCGTGGCTGGGCGTGCCGTCCCAGCCGTGGTGGAAATACAGCGCGGCGCCGTGATCGATCAGCCACGGCTTGCGATGCCAGACCAGCAGGTTGGGATTGCGGAAGCTGCGGTCGACGTTGCTGACGAAGGCATCGAACCAGACCACGTCCGAAGCGAACGCACCATCGACCTGCTCGGCGACCGGGTCGAAGTTGACCGAGCCGGGCAGGTAGTCGAGGGCGAGG
The DNA here is from genome assembly GCA_036524935.1 of Lysobacter sp. Lineage (GTDB taxonomy): Bacteria > Pseudomonadota > Gammaproteobacteria > Xanthomonadales > Xanthomonadaceae > Lysobacter_J. The sequence goes on along the minus strand of DATDBK010000209.1, from coordinate 34,907 downwards.
TTGAGCCCGGCGCTCGCACGAATGAGCTCCTGGATCTCCGGGTCGGGCTCGGTACGCGCCAGTTCCGGATCGAGCTCGACGAAGACGAGTTCCGGCATCGGCAATCCGAGCGCGCGTGCGATCTCGCCGGCAACGAGTTCGGCGACCAGCGCCTTCGGCCCTTGCCCCGCGCCGCTGAACTTCAGCACATACAAGCCATCGTCATCGCCTTCGATGACCGCAGGCAGCGACCCGCCCTCGCGCAGCGGCGTGACATAGCGGGCGGCAGAGATCGAACGCAAGGACATGTGGCGCAGCCGATGAAAAGCCGCAACAGGTTACCCGCAACCTGCCTCATTCGTAGTCCGGGTAACCCCGGACGTGATCCGGGGCACCCGGGGCATGCCGTCACCGCCATGGCGCCTACCAGGTGTCCTCAAGCATCCGCGGCCGGCAAGCCAGCCAGCCGCCGAAGAGCAACACCGCCAGGCACAGTCCGAGGAAAGCAAACGGCCAGCCCCACCCGTGCGTCGCCTCGTGCAGCAAGCCAAACAGCAACGGCCCCAGGCAGCTGAGGCTGTAACCCACGCCCTGCATGAAGCCCGACAGCTTCGCCGAACCCACCTGCGAACGCGTGCGCAGATTGATCAGCGTCAGCGACAGCGGGAACGTGCTCGGCCCGAGACCCAGCAGCGCCACCCACAGGAACGGCGCCGCCATCGGTGCCAGCAGCAGGCCGGTGAACGCGGTGACATAGGCGACCGCACAGGCGAGCACGATCGGATAGGGGTTGGCCACGCGAACCGCGACCGCCGGCAGCACCAGCGCGCTGATCAAACCCAGCGTCGAGAACAGCGCGACCATGCTGCCGCCAAGCGCGGGGCTGCCACCGGCCTCGACCAGCAGCTTTGGCAACCAGGTGAACATCGAGTAGGTGATCAGCGAGGTCATGCCGAACATCAGCGCCAGCCCCCATGCCACCGGCGATCGCGAGACCCGGCCCGTTGCGGCCGGAGCCCGAAGTTCCGGTGCTTCATCGCCGGGCGTCACCGCGCAATCGTGCGCATACGCCAGCGCGTGCGCCTGGCGTGAATGACCGAAGCGTTCCATCCACAGCACTGCGATCCAGGGCAGCGCCGCCGCGGCCGCGACCAGCGACCAGCCGCCCAGCGACGCGCGCCAGCCGATGCTGGTTGCCAGCGGCACCGCGAGCAGCGCCGGCAGGATCGTGCCCAGCTGCAGCACGGTGATGTAGAACGTGCTGACCATGCCGACTCGATCGGCGAAGTAACGCTTCACCAGCGGCGGCAGCACCACGTTGCCCATGCCCATGCCCGACAGCGCCACTGCCGAGGTCAGCAGCAGCATCCAGGTATCGCCGACGAACGCACGCGCGAACAGCCCCAGCGTCGCCAGCACCATCGCCAGCAGCGCGGTGCGTTCCAGGCCAAGTCGGTGGGCGATGCTCGGCGTGGCGACGCCAAACACCGCGAACGCCGCGGTCGGCACCATGCCGAGCACGCCGGTCATGGTCGAACCGAAGGCGAGTGTTGCGCCGAGGCTGTCGAGCAGCGGCGTCAGCGAGGTCACCGCGGTGCGCAGGTTGAACGCCGACAGCACGATACCGGCGAGCACGAGCGTGCGGTCGCGCCAGAGTGGGCGCGCGATCGGCAATGCGGCGGAGGAAATGGTCACGTGGAAAACACCGAATCGTGCCTGCTACGACAGGCGGGGGAGAGGTCGTGGCAGCGCATGGCGCTCCCGTGCCGGCTGGCAAGAGCGGCACGCAGGCATCGAGGCGGAAAGTGTGCGCGCCGGCGGCAGCCGGAACCAGCCACCGGCCGGCAACACTGGGTTCCATGGTAACGGCCGGGTCATGGGTGCGAGTGCGAGCCGGGGCATCAGGACTCATCCGGCAATGTCTGCGCGTGAAGGGTCCGTGCACAAGCAGTTGGCCAGGGAGCAGCTGGCACCCCGGCGCGCCCGGGCCGTTGGTCATGGTGGCCGTGGCGGCCCGCGCTCCCTAAGATCGACGGACTCAACCAGGTAGAGCGTCCATGAAGTTTCCTGCCGTTTCCCTGCTGGCGCTGTCGATCGCGCTGGCAGTCAATCCTGCGTCCGCGGCCAAGCCGTCGGCGCCGACCTTCGACCCCAAGCGCCTGTCCAACGACGTCAAGGTGCTGTCCTCCGACGCGTTCGAAGGCCGCGGCCCCGCCACTGAAGGCGAGACCAGGACCGTCGAGTATGTCGTCGCGCAGATGAAGGCCGCCGGCCTCAAGCCCGGTGGCGACCTCAAGGACGGCAAGCGCGAGTGGACCCAGGCCGTGCCGCTGGCCCGCGCCGAGATCAAGGGCGCGCCGCAGCTGTCGGTGAAGGTCGCCGGCAAGTCGCAGCCGCTGACCCAGGGCGACCAGATCGCCGTGCGAGCGGCGCAGAACGGCACCACCGCGATCGACATCAGCAACGCACCGCTGGTGTTCGTCGGCTACGGCGTCAATGCGCCGGAGCGCAACTGGGACGACTTCAAGGGTGTCGACCTGAAGGGCAAGATCGCCGTCGTCCTGATCAACGATCCGGACTTCGAAAGCGGCGCCGGCGACTTCGGCGGCAAGGCCATGACCTACTACGGCCGCTGGACCTACAAGTACGAGGAAGCCGCACGCCAGGGCGCACTCGGCCTGCTGATCGTCCACGAAACCGCGCCGGCATCGTACGGCTGGGCGACGGTGAAGAACTCCAATACCAACACCATGTTCGACGTCGTCCGCGACGACCCGGCATCGGTGCATCCGATGATGGAAGGCTGGATCCAGCGCGACTTCGCCGCCTCCCTGTTCAAGGGCGCCGGCCAGGACTTCGAGGCGCTGAAGAAGCAGGCCGCCACGCGCGACTTCAAGCCGGTCGAACTCAAGGGCGCGACGCTGTCGGCCAAGTACGACGTCAACCGCGAAGTGATCACCTCGCACAACATCGTCGGCCGCCTCGACGGCACCAAGCGTCCGGACGAGACCGTGATCTATAGCGGCCACTGGGACCACCTCGGCGTCGGCCAGCCCGATGCCAAGGGCGACACCATCTACAACGGCGCAGTCGACAACGCGACCGGCATCGCCGCGATGCTCGAGCTCGCGCGCGGCTTCGCCAAGGCGCCGGCGCCGGACCGCTCGGTCGTGTTCCTGGCCGTGACGGCCGAGGAGAAGGGCCTGCTCGGTTCCGAGTACTACGCCTCCAAGCCGCTGTACCCGCTGGGCAAGACCGTTGCCGTGATCAACATGGACGCGCTCGATCCGCACGGCCCGGCGCGCAACTTCACCACCTCCGGCAGCGCCAAGCAGGAACTGCTCGACCAGCTGGTCACCACCGCCAAGCAGTGGAACCTGGACTACGTGACCGATCCGAAGCCGGAAGCGGGCCACTTCTTCCGCTCCGATCACTTCCCGTTCGCCAAGCGTGGCGTGCCGGCGATTTCGTTCGGCTCGGGCAACGACCTGGTCGACGGCGGCCCGGAAGCGGGCAAGAAGATGGAAGACGCGTACGTGGCCGACCGTTACCACCAGCCGGCCGACCAGTGGGAAGCCGACTGGACCTTCACCGGCATGGCCCGCGACCTGCAACTGCTGTACACCGTTGGCCACGACCTGGCCGATTCGGACCGCTGGCCGAACTGGGATTCCGCCTCGGAGTTCCGCGCCGCGCGGGACGCCAGCGCAAACGATCGCAAGTAACGCCCGGCTCCCACTCCCGCGTGCGGGAGAGGGTTGGGGTGAGGGAAAGGGCAAGGGCAAGGGCGAAGCAATGCTTCGCCCTTCGTCTTCTTTAGAGAGTCAGTTCAGGGACTAACCACCACGCCGCGCAACTGCGCGATCACCGCATCGGTATCCACGACTTCGGCGAACTCCACCCGCAGCGTCGCCAGGTGCGCGCGCTGGATGTCGTCGGCGCTGATCACTCCGCCAGCACCATCGGGCAAGTCGAAGCAGGCGCAGGCATCGCCGACCACCACCGTGCGATAGCCCATGTTCGAGGCAACGCGTGCCGTGGTCGACACGCACATGTCGGTGCTGATGCCGAACATGACCACGGTATCGATGCCGAGCCTGCGAAGTCGCAGGTCCAGGTCGGTGCCGATGAAGGCGGCATTGACCGACTTGCTGACTACCGCCTCGCCCGCCAGTGGCTCGAAGCCGTCACGGAAGGCGTTGCCCGGATGCCCGGGCGCCAGTGACGAGCCTTCGACCACCGAATCGTGGCGAACGTGGATCAGCGGCAAGCCGCTGCCGCGCCAGGCATGCAGAAGGCGCTGGCCGTTGCCCTCCATCGCCGGGTTGTTGCGCGCCGGCCATGGCGGGTAATCGAAGCCGCGCTGGACGTCGATCGGGATCAGCACGCTGTTGCGGCCAGGTATCATGCGTCGTCTCCGCAGGGTTGATGCCGGCACTTTGCGCGCACGCCGGTGCCGGACTCAACCCGGCACAAGGCGGGCGCGCCAGTGTCCAGACTCAACCCAGCTTGCGCGCCGCTGCGTACGACAGCAGGTTGCCCAGGCCGGTCATGCCCAGCAACACGGCGACCACGCCAGGGGTGACCTCGCGCCAGCCGAACGCTTCGATCAGGGCGAAGCCCAGCCCGAGTGCGACGAGCAGGATGCCCCAGCGCAGCGAAGCGTGGCGACGCTGCAGCGCCTCGGCCTGGACCAGGCTGCGGATCAGGTCTTCCGAGCCGTTGCCGGCGATCAGCTTGGCGCGGGTGCGGGCGTCGACCACGGCCTTGATGGCGTAGGTGACGCAGATGAACAGGGTGATCGGAATCAGGATCTCGAATTCCATGGTGGTTCTCTTTGGTCGGTGGTCGGAAATTGCTCCGGGTTCAGGCCATCAGATACGGCCGGGCCGGGGCCGGTTGCAGCCGACCGCGGCACCTTCGAGATCCACCGCCGATTGCAACCATCCGGGCCCGCGGCGTATCCACATACCCATGACGGGTGGATCGCTGTGACCGAAGACGACCGCAAGCTGGTCGAAGACGTGCTGGGTAATGTGCCCGGCGCGTTCGAGCGTCTCGTGCGCGAGTACCAGGGACTGTGCTGGCACATCATCCAGCGCATGGTCCGCCAGCCCGAGGACACCCGCGAGCTGTGCCAGGAGGCGTTCCTGCGGGTGCATCAGTGCCTGCACCAGTACCGTGGCGAGAGCGCGCTGAAGTCGTGGATCGGCCAAGTGGCCTACTCGGTCGCCAAGCGCCACCTCGAGAAGCGCCGCATCGCCATCGCCGACAGCGGCGACGACGAGGATGGCCTGTCGCTGCTCGACCAGGTCGGCGACGGCTTCGACCTCGAGGGCGCCTGCGCCGATGCCGAGATCGCCGCCGGACTGCACGAGGAAATCGAGGCGCTGCCGCCCTTGCAGCGGACCTTGCTGACGCTGTATCACCTGGACGAAGTACCCATCGTCGAGATCGCCCGCATCACCGGCCTCGCCGAGGGCACCATCAAGAGCCATCTTTTCCGGAGCCGGGCACGCCTGCGCGAACGCCTGCAGGCCCGGATGGGAGCCATCGCATGAACACGCCAGACGACCACAACAAGCCCATTGGCAACCCGCACGCCGCGGCCGATGCCCAGCGCATCGAGCGCGAGTGGCAGGCACAGGAACGGGCCATGGAGCAGGAGCGTCGGGGCGTTCCGCTCGACGCCGCCGACCCGCGCGTAGGCGAGTACCGCCTGATCGCCCGCGCGCTGCGGGCGCCGGCGATGGAGCCGGTGCCGTTCGACCTGGCCGCGCAGATCGTGCGCCGCGTCGAGGCGACGCAGACCCTGGGTGAACGGGTCGAAGGCTGGTTGCTGCGGATCCTGGTCGCCGTGCTGGCACTGGCCGCGGTCGGCGCGGTGGCGATCTACGGCCATGCATGGGCGGCCGGCTTCGCCGCGCTCTGGCCGGACCCGTCGCCGCAGTCGGCCGGCTGGGGCGGCCTGCTGCTGGCCTGCCTGGGCCTGTCGCTGGCCTGGCAGTGGGGCGACCGATTCCTGCGGCAGGAGCATGGGCACCCTGCCTGATGGCCATTGCGGGAGGCGGTCGCCCGATTTACGGTGACCGCTCGCCCTGAGCGTTGGCGTTGGCTCTCCCAGCCCGACCCTCCGCTCCGGGCATGCGAGGCTCGCCATGAACCGTTCCCTCGTCACGGCCGCGCTCACGGTCGCTGTCTGCGCCGTGCTTGCGTCATGCCAGAAGCAGCCCGCGCCGGACGCCGCCAACGCGTCGGCCGCTCCGGCCACTTCCCCCCCAGCAACCGCCGCAACCACCGCACCCACCGCACCCGGCGTGGGCAAGCCGTCGGCCGCGGAGCTTGAGCAGCTCGCCGAGCGTTTGGTGACCCAGTCCGCCGCGGTCAAGGAAGGCGAGATCGTGCTGGTCAGCGGCCGCTCGCAGGACGCGGAGCTGATCGAGAACATCGCCGTGCAGGTGCGCAAGCTCGGCGCCCACCCCCTGGTGACCTATGGCAGCGACCGGATGTCGCGGCGGATGTTCTTCGACGTCCCCGAAAAGTACGACGCGCAGACCGACAAGCTCGGGCTTGAGCTGGCCGACATCGCCGATGTCGCCATCGGGCTCAACAACGGCACCAGCGAGAACCTGTACGAGGGTGCCGACCCCAAGCGCATGGCGGCGCGCGGCAAGGCCGACGAAGCGGTCAGCCAGGCCTTCCTCAACAACGGCGTGCGCATCGTCGAGGTCGGCAACAACCTGTATCCGACGGCATGGCGCGCCGAGCGCTATGGCATGACCGAGCCGCAGCTGGCGGACACGTTCTGGAAGGGACTCAATATCGACTACGCGCAGTTGCAGCAGCGTGGCGAGCAGATCAAGGCGGCGATCGCGGCTGGTAACGAACTCCACATCGCCAATCCGAATGGCACCGACCTGAAGCTCCAGGTCAAAGGCCGCCGGGTGCTGGTCAGCGACGGCATCATCTCGCCTGAAGACGAAAAGGCAGGCGGCCCGTCGCTGGCGGCGTTCCTGCCTGCCGGCGAGGTCTACACCACGCCTGTGCCCGGCAGCGCGCAGGGCAAGATCGTGCACACGCGCAGCTATTACCGCGGCAAACCGATCGACAACCTGATCCTGACGGTCGAGGCCGGCAAGGTCACCGCGATGACCGGTGACGGACCGGGCTATCCCGACTTCAAGGCCGAGTACGACGCCGTCTCCGACCCGCGCAAGGACCAGTTCGCTTTCATCGACTTCGGCATCAACCCGAACGTGGCGCTGCCGTCGACCAGCACGGTCGGCACGTGGGTGCCGGCGGGCGCGGTCACGGTCGGCACGGGCAGCAACACCTGGGCCGGCGGCGACAACTCGGTGCCCTACGGGGTCATCGCATTCCTGCCGGGCAGCACGGTCACGCTGGATGGAAAGCCGATCATCGAGAAGGGCGTGCTGAAGCTCTGACAGAACCCATCACCGTCGTCCCGGCGTTCGCCGGGATGACGGGGAAGTATGGATGACGGGGAAAGGAGTGGCTAACCCTTGATGCACACCACCTGCCGCAAGGTGTGCACCACTTCCACCAGACCGTCCTGCGCGGCCATCACCGCCTCGATGTCCTTGTAGGCGGCCGGCGACTCGTCGATCACACCCGCGTCCTTGCGGCACTCCACGTGAGCGGTCGCCTCGCGGTGCTGCTTGAGGGTGATCCGTGCACGCGCCGCGGTACGGCTCATGACGCGACCTGCGCCGTGGCTGCAGCTGTGGAAGCTGTCGGCGTTGCCCTTGCCGCGGACGATGAAGCTGCGCGCGCCCATGCTGCCGGGAATGATCCCCAGCTCGCCCTCGCGCGCGCTGACCGCACCCTTGCGCGTGACCAGCAACGACTCGCCATGGTGCTGCTCACGCTGCACGTAGTTGTGGTGGCAGTTGACCGCCTGCGCATCGAGCTGGAACTTCGGCAGGCGATGGCGCATCTCGTGCAGCACCCGCGTCATCATCGCCTCGCGGTTGGCGCGTGCGTAGTCCTGCGCCCACGACACTGCTTCGATGTACTCGTCGAACAGCGGCTCGCCCTCGAGGAAGAAGGCCAGGTCACGATCTGGCAGGTGGAAGCCGAGCACGCGCTTCTCGAGCTCGCGCCGTGCCAGCTCGATGAAGTACGTCCCGACCATGTTGCCGGTGCCACGCGAACCCGAGTGCAGCATCACCCACACGCGATCGGCCTCGTCGAGGCAGATCTCGATGAAGTGGTTGCCGCCGCCGAGGGTGCCGGTCTGGCGCTCGACCTTGTCGGGACGGATCTTCGGATGGCGTTCGCGGATCCGCTCCAGCCGTGCCATCAGGTGCGACTGCTCCAGCTTCGTCCCGATGCTGTCGGGGAGGCGACGGTGCTCGCCACCGGGGCCGTTGCCGACCGGGACGCCGCGCTCGATCGAGCTGCGTAGCAGGGCCAGGTCGTCGGGCAGGTCGTCGGCGCGCAGCGTGGTGCGCACCGCGGCCATGCCGCAGCCGATGTCGACACCGACCGCGGCCGGGATGATCGCGCCGCGCGTGGGCACGACCGAACCGACGGTGGCGCCGATGCCGAGGTGGACGTCGGGCATCACCGCGACCCACGGGCCCACGAAGGGCAGGGTGGCGATGTTGCGCAGCTGCTGGCGCGCCTGGTCCTCGACCGGCACGCCGTGCACCCAGCCCTTGATCGGCGTGGCCGACCCGGGCGCGTGCAGCAATTCGTAGTCATGTTGCGTGTTCATGGTTCCTTCCTGTGTCTTTCCATGTTTCGTGAAATCCATGCGGCCGGTTCCTTCCGTCCGCATGGAGCTTACTGCTTGATGCTCACCAGCTGGTTCAGCACGCCATCCAGGCCGCCGAACACAGTCAGCTTGTCGACCTTCTCGGTCACCTTTTCCAGCGCCTCCAGCTCCTTCAGGCGCATCAGGACCGGGCTTTCCTCGATCAGGCGCGCGGTGTTGAGCAGGGAACGCGTGGCGTTCGCCTCCTCGCGACGACGGATCACGTTGGCCTGGGCCGACTTCTCCGCCTGCACGACCGAGTTGAGGATGTCCTTCATCTCGCCCGGCAGGATCACGTCCTTGACGCCGACGCCGAGCACCTCGACACCGAGTTCGCCGACGCTGCCGCGCACGTAGCCGAAGATGTCGGCGTCGAGCGAAGCCTTGTCGCCGAGCAGTTCGTCCAGCGTCTTGGCGGAGATGGCCTTTCGCAGTCCGTACTGCAGCTCGCGGTACACGTAGTCACCGTACTTGGCGACCCTGGTACGTGCGGCCACCGGGTCGGTGACGCGGATGCTGGCGGCGAGGTTCACGCGCAGGCTGACCTTGTCGCGGGTCAACAGCTCCTGTCCGGAAACCTCGAGCGACTGCACGCGCAGCTCGATGGTCTCGACGCCGACGTTCTTCTGGAAGTTCCAGAAGGCGTAGGCCCCGGCACCCAGCGTGCGCTGCAGTCGGCCGTCGACGAACACCAGGCCCGCCGACTCCTCCGGCACCACCAGCGACACCGCGACACGCTCGAGCGAGCCGAGCTGGCGCAGGCGCCTGACGACGCCGGCATCGACCTGCAGGCTTTCATCGATCGAAACCGCCTGCACTTCGACCGCGACCAGCCCCGTCCAGTACAGCTTGCGGCTGCCCGGTGCGAGCACGTCTTCCAGCTTGCCGTTCTTCATCACCAGGCCGACCTCGTTCATGCCGAGGTTGGCCAGGACGAAATGCGCGGACAGGCCGTCGCCGAGCGACGCAATCAGCACGTCGGTGTCGTTGCCGCCGTATTCGGCGCGGGCAATGTTGTGCACGTTGACCTCGACCCGCGCGAACGGGTCGAACCAGCGGTACACGCCCGGCGCGAGCACGCCTTCAAACTGACGGTTGCGATACACCAGGCCGCGCTCGCCGTCTCCGATCACGACCCTCTTGGTCCAGAACATGGGTATTCCTCCTTGTTGGCTCTGGTGGTCCGATCCGAAGTGTGGCCAACGCGATGGATCGGTTCTCGCGCGTCGCAATGCCTTCTCCCGCTTGCGGAAGAAGAGAAAGAATTTGGAAACGCCCCCACGCCGATTCCGCGGAGTTCCGCGCGCTGCCAACGGGGCAGTCGCAGGTCGCGCAAGCAGCATGCTGCAGGCCCTGACCGACGACCGGCCCGTCTCGAGGACGCGGGCCCGGCGACATCACCGCTGTGGCGTTCGCTGCACGTCGTGCGCTTGGCGCGACGCTTGGCGAAACACCGCAGGGGGCGTTTCCTGGTTGGGCTTGCGCCCGGTATCAACGACGTGACAGGTCGTTATTTGGAGCGGGATTCGAACCCGCGACTCTCAGCTTACAAAGCTGATGCTCTACCCAACTGAGCTTTCCAGTGGTGGACGAACCGGAATCGAACCGGTGGCCAACGGCATGACGCCGCTACTCTCCCTCTGAGCTACCGTCCGCTCGAGAAGCAACGCCTCATGGGTTCCGGCATACGCCACGACACAGCCGCGCGCACCGGACGGGCGCAGCCTTCAAGCCACGAACCCGTGCCGCTGGAAATCCATTTGATCGTTGCTTCGCATTGATGCCTGTCGCCAGGCACCAATTCATTGGCAATGCATCTCCCACCGCCCGTGCCGAAGCATCCCGGCACAGCGCCTGCGCGCTTCAGCAGTGTTCCCTTCCTCGGACCAGCATGTCCGGATGCTTCGGGACTCGATGCATCGCGCTGACTGTGTCTCCTTCGCTTGAATCACTTTGCGAACGGCAAAAACAAAAAGCCCCCGGGTCGTGGAACCCGGGGGCGTTCGCTTGCCTCGGGAGATCGGGGTGACCGATCTCCCATGTGTCAGGAGATCAGCCGATGTGCTCGGATTCGTCGCGATTCCGCGGCGGCGCCAGCGCGAGCGCGCACAGGCCGTGGCCGGCTGGCCGCAGCGCGTGACGCTTGACGATGTCGAAGTTGGATTTCATGACGAAGCGATGATCGAAAGAACGCTCGCAGGGAGCGAAGGCCGCGCAAGTTACGCGCACCAATTGATGAAAGCAAGACCGTTCATCGGGAAAGACGGGCGGTTGTGTGCAGCGGAGCCGATCTACTGCTTCCCTGCACCGCGTCGGAGCAATGGTGCGGCCTCCGCACCCAGTACGCGCCGCAGGCTCCGGACCATGTGGCTTTGATGGGCGAAGCCGGCCTCCAGCGCAATCTGGCTGACGGGCAGGTCGCGGCGCGACAGCAGGTGTCGCGCACGTTCGACGCGACGACGAACGACGTAGGCATGCACTGGCAGCCCGGTGGCGCGCTTGAACTGGGTCTTCAAGTGCGATGCGCTGATGCCGGCGATATCGGCCAGGCGTGCCAACGACAAGTCATGTTCCAGGTGCGCTTCGATGTGATCGGTAACGCGCAGCAACTGCTGTCGCGGCAAGCCGCGATCGACCTCCTGCGCGCTGCGATGGCGTGCGACCAGGTGCGCCAGCAAGGCGGTGGACAGGCTGTCGGTGTAGAGCCGACCACTGGACTGGCCATCCCGGTGGTCGGCGTCGAGCGCCCAGGCGAGTTGGGCAATGCGCTCGTCCCGGAACTGGTGTCGCAACGGCAGTCCGACCCGTGCGCCGTCCAGGCCGAGCTCGTCGGCTGTGCGCGCCAGCAGCGCCGGGGCGAAGCGGAGCATCACCGATGTGCTGCCGGTGTCTTCCTGCCACGAGTCGGCGCTACCAGCGGGCAACAGATCGACGTCGCCGCGCGCATAGCGGAAGCGGCTCACGCCGCAGGTGCCGGTCACCGGTCGGCCGGTATGCACCTTGATGCGGTGCTCGTCGACGGCATCCAGCACCACGGCGCCGGGGCGGGTCGTGTAGCGGTCGGCATGCAGGTCAGCGACTGTGGACGGTCCCGAAACGGGGACGGTGGGCAGCCAATGCATCGTTGCGCTCCGGAAGCGGGGTCGGGGCGATTATCGGCAGCGCTTTGGACCGGTGCCGCGGACACAGTGTTCCAACGTCCGAATGTGCTCGAACTGCGTCCGTTTCGGCGCGATCCGATCCTGGCCGACGGCGAGGATGTCCACTCCAGCGCCGAGCGCCGCCATCGTGGCGGCCGACGCCAGGATGGAGCGATACGCAATGAAACAGGCAACAGTGATTGGACTTGGGCAGATGGGCAGCATGCTGGCGTTGCTGTTGCTCGATGCCGGTTACCAGGTAACGGTGTGGAACCGCACGGCGGCGAAGGGCGAACCCCTGGTCGCGAAAGGGGCAGTGCTGGCATCGTCGCCATTGACGGCAGTGCAGGCCAGCGACCTGATCGTGATGTGCGTGCACGACTATCCGGCTGCACACGGGATCCTGGCTGAGCCCGGGGTTGGTGCGGCATTCGCCGGCAAGCTGTTGCTGCAGCTGACCACCGTCAGCCCGGCAGAAGCACGCCAGGGCGAGGCCTGGGCGCATACGCATGGCGGCGCGTACATCGACGGCGCGATCCAGGCCGCGCCGAGCCAGATGGGACGACCGGACACGCCGATCCTGTTGTCGGGCACGCAGACGGCGTATCGCCTGCACGAGCCGCTGCTGCGCGTGTTCGGCGGCGGGCTGAGCTACCTGGGGGAGGACGCCGGTGCCGCCGCCGCGATCGACATGGCCACGCTGTCATACATCTATGGCGCCACGATCGGCTTCTTCCACGGCGCCCGCATCGCCGAGGCAGAAGGGTTCCCGGTTGACCGCTACGGCGCGCTCGTCGCCGGCATCGGCCCGACCTTCGCCGACTTCCTCAAGTACGAGGGCGAGGTGATCCAGTCCGGCGACTTCCGTGTGGGCGAGAGCCCGTTGAGCATCTCGGTCGAGGCCACGGCCCGTATCGCCCGCGCGGCGCGCGAGGGTGGCATCAACGACGAGTTCCCGCGGTTCGCCGCGGACCTGTTCCAGCGTGCCGCCGCCGCCGGCCATGGCGAGGAAGAGGTCGCGGCCATGATCAAGCTGCTGCGTGGATAGCCCGGAAGCCTGCTTGGCGGAGAGGCCTCCACCTTGCAGGCTGCAGCGTGCCGCAGCAGGAAGCCAGCACACGCTTGTCGCGCGGAAACATTGCCGATTGTGTTGGCAGCTCCGATGGAGTCCGCAGAACCGGACAGGGTCACGAGACCGTCATGCCGCTTTAAGAAACCGAACCGAACATCGCGGGCCTTCACGCACGCCGTTGCCCTGGCATCGGCCTCACCAGGGAACTGACCGCAATGACCCGCCAGCCAAACGCGCACCGTCGCGCGATCCGCCACGCCCTCGCCCTTGCCGTAATGGCCGTGATCTGCGCGCCAGCACATGCGCAGACCGCGGCAACGACGCCAGCCGAAAGCAGTCGCGAAGCCACCGAACTCGATGCGGTGATCGTGACCGGCCGCTCGGGCACGCAGGAGCGCAGCAAGGCCGAGACCAGCTACTCGGTCACCCGCATCGACGAGGAACGCCTGCGCATGCAGGCACCGACGTCGGTGACCGAAGCCCTGAAGTCGGTGCCGGGCTTCTGGGTGGAAGCGTCCGGCGGCGAAGCCAGCGGCAACATCCGCGCGCGCGGCATCCCGGTCGATGGTTTCGGCTCGGTGAACCTGCTGGAGGACGGTATGCCGGTGCAGCACGACCCGGCCCTGGGCTTCCTCAATGCCGACCAGGTGTTCCGCCTGGACGAGACCATCGAGCGCATCGAAGTGGTGCGCGGTGGTCCTTCGTCGGTGTTCTACTCCAACGCGCCCGCCGGTGCGATCAACTTCGTGCCGCGCGTGGTCGGGGACGAGCCGGAAGGCATCGCCAAGTACACCTGGGGCGACTACGGTCTCGGCCGCCTGGACTTCTTCTACGGCACGCCGCTGGGCGCAGGCGACTGGAAGCTCGGCGTGGGCGGCTTCTACCGGCAGGACGACGGCATCCGCGAGCCCGGCTTCGACGCCAACAAAGGCGGCCAGTTCCGCATCAACCTGAGCCGCGAGTTCGAGCGTGGCGACATCGGCTTCGACTTCAAGCGCATCGACGACAACGTCGTGCTGTACCTGGGCATCCCGATGCGCACCTACGCCGATGGCGAGATCCACGCGGTGCCGGGCTTCGACGGCAACTTCGGCACGATGGCCGGACCTGAGACCGAGCGCATGCGCCTGCTGCAGGGCGACGGCACCTACTACGACTTCGACAACTCGGTCGGCACGGGGATCGAGCGCGACCAGTACACGTTCAAGTTCAACTATGACCTTGGCACCGGCTTCCGCCTGGCCGAATCGCTGCGTTACAGCGACACGCAGACCCAGCGCAACGGCGTCTTCCCGCTGCAGTTGCAGGGCGCCAGCCAGTTCCTGTCGAGCTCATCGACGCGAGCGCTGCTGGGCCAGGTCCCGGGCGCGACCACCTTCCAGCTTCGCTACGCCGACGATCACTCGCAGGTGTTCGACGTGGCCAACCAGAACGGCAACGGCCTGATGGTGGTGGGCGGCCTGCGTGGCGTGACTGCGCCGATGAAGGAGCTGATCAATGACACGCGCCTGCTGCGCCAGTTCGAGTTCGGCGAGCAGAGCCACGACGTCACTTTTGGCTACTACTACGCGCAGTTCGACCAGGACTTCGACCGCTACTCCTCCAACGTGCTGCTGGATGTCCGCGACAACGCGCGCCTGCTCGACCTGGTGGCGGTGGATGCCGCCGGCAATCCGCTGGCGACCCTGACCGAGGGCGGGATCTACCGCAACGGCTACGAGTGGGAGAACGCCAGCGGTCGTTCCACGACGCACGCGCTCTACCTGTCCGACGAGTGGCAGGTGACCGACAAGCTGCGCCTGGACGGCGGCGTGCGCTGGGAAGAGGTGAATGTCGAAGGCTGGACCGAGATCCGCAAGACGGTGAACCTCGGCACGTTCCCGAACTCGAACATGTTGACCGGTTCCGGCCGTTTCGTTGCCTATGACGAGACCTTCGACAAGTCCGGCTGGACCGTCGGCGCCAACTACCAGTTTTCGCCGTACCAGGGTGTTTTTGCCCGCTGGACGTCAGCGTTCCGCCTGCCGAACCTGTCCAGTTACATCACGCGCTGGTCGAACTGCAGCCTGACGGGAGTCGAGGCCTGCATCCGCGCCAACTCGGCCAAGCCCATCACGCAGACGATGGATCTGGGCGAGGTCGGCTACAAATTCACCAACGAAATGTTCGACGTGTACGCGACCGCGTTCTACACCAGGTACGACAACGTTGGCTTCAGCAACTCGGTGTTCAACCTCAACGGCACGGTGCAGCGCGTGGAGCAGGGCTATGCCAGCACCAGGACCTACGGTCTGGAACTGGAAGCGGCGTGGTACCCCGTCGACTGGTTCGACATGCAGGTCACCGCGACCGTGCAGGACCCGGAGTACCAGGACCTGCGGTACACCGAGGTGGTCAACGGCGCACCGGTGCTGCGCGACTTCGTCGGCAACCAGCTGATCCGCGTGCCCGAGCAAAGCGTGCGGATCGTGCCGGGCGTGAACCTGCTCGATCATCGCCTGCGCCTGCAGCTGGCGTACGAGTACGAGGGCGAGCGCTATGTCGATACCGCCAACTCGGTGCGCCTGCCGTCGTATGACGTGCTCAGCGCGAGTGCGCGCTACGACATCACCCCGCAATGGTCGGTGTTCGGCTACGCCGACAACATCGACAATTCGCTGGGCCTGACCGAAGGCAATCCGCGCGCGGGCGAACTGCAGAGCGGCGATGCCGGCGCCAACACCTTCATCGCGCGCCCGGTGCTGGGTCGCTCCTATCGCCTGGCGGTGATGTACCGGTTCTGATGAAGCCCGAGGGCGGCCATGTGCGCTGCCAAACGTCGCAACCCGCCTGCACCTTCCTGTCGGAGCCCTGACATGCGTCTCGTTCGTCTGCTTCCCCTGCTGGTGCTGCTGGTTGCAGCCTGGTCGACCGAAGTGCCTGCAATCGAGGTTCCGCCGTCGCGATCCCCCGACGCGGTTCTCGAAGGCACCCTCGATGGCCGCGACCACCAGCGCTATCGGACTGTTCCTTTCGATGTACCGGGCGGTACCGAACGCATCACCGTGCAGTTCGAATACGACGGCCGCGAGCAGAAGACCACCGTCGACCTCGGCCTGCTCGGGCCGGGGGCATTTGCCAGTCCGCAGGGCTTTCGTGGATGGAGCGGTGGCAACAAGTCGCTGTTCACCGTGTCCTCCACCGACGCCACGCCGTCCTACCTGCCCGGTGCCATCGAGCCAGGCCGCTGGGCGCTGCTACTGGGCATCCCGAACCTGCGATCCGGCGTGAGCTCCCGCTATCGGGCGCGAATCTGGTTCGGCAGCAGCGGCGAGCCGCTCTGGCAGTCAGGGCTGTCGGCGCCGCCGTTGCGCCTGCAGGAGGGCTGGTACCGCGGCGACATGCACCTGCACGACGCCCACAGCGACGGCAGTTGCCGCAGCCAGGCCGGCACCAAGGTGCCGTGCCCGGTGTTCCTCACGGCGCAGGCGGCGGCTGCGCGCGGGCTCGACTTCATCGCGATCACCGACCACAACACGACCTCCCACGCCAACGCCATTCGCGAGCTGCAGCCCTACTTCGATCGCCTGTTGCTGTTGCCTGGCCGGGAGATCACGACCTTCAGCGGCCATGCCAACCTGTTCGGCAGTGTGGCGCCGCTGGATTTCCGCGTGAGTGACGATCGCGACTGGAACGCGGTGCTGCGCGATGCGCAGCAACTGCAGGCGGTGGTGTCGATCAACCACCCGATCCGGCCATCGGACGAGCGCTGCATGGGCTGCGGCTGGACACCATCACCTGCCGCGGACCTCCGCTTGCTCCAGGCCGTCGAGGTGGTCAACGGCATGGACGCGGACACGCCGTACTCGGGGATCCCGTTCTGGCACGCCCAGCTCGATGCCGGCCACCGCCTGACCGCCATAGGCGGGAGCGACAACCACGATGCAGGGCAGTCGCTGTCCGGTCAGGGCGGCGGCGCCGTCGGCCAGCCGACCACTGTCGTGCATGCGCGTGAGCTGTCGATGCCTGCGATCCTCGAAGGCATTCGCGCCGGCAATGTCTTCGTCGATGTGCAGGGCAGCCGCGATCGGGCGCTGTCGATGAAGGCGAGTTCTGGAATCCGCATGGCCACGATGGGCGGCAACATCGCGGTGGAAAAAGGCGAAACCGTTCGCTTCGAACTGCGTGCGGACCAGGTGCGTGGCGCCCGCGTGGTCATCTGGCAGGACGGCCAGGAGGCGGCGCTGCTGGCCGACCCGGCGATCGCATCGCAATCCCAGAGCCTCGCATTCAACTGGCTTGGAGACGGCCGCTCGCATTGGCTGCGGGCGGACGTGCGCGGACCCGACGGCCGGCTGTGGTTGATCGGGAATCCGATCTACGTGGCAGGGGGCAAGTAGGCGCTCCCGCCTACCTCAACATCGGCCCCAGCGCCGTCCACACATGGTCCCGCAGCTTCGGTTGCGCACTCGCGACCGGATGCAGGTTGTCGGCCTGGAACGCATTGCGGTCCAGCGCGATCGGTTCCAGCAGGAACGGCAACAGCGACACGTTGTACTGCTTCGCCAGCGAGCTGTAGTTGTCGGCGAAACCCTGCGTGTACTCGCGACCGAAGTTCGGCGGCATGCGCATGCCGATCAGCAATACCTTCGCGCCGGCGTCCTTCGACGCACGGATCATCCGCTCCAGGTTCGCGCGTGACTGCGCCAGCGGCAGGCCACGCAGGCCGTCGTTGGCGCCAAGTTCGATCACCACCACCGCCGGCTTCGTGCGCTTCAGCTCGCCGCCGATGCGGGCCGCGCCGCCCGCCGTGGTCTCGCCACTGATGCTCGCGTTGACGACGCGCCAGCCCGGCCGGTCCTTGCCGATGCGGTCGGCCGTCAGCGCCACCCAGCCCTGCGAGGCGGTCAGGCCGTAGCCGGCCGAGAGTGAATCGCCCATTACCAGAACCGTCCGGGCCGGAGCGGCCGCGGGGGTCGCGCGCGCGCTGGACTGTGCCAATGCTGGCGCCGCGAGGGCCAGCGTCAGGGCCAGGGCGGCACCCCATCCGATGGCACATTGAATGCCCCGCCGGGATGCCGCATATCCTTCGTTCATGGCAGCGACTGACTTGGTGAACATCGTGAACATCGTGGTCATGGCTCCAGCCAACAGTGACGACCCTTCAAGCATAGAGACGATCATGGCCGATTCACGTGAACTGCGCGCCACTCCACCCGCCACCGCTTCGGCCACGCTTCAGGTCGATGGCCTGGGCAAGCGGGTGATGCTGCCCTCGGGCGAGCTGGTCATCCTCGATGACGTCGGCTTCGAGATCGGGCGTGGCGACACCGTCGCGATCGTCGGCGCATCCGGTTCGGGCAAGAGCACTCTGCTGTCATTGCTGGCCGGTCTCGACACGCCGAGCAGCGGGCGCGTGACGCTCGATGGCGAAGTGCTGTCGACGCTGGACGAGGACGGCCGCGCACGCGTGCGTGGCGAGAAGGTCGGGTTCGTCTTCCAGAACTTCCAGCTGCTGCCCTCACTGACCGCGATCGAGAACGTGATGCTGCCACTGGAACTGCGCGGCGACCGCGAGGTCGAGTCGGCCGCGCGCACCATCCTCGAAAAGGTCGGCCTGGCCCAGCGCCTGGGCCACTACCCACGGCAGCTCTCCGGTGGCGAGCAGCAGCGCGTTGCGCTGGCGCGCGCGTTCGTCACCCGCCCGGCGCTGCTGTTCGCCGACGAACCCACCGGCAACCTCGACACGCATACCGGCCAGGCCATCATCGAGCTGCTGTTCGAACTCAATGCCGACGCCGGCACCACGCTGGTGCTGGTGACCCACGACGAACATCTCGCATCGCGCTGCAGCCGCATGCTGCGCCTCGACAGCGGCCGCCTGGTGTCGTCATGAGAATGGTCGGCCTGGCCTGGCGGCAACTGCGCCGCGACCTCGTAGCCGGCGACGTCCGCATCCTGATCGCGGCGCTGGTACTGGCCGTGCTGGCGGTGACCGCGGTCGGCTTCGTCACCGATCGCGCCGAGCGCGCGCTGGCGATCGAGGCCAACCGCCTCCTCGGCGGCGATGCCGTGGTGCGCGCCGACACGCCGATCACCGGCGTCGTCCGCGATGCCGCCAACGATCCGCAGCTGGAGCAGACGGAGACGCAGGAACTGCAGACGATGATCCGCGTCGGCGAGCGCCTGCAGCTGGGCGAACTGCGCGGTCTCGGCGAGGGCTTCCCGCTGCGCGGCACGTTCCGGATCGTCGACGCGGCCGGCGTCGAACGCGATGCCGGCGCGGTGCCCGCGAAGGGCACGGTGTGGATGAGCCGCGCCGGCGCCGACACACTCGGCGCGCGACTGGGCGACGAGATCGCCATCGGCGATGCGCGCCTGCGCCTGGGCGCGCTGGTGATGCAGGAACCTGACGCCGCGCTGGACTACTTCAACGTCGCGCCGAAAGTGTTCCTCAACCTCGGCGACGTGCCATCGACCGGCCTGGTGCAGGAAGGCAGCCGCATTGGCTATCGCCTCGTCATCGCCGGCCCGGCTGCGGCGGTCGAGCGTTTCGTCGCGCGTGTACGTCCCGCGCTCGCTCGCGGGCAGCGCCTGGAAACCATCGCCGATGCGCGCCCGGAGATCCGCTCCGCACTCGATCGCGCCGGCCGCTTCCTTGGCCTTGCCGCGCTGGTGTCGGTGGTGTTGGCGGCGGTTGCCGTGGCCATGGCGGCGCGCCGTCACAGCGAACGTCATCTCTCCGGCACCGCGGTGATGCGCTGTCTTGGCGCCAGCCAGCGCACGCTGGTCACCATCCAGGTCGGCGAGCTGGTGATGCTCGGCCTGATCGCCAGCACGATAGGGGTGCTGCTCGCCTTCGGGCTGCAGTGGATGATCGGCAGCTGGCTCGAGCAGTCGCTGAAGCTGTCGATTCCACCTGCCGGATGGCTGCCGGCGTTGCAGGGCTATGGCGTTGGCCTGGTCGTACTGCTGGCTTTCGGGGCGCCGCCGGTGCTGGCGCTCCGGCGCGTGCCGGCGCTGCGGGTGCTGCGCCGTGATCTCGACCCGACCGAACCCAGCGCATGGCTGGTGACCATCGCCGGATTCGCCGGTCTCGGCGCGCTGCTGTGGTGGAAGGCCGGCTCGGCCGCGCTCGGCCTGTCGATGCTGCTCGGCATCGCGGCCACGCTGGTGGTGCTCGCGCTGCTGGCATGGCTGCTGATCCTGCTCGTCCGTCGCGTCCGTTCGCGACTGCGCGGCAGCCTGCGTTACGGCCTGGCGAACGTCAGCCGCCGGGCCGGTGCCAGCATCGCCCAGGTGTCGGCGCTGGGGCTGGGCCTGATGGCGCTGCTGCTGCTGACCTTCGTCCGCACCGACCTGCTCGACCGCTGGCAGGTGGCGTTGTCGAACGATGCGCCGAACCGTTTCATCGTCAACGTGCAGGACGACCAGGTCGACGCCGTGCGCGCCTTCATCGCCCAGCAGGGCGTCGCCGAGCCGACCCTGTACCCGATGATTCGCGGTCGCCTGGTCGCGCATGACGGCAAGCCGGTCACCGGCGCCGACTACGAAGCCCAGGGCGAGCGCGCGCAACGCCTGGCCGAGCGCGAGTTCAACCTGTCGGTCAGCGACCACCTGCGCGAGGACAACCGCGTCACCGCCGGCACGTTCTGGGGCAAGCGCACGCCGGCAAAGCCGGAGGTCTCGGTCGAAGAGGACTTCGCCGAGCGGCTGGGCTGGAAGATCGGCGACCGCATCGCCTTCGACATCGCCGGGCAGCCGTTCGAGGCGACGATCACCAGCCTGCGCAGTGTCGACTGGGAAAGCTTCCGGCCGAACTTCTTCGTGATCGCCTCGCCAGGCTCGCTCGACGGCTACCCGGCCAGCCACATCACCGCGGTCAGCGTGCCGCCGGCGCGCACGCGTTTCACCGCCGACCTGGTCGGCCGCTTCCCGAACCTGTCGGTGATCGACATCGACGCGGTGCTCAGGCAGGTGCGCAGCACCGCCGACCAGGTATCGACGGTGGTCGAAGTGGTCTTCGTCTTCTCGCTGGCAGCGGGCCTGCTGGTGCTGATGGCAGCGGTGAGTGCCAGCCAGGATGAACGCTTGCTCGAAGGCGGCGTGATGCGCGCCATCGGTGGCAGCCGCCGCCAGCTGCGCCTGGCGCAGGCGTCGGAGTTTGCCGCGATCGGGCTGTTATCGGGCCTGACGGCCGCGATCGCGGCATCCGTCCTGGCCGGCGTGATCGCCACGAGGGTGTTCGACCTGCCGTGGAAAACCGACTGGCGCCTGGCTGCGGCCGGGGCCGCGGTCGGCGTCCTGGCAGCGATGCTGGCGGGAATGTTCGCCACGCGGCGCGTGCTGGACGCGCCGCCGTCGGTGACGCTGCGGGAGTTGCAGGACTGAGGCCAGCCCGGCGCTGCTGCCGGCCGCGAGCTACTGGAAGACGGTCTGCGCCTTGGCGCCGAAGCGTCGCGGGTAGTCGCGTTCGCTGGCGACGCGATCGACCTCGGTGGTGGGAAGTTCGGGGGCGCCGTACACCGCGTAGGCAATCTCGCCGTCACGCATGCCGATCTGGTGCAGCCGATAGCGTGATTGCCCCGCACCGGTGTTTTCCGGGTAGTGCAGGGGCGGTTCACTGCCGTCCAGGTCAAGCTCGCTGTTGTCGACCATTCCGCCTACGAAAAGCGCGCGCATCGCCATTCTCCTTGCCTGAATCTGCCGCCATGGTGCCGCGCAAGGCGTTGAATCGGCATGAAGTTGCGGTGCGATGGCCGTGAGCAGGCGCGTGGCCGCGTAGAATCGCGCAATGGCACCTGCACATTCCCCCATGAGTGCACGGCATGCGCGCTGAAGACGGCGACGCGGCCCTGCAAGCCCTGCTGCTCCCATTCGCGGACGGCGTGTTGCCCTGGCCGGAGACGGGCGGCGCGTTGTTCCTGCGCGCGCGTGACGGCTGGCCATTGCACCAGCGCGCCTTGCCGGGACTGGTCTGCGAGCAGAGCTTCAAGCCCGAAGCCGACGCTCTGGAGCATTCCGGCCAGACCCTGATCGAGGCCAGCGCCGACAGCCGCCATCCGCTGGTGCTGGTCCTGCCCCCGCGCCAGCGCGACGAGGCGAGGGCGCTGTTCGCGCGCGCGCTTACGCGATGCGCCCCCGGTGGTCGCGTCGTCGCCTGCCTGGGCAACAACGAAGGGGCCAAATCCGGCGAGGCCGACCTGGCCCGCATCGCCGGGCCGGTCGGCAACCTGTCCAAGCACAAGTGCCGCGTCTTCTGGACCGCACCGATCGACGGCCCGGCCGACCCGGAGCTGGCGCGGCAATGGCTGCAGGCCGACGCGCCGCGGCCGATCGCCGAAGGGCGCTTCCTCAGCCGGCCGGGCCTGTTCGCCTGGGACCGCATCGATCCGGCCTCGCGCCTGCTGGTCGAGCAGTTGCCGGCCACGCTGGCCGGACAGGCCGCCGACCTCGGCGCGGGCTACGGCTACCTCGCCAGCGAACTGCTGGCGCGTTGCCCGGGCATCACCGCGGTCGACCTGTACGAAGCCGAGTTGCGCGCACTCGAGCTGGCACGGGCCAACCTCGAGCCCTCGGCAGCGCGGGCCACGCTCGGCTTCCACTGGCACGACGTCACCCGCGGGCTGGGCAAGCAGTACGACGTGATCATCAGCAATCCGCCGTTCCACGCCCAGGGCCGCGCCGATCGTCCCGACATCGGACGTGCCTTCATCTCCGCGGCCGCACAGGCACTGCGCCCGGGTGGCCAGCTTTGGCTCGTGGCCAACCGCCATCTGCCTTACGAGGAGATGCTCGCGGTGCATTTCGGCGACGTCCGCACCGTGGCGCAGCGCGATGGCTTCAAGGTCATCGCCGCCGTTGCCACGACGCGCGCGCCCGCTGCTCCGGTCAACTCCGGCGCTGCGGTCAAGGCGCGCCGCAAGGCCAAGGAAAGGCGCGGGGACTGGCGATGAAGCTCGTCAAGCTGATCGCCAACCTGGGATACGGCAGCCGCAGGGACGTGGCCTCGATGTTTCGCGAAGGCCGCATCACCGACGCCGCCGGTGAAGTCCTGTATGCCGACGACAAGGTCGGCCATGACGCCATCCGCATCGACGGCGAGCCGCTGGACCCGCCGGCCGGCCTGACGTTGATGCTGCACAAGCCGATCGGCTACACGTGCTCGACCAAGGATCCCGGCCGCGTCATCTACGACCTGCTGCCGCCGCGCTACCGCGAGCGTTCGCCGATCCTGTCGAGTGTCGGCCGGCTCGATCGCGACACCTCCGGCATGCTGCTGATGACCGACGACGGCGCGCTGCTGCACCGGATCGTGTCGCCGAAGGCCAGGCTGGCGAAGGTCTACGAGACCACGCTGGCGCAGGACCTGCGCGGCGACGAGGGCGCACTGTTCGCCAGCGGCACGCTGGTGCTCGAGTCCGAGGACACGCCGCTGGCGCCGGCGCAGCTGCAGGCGAACGATCCACGCCACGCCGCGCTGACCCTGACCGAAGGCCGCTACCACCAGGTGCGGCGCATGTTCGCGGCGATCGGCAACCACGTCGAAGCGCTGCACCGCAGCCGCATCGGCGGGCTCGCCCTGGGCGACCTGCCGGCCGGGCAATGGCGCCAGCTCGATGGCGACGACATCACGCGCCTGTTCGCGGGTGCGGCGTGAGCCTGCTGGAGCCGGTCCGGTTTACTCCGGTCGCCGTCCTGTTCGACATGGACGGACTGATGATCGAAAGCGAGCGCGCGCTGCTGCAGTGCTGGCGCGAGACGGCCGACGAACTGGGCCTGCAATTCGAAGACACGCTGTGGCTGTCGTTTGTCGGCTTGTCCGACCGCGCCTGCCATGAGCTGCTGCGCCAGTACGTGGACGAAGCGCAGCTGCAGGCACTGCTGCAGGGCTGCCGCACGCGCTATGACGCGCGTGTCGAAGCCGGCCTGCCGCTCAAGCCTGGCCTGATCGAGCTGCTGGAGCTGCTGGCGCAGCGCGGTGTGCCGCGCGCGGTGGTCACCTCGACCCGGCGCGAGCGGGCGATGCAGAAGCTGGAACTGTGCGGACTGCTTCCGCACTTCGTCACCGTGGTGACGGGCAGTGACGTTGTCCATTCCAAGCCGGCGCCGGACATCTACCTGCTGGCGGCGGAGCGGCTGGGCGTGGCGCCGGCGCACTGCGTGGTGCTGGAAGATTCGGTCCCAGGCGTGCGCGCAGCGCTCGCCGCAGGCATGACGCCGATCCAGGTCCCTGATCTGGTGGTGCCGGACGAAGCGGCGCGCGCATTGGGGCATCGCATCGTCGACTCGCTGGCGCAGGCACGGACGTTGATCGAGCCGGCGCTGCTGTAGCCCGGTATCTGCTTCGGGGCGGCGCCGTCCGCAGGCGCGGGGATTGCTGCATCCCTTAATCGGACATCCTGTCCGATGCGGGACGCGGGACATCCATGTCCCGCTGCTCCGCAATCCCCGGCCCTGCGGACAACGCCGTTCCGGAGTACGAACGCCCGCGCGAACGAAGGCGAAGATCAAGATGGGTCCCGGCTTTCGCCGGGATGACGAAATGAGGCCCTACGGCTCCAGCAAGCGCCGCCAGCCCTCGATCCCCAGTTTCTCCAGCGTCGCGATGTTCCGCTCCACGATCACCTCCGGATCCGGAAACGCCGCCACCGCGCGCTCGACACTCGCTTCGCGCAACAGATGCAGCATCGGGTACGGCGAACGGTTGCTGCAATTGCCGACGTCATCGAAAGCAGTGCCCGCAAACTGGTAGTCGGGATGGAAACTGGCGATCTGGAAATCACCCTCCAGGCCCAGAGCCGCGACCACCGCGTCAGCCTGGTCGAGGAAGTCGTTGTAATCGAGGAAATCGCCGAGCACCCGCGGATGGACCAGCAGAGTCGTGTCGGTCTGCTCCGGATCGGCAGCGGCAAGCAGGGCCAGTTCGGCGGCAAGCTCCTCGCGCAGCGCCTCGGCCGTGGTCGCCTCGCTCAGCACGAAGCGCACCTGCTGCTTGACGTACACCGCCTTGGCGAACGGGCACAGGTTCAGCCCGATCACCGCGCGCTCGAGCCAGCGCCGGGTCGCGGCGATGGGGTCTTCGCCGCTCATCGCTCAGTCGCGGAAATTGTCGAACTGCAACGGGCGCTCGTACTCGGCCGCCTTGAGCAGCGCGATCGCGGCCTGCAGGTCGTCGCGCTTCTTGCCGTTGACCCGCAGCTTGTCGCCGTTGATCTGGCTGTCGACCTTGATCTTGGCGTCCTTGAGCGCGCCCTGGATCTTCTTGGCCAGCTCGCGCTCGATGCCCTGCTTGACCGTGATCTTCTGGCGTGCGCCGGCCAGGTTGGTCTCGACGTCGCCGAACTCCAGGCAGCGCGCGTCGATGCCGCGGGTGATCAGGCGCGCGCGCAGGATGTCGTTCATCTGCTTGAGCTGGAACTCGCTCGGCGCCGACTGGCTGATGGTCTGGTCGTCGAGCTCGAACTTGGCATCGACACCCTTGAAGTCGAAGCGCGTACCGAGCTCGCGGTTGGCCTGGTCGACGGCATTGGTCAGTTCGTGGGTGTCGACTTCGGAAACGACGTCAAAAGAAGGCATGACCGGCTCCAGCGGGGCGCGAATTCGGGGGCGCAAAGCGTAGCGCAGGCAGCGCCGTCGCGCAGCCGCGGCACGCTGTGTTCCGCGGCACGGCCATCGGCCCGGCCCGTCGAGGCGTCGCCGGGGGATAGACTGGCCGCCCCTTCATGCCCGAAAGACGCCTGGACGCGACATGCTCAAGACGCCCGCCTACGCCGTGCAGGACGCCCGTTCGCCGCTCGCCCCCTTCACCATCGAGCGCCGCGAGCCCGGCCCGGAAGAGGTGCTGATCGACATCCTCTACTGCGGCGTCTGCCATTCCGACATCCACCAGGCCCGCGACGAGTGGGGCAGTTCCAGCTTCCCGATGGTGCCGGGGCACGAGATCGTCGGCCGCGTCGCCCGGGTCGGCAGCCAGGTTGGGAAGTTCAAGGTCGGCGACAACGTCGGCGTCGGCGTGTTCGTCGATTCCTGCCGCAGCTGCGCGAACTGCCGCTCCGGCGAGGAGCAGTTCTGCGATTTCGGCATGAGCGGCACCTACAACAGCTTCGAGCGCGATCCCGTCGACCATCGCATCGACAAGTCGCGACCGACACAGGGCGGCTACTCCACGCGCATGACCGTCGACCAGGCCTACGTGCTGCGGATCCCCGACGCGATCCCGCTCGACCGCGCCGCGCCGCTGCTGTGCGCCGGCATCACCACCTGGTCGCCACTGAAGCATTTCGGCGTCAAGGCCGGCGACAAGGTCGCCGTGGTCGGCCTGGGCGGGCTGGGGCACATGGGCGTCAAGCTGGCGGTGGCGCTGGGCGCACACGTGACCGTACTTAGCACGTCCGAATCCAAACGCGCCGACGCGCTCGCGCTCGGTGCGAAGGACTTCGCCGCGACCCGTGACGGTTCGGCGTTCAAGCAGCTCGCGCAGCAGTTCGACTACATCCTCGACACGGTCTCCGCCGAGCACGATTACAACGCCTACCTCGACCTGCTCAAGCTCGACGGCACCATGGTCCTGCTCGGTATTCCCGAAGCGCCACAGGCGGTGTCGGCCGGCACGCTGATCCGCCGCCGCCGGCGCCTCGCCGGTTCGATGATCGGCGGCATCCGCGAGATCCAGGAAATGCTGGATTTCTGCGCCGAGCATGGCGTCGCCTCCGACATCGAGCTGATCGGCATCGAGCAGGTCAACGAGGCCTACGAGCGCATGCTGAAGGCGGACGTGCGCTACCGCTTCGTCATCGACATCGGCCGCTGGGCGACCCAGGGCAGCTGACCCATGACCGCCAGCCACGGCCCCCGCCAGACCCGCGCGATGCTGACCATGCTGGTCGCCGTCGCGCTGTTCGCGATGATGGACGCGGCACTCAAGCAGCTGTCGGCACACTACCCGCCGCTCCAGGTGGCCTCGCTGCGCGGCGCGGCCTCGCTGCCGCTGGTGCTGGTGTGGGCGCTGGCCACGACCGGCCTGGCACCACTGTTCAACGTGCGCTGGTCGCTGCACCTGCTGCGCGGCGTGCTTGGCGTGGCGATGATGGCCGCGTTCGTCTACGCGGTGCAGCGCATGCCGCTGTCGACCACCTATTCGATCTTCTTCGTCGCGCCACTGATCATCACCGCGTTGTCGGTGCCGTTCCTCGGCGAAAAGGTCGGCCCGCGCCGATGGGCCGCGATTGGCGTCGGGCTGATCGGCGTGCTGGTGCTGCTGCGCCCGACCGGCGAGGGGCTGGTGAGCCTGGCCGCGCTGGCCGTGCTGGTGGCGGCGGTGATGTACTCGATCAGCGCGATCACGGTGCGGATCCTCGCGCGCACCGACAGCACCCAGGCAATGATGGTCTGGTTGATGGTGATGATCGCGGTCGGCGCCGGCGTTCTGGCGTGGCCGCAGTGGGTGCCGATCCGCCATGAGGACCTGTGGCTGATCGCTGGCGTGGGCGTGGCCGGCGCACTGGGCCAGTACGCGATCACCGAAGCCTTCCGGATGGGCGAAGCGTCGCTGATCGCGCCACTCGAATACACCGCACTGGTGTGGGGCGTGTTGCTGGACTTGACCCTGTGGGGCGTGTTGCCCGATGCGATCACCTGGCTCGGCGCCGGGATCATCATTGCCAGCGGGCTGTACCTGCTGCGCCGCGAGCGCGTGCACGCGGAAGCCGAACATCCCTGACCGACGGTGGGTTAGGGGCTGACCCGTGAGGTCGATGGCGCGGCCAGGCGAACCGCGCCGTCGAGTCAATGTATGCCGCGATGCGCGGCGGTCAGTCTTCGGTGCTGGCTTTCAGCGCTGCGGTCAGCGCGGTGTTGCCGCCGACCAGGTCGGCCCAGCGGACTTCGTGACCATTGCGACGCCCTTTCTCGACCAGTTTGAGGCCATCGGCATCAACGGTCAGGGTGTAGGGACGATCCTCGATCTGGATCTCGCGGCGCAGCGGTTTGTCGAGCTTGGTCGTCATGCGTGACTCCTGCCTTTAGGAAACACCGCGACCCTAACTGCGAGCGGTGATCGCGGTGTGAATGCGCCTGTACCCTCGCAGCGGCGGGATTCCGCCAGCGTCAGTGGCGCGTGAAGAAAACAACGGACCCCGCAGGGTCCGTTGCCAGTGCGGCCGAGCCGGAACGACTAGAAGCGGGCGCCGACGCCGACGCCGAGCACGACCGGATTCAGCTCGGCCTTGCCCACCTTGGCGCCGTCGACGGTCACGTCCGGCTGGCCGGTGGTGTCCTGCATGTAGCGCACGTCGGCGCGCGCGAACCAGGTCGGGGTGATGTTGACGTCGACGCCGGCGGTGGCCATCGCGCCCTTGGCGGTGCCCACGCCGATGCGCTGGCCGGCCAGCGCGCCGGTCGGCTCGGCCTTCTCGCCGTCGACGTTGGCTTCGAAGTAGCCCAGGCCGACGAACGGGCGCAGGGTGCTGGCGGGAGTGCCGAAGTGGTACTGGCCGCTCAATGCGTACGGCTGGCTGTCGATGCTGGCAACCTTGCCGTTGGGCGTGCGCACGCGATTGCCGAACTTGTCGGCCGCGCCCCACGCCTCGATGGCGATGTTGTCCGTGGCGTACCAGCTGGCGCTCAGGGTCGCCGCACCGTCACCGTCGACGTTGGTACGGGTGCCGGCGATCTGCGGATTGCTGGTTGGCTCGGCCAGCGCGTAACCACCCACCACGGCGAAGCGCTTGCCGCTTGCATCGGTGGTGGCGTCCTGTGCGAAAGCGGCCGGAGCGATGGCGAGAGTGGCCACGACGGCCAGGGTCAAGTGACGAAAATGCATCATGGAGAGAACTCCTCTGTTCTTGGATACGTTTCTGAGAACGATCTTGTGACGCCTTGGGGGAGGCTGCCCCGGAAAGGGCGCGATCACCCTAGCCAGCGATGCATGAACCGTTCTTGCCCTTGCGGCCCGGCAGCGCGGAACTTTCGCGGGAAGCTCGTGTTCACTGACGTGCGCGCGTAAACATTTCGCGCATGAACTTGCGGTGACGGCACGGTCGCTGCGCGCGCAATCGCCGGCGCAAGTGCGTGCGAAGCAGTCCTCCGGCAGGGGACAGGGCGGCGCGGAAGCGGCAAGATATGCGCTCCAGCATCCACAGGGGTCGGTCATGCGCAGCTTGTCCTTGCCCATCGTGTTCGTTGCACTGGCATTGCCGGTCGCGTGTGCGCACGCCGCCGAAATGGACGTCGATGTGTCCTGCAACATGGACAGTGACTACGACCTGACCATCGACGAGCGCAGCCTCATCCTCACCCGCGACAACGGTGTGCCCAGGGCCATCGTGATGCGCCAGGGCAAGCTGTTCGTCGATGACCGCTGGGTGACTCTGAGCAGCGCCGACTCGCAACGCATCGCCGATTTCGAGAAAGGGGCGAGGGCGGCGATGCCCGAAGCGCAGGCGATCGGACGCGAGGCGGCCGACATCGCCTTCACCGTGCTCGGCGAGGTCGCCGCCGGTTTCAGCGGCGACCCGAAGGCGGCACAGGCCCAGGTCGCACAGGCGCGGGCGAAGATCGACACTCGCCTGGCGCGGTCGGTGACAGCCACCCGGTTCAACGGCCGCGACCTGGGCGACGGCATCGGCGAAGCCGTGGCCGAGGTGATCCCGAGCATGATTGGCGACATCGTCAGCGGTGCCCTGGGCGCGGCCTTCAGTGGCGATGCCAGCCGCCTGAAGCGACTCGAGAACCTGGACGCGCAGATCGAGGCGCGCGTGCAACCCAGGGCCAAGGCCCTGGAGCAGCGCGCCGACAGCCTGTGCCGGCGCATGGTCGAGCTCGACCGGATCGACGACGCGCTCGAGTTCCGGCTGGCCAACGGAGAGGCGTTGAACCTGATGGAGGCACGCCAGGTGAAAGCACCCCAGATGAAAACGCCCCCGGACAAGCCGTCCGACAAGGATGGTGCCAACCAGGCCACCGACGCCGCCGAGGAGGCGGCGCGGGCACCGGCGACGCCTCCGGCGCACTGACCAACCGGCGCCCCCGGGCGATACCGTGACGTATGTCGCCCGCTGTTGGCGCAGTCGCCGTCAACCCGCACAATAGGGTTTTCGCGTACTGCGGGACCCCCACACATGGCTGAGCTCAAAGAAGCACGCGTTCCCGACATCGGGGACTATGACGGCGTGCCGGTGATCGAATTGCTGGTCGCGGTCGGCGACACGGTCAAGCAGGACCAGGGCTTGATCACGCTGGAGTCCGACAAGGCGACCCTGGAAGTGCCGGCGCCGTTCGCCGGCGTGGTGCGCGAGATCAAGGTCAAGATCGGCGACGAGCTGTCCGAGGGCAGTGTCGTGGCGATGATCGAGCCGGCCGAAGCCGGCGCAGCCGCCGAGCCTGCCAAGCCCGCACAGGCACCGCCCGCGGAGCCGAAGCGCGCCGAACCGGCCGCGCCCTCGCAGCAGGTCAAGGCAGCCGAGACCGGCACGAAGGTCGAGCCGGTCGTCGTGGCGGCGCAGGCCGACCGCATCGCCCAGGCGTCGATCGACGCACAGCGTCCGGGCACCGACCCGGAAGCGATGCCGCCGGCGCTTTCAAACCCGATGTCGCCGCCGGTGGCCTTCGGCGCCGACGAGCTGATGCCCGACAAGGTGCCGTACGCCAGTCCGGCTGTGCGCCTGTATGCACGCGAGCTTGGCGTCGACCTGTCTCAGGTTGCCGGCAGCGAGCGCGGCGGCCGCATCAGCAAGGACGACGTGGCGAAGTTCGTGAAGGGCGTGATGCAGGGCGGCGCGGCACCGGCGGCAGCCGGGGCGACGGTCGCACTGGGCGGCGGCCTCAACCTGCTGCCGTGGCCGAAGATCGATTTCAGCAAGTTCGGCGAGACCGAGACCAAGCCGCTGTCGCGCATCCAGAAGCTGTCGGGTGCGAACCTGGCGCGCAACTGGGCGATGATCCCGCACGTCACCCAGCACGACGACGCCGACATCACCGACCTTGAAGAGCTGCGTGTCGCGCTCAACAAGGAAAATGAAAAGAGTGGCATCAAGCTGACCATGCTCGCCTTCCTGATGAAGGCCTCGGTCGCGGCGATGCAGAAGTACCCGGCTTTCAACGCCTCGCTCGACGCGACCGGCGAGAACCTGGTGCTGAAGAAGTACTTCCACATCGGCTTCGCCGCCGACACGCCCAACGGCCTGGTCGTCCCGGTCGTGCGCGACGTCGACAAGAAGGGCGTGATCCAGATCGCCCAGGAAACCGGCGAGCTGGCCAAGAAGGCGCGCGACGGCAAGCTGTCGCCGGCCGAAATGAGCGGTGGCTGCTTCTCGATCAGTTCGCTCGGCGGCATCGGCGGCACCAAGTTCACGCCGATCGTCAATGCACCGGAAGTGGCCATCCTGGGCGTGTCGAAGTCGGCGATCCGGCCGGTGTGGGACGGCAAGCAGTTCGCGCCGCGCCTGATCCTGCCGCTGTCGCTCAGCTACGACCACCGCGTGATCGATGGCGCCCTGGCCGCGCGCTTCGCCGCCCACCTGGCGCAGCTGCTGGCTGACATGCGGCGCGTGCTGCTGTGACGCCTGCTGCCGTGGCGAATGCAGTCGTGAGTCTGCGCGCGCTGTGCCTCGCTGCCAGCCTGCTGGCCGTGCAGACAGCGGCCACGGCCCGCGCCGACGACGAGGTGTGCAACCTCGATCTCGGCCGCGGCTGGCCGCCGGCCACCGAGAACTACGGTTCGGCGGTCGAAGGCCTGTTCGCTGCCGGCGTCAGGCCGACGCTGAGCATGACCCGCCTGCCGGAGCGCAGCGTCGAGACGGGCGTGCAGCTGTTTGCCGGCGTAGGCGACGGCGACTGGACTCTGCGCTACAGCCAGGCCGACGAACGCATCCAGGTGTGGAATGGCGGCAAGCGCGAGCTCCGCGTTGGCCAGCAGCCGGACGTGCAGCAGGTGCCAATGCCGGCCGCGCTGGCAAGGCGCATGGTCGCCGACTGGCAGCGCGCATTGACCACGCAGGTACCCGATGACCGCACCGCGCAGTTCCACGAGGGCGAAGTGCTGCTGTTCGTCGTCGATGGCATGCGTGTCAGCGGACTGCAGCCGGCCTGCGGCCCGGCCAGCCAGCTGATGGAGCAGGTCGGCCTGCTGATCGAGGCCACCGACGACAGCGACGAGAAGCGCAGCAAGCGCTGGCGCAAGCTCGAAGAGAAGCTCGACGAACTGGAACAATCGCTCGCCGGCGTCACCGGCTGAGCGCAGGAGACATACATGGCGACCATTGAAGTCAAAGTGCCGGACATCGGCGATTACGACGGCGTGCCGGTGATCGAGTTGCTGGTCGCGGTCGGCGATACGGTCAAGAAGGACCAGGGCCTGGTCACGCTGGAGTCGGACAAGGCGACGATGGAAGTGCCGTCGTCGGCCGATGGCGTGGTCAAGGAACTCAAGGTCAAGGTCGGCGACAAGGTGGCCGAGGGCGCTGTCATCGCGATCCTCGAAAGCGCTGGCGCGGCCGCTGAAAGCGCACCTCTCCCGCCTGCGGGAGAGGTCGACGCACGCAGCGCGGTGGGTGAGGGCAAGGCGGCCGGAAGCGCTGCGGCGACCGCACCCTCACCCCAACCCGCTCCCGCAAGCGGGACAGGGAACGAGGCACCGAAGGCGGCCTCCGCCAGCGGCCGCAAGGCCGACATCGAATGCCGCATCGTCGTGCTCGGCTCCGGTCCCGGCGGTTACACCGCTGCGTTCCGCGCCGCCGATCTCGGCCTCGACACTGTGCTGATCGAGCGCTATGCCTCGCTCGGTGGCGTCTGCCTCAACGTCGGCTGCATCCCATCCAAGGCGCTGCTGCATGCGGCCGCACTGATCGAGGAAGCCGCCCATTCGGCCGACATCGGCATCGACTTCGGCAAGCCGAAGATCGACATCGACAAGCTGCGCGACTTCAAGCAGAACAAGGTCGTCAACCAGTTCACCAAGGGCCTGGCCGGCATGGCCAAGCAGCGCAAGGTGCGCACGGTGCAGGGCAACGGCATGTTCGTTTCGCCCAACGAGCTGGAGATCACCGGCGAAGACGGCAAGGTCCAGCTGCTGCGCTTCGAGCAATGCATCATCGCCGCCGGTTCGCAGGCGGTGAAGCTGCCGAACTTCCCGTGGGACGACCCGCGCGTGATGGACTCCACCGACGCGCTCGACCTGGTCGACGTGCCGAAGAAGCTGCTGGTGGTTGGTGGCGGCATCAT
Source organism: Lysobacter sp. (assembly GCA_036524935.1). Classification (GTDB taxonomy): domain Bacteria; phylum Pseudomonadota; class Gammaproteobacteria; order Xanthomonadales; family Xanthomonadaceae; genus Lysobacter_J. Next base: position 1,738 of record DATDBK010000209.1, on the reverse strand, counting down.
CGGCCTGGAAATGGCCACGGTGTACAAGGCGCTCGGCAGTGAAGTGACCGTGGTCGAGTTCATGGAACAGCTGATGCCGGGCACCGACAAGGACCTGGTCAGGCCGCTCGCCGATCGCCTGAAGAAGCAGGGCGTGGCCGTGCACCTGAAGGCCAAGGCGACCAGCGTCGAAGCTTCGAAGAACGGGATCACCGTGTCGTTCGAAGGCGAGGCCGCGCCGGCGGCGATGACCTTCGATCGCGTGCTCGTCGCCGTCGGCCGCTCGCCCAACGGCGGCAAGATCGGCGCCGAAAAGGCCGGCGTGCAGGTGACCGACCGCGGCTTCATCCCGGTCGACAGGCAGATGCGCACCAACGTCCCGCACATCTTCGCCATCGGCGACCTTGTCGGCCAGCCGATGCTGGCGCACAAGGCCACGCACGAGGGCAAGCTGGCGGCGGAAGTGGCCGCGGGCGAGAAGCGCGAATGGGTGGCGCGGGTGATTCCGTCGGTGGCCTACACCGATCCGGAAATCGCCTGGGTTGGCGTGACCGAAACCGAGGCCAAGGCCAAGGGCCTGAGCGTCGGAGTCGGCAAGTTCCCGTGGGCGGCGTCTGCGCGCGCGGTCGGCATCGGTCGCAGCGAAGGCTTCACCAAGCTGATCTTCGACGAGAAGACCCACCGCATCATCGGCGGCGGCATCGTCGGCGTGCACGCCGGTGACCTCATCACCGAAGTGGCGCTGGCGATCGAGATGGGCGCCGAAGCGTCCGACATCGGCCACACGATCCACCCGCACCCGACCCTGAGCGAATCGGTCGGCATGGCGGCGGAAGTGTACGAAGGCACGATCACCGACCTGTACATCCCGAAGAAGAAGTAGCGACGCCTGCGTAGCCCGCGTAAGCAAAGCGCACCCGGGGCCTCAGACGCACGATCCCCGGGTGCGCTTTGCTTACCCGGGCTACGTCTCGCTACGTTTCGCCTGCAAAAGGCGAAGCCCCGGTGGGAGACCGGGGCTTCGGAGGGCCCACCGCAGCTTGCCGTTGACGAGGAGTAGAGGCCTGGTGGGCGATCGGTAAGTGGGACCGGCGGAAAGCGGAAAGGTTCCGGACAATCGCACCGTGGATTTGCCGGCTGGGCCGGCGTTCGAGCTGACTGCGGCCCTCAGGCCGTCACCGCTGTGTTGTCGCCTCGCCGATCACGGCTCCGGCGCTGTTCGATCCGCTTCCAGATCTTTTCGTGGAAATGGAACACGACCGTGTTGCACGCCGGTTCGACCACGGCCAGCGCACCGCCGACCCAGACGCTGCCGGTCATCAGATAGCCAACCAGGAAGGCGACGCTGAAGTGGGCCGCGGCGAAGCTGAGGGTCTTGGCCATGACACGCCTGCCAGATGAGAATGATTATCGATTCTGCACGGCGGCGACGGGGAGTCAAATCCAATGTTTCGTTCGCTCCGATAGGGTAGCGCTATCAACACTCGCAGGCCCCGCGGGCCTTACCTTTCAGGCAATTGCGTGAATGCAGTGGCGCCACCGGCCCCGGCTTCATCCAGCTAAAAGATGCCTCCTGCCGCCTCCCTGAATGGCCGGAGCCCCTCGCAAACATGACTGGCGCCGGTTGCCGGGAACGCTGGCGACCTCTATACTTTTGCGGCTCAACCGGGCGCTTTGCGCCTGCCCCAGACCGACGAGTCCAGCGTGCACGATCCATTGTCCGCAGGTCGCCGGCTGGCGTCGCGCGCGACTGCCTGGC
>DATDBK010000208.1:0-23695 GCA_036524935.1 Lysobacter sp. | reverse complement strand
AGGCTCGACCCTGGTCGACCAGGCCGGCCGCACGATGGGCGAGATCGTCACCAGCGTGAAGCGCGTGACCGACATCATCGCCGACATCACCGCCGCATCGCTCGAGCAGTCCACCGGCATCGAGCAGGTCAACCAGGCCGTTACCCAGATGGACGAAGGCACCCAGCAGAACGCCGCGCTGGTCGAGGAAGCCTCCGCCGCTGCGCGCAGCCTGGAGCAGCAGTCCGAGCAGCTGGTCCAGACGGTGGCGGTGTTCCGCCTCGCCTCGACCAGCGGCAGCGCCGTGGCCGTTCCGCGGGCACCGGCGATGGTTGCGGTCGCCGCTCCGGCACCGGCGCACAGGTCCGCCCCGGTCACCATGGCCGCGCGCGCCAAGCCGGTGCGCAAGCCGCGCGGCAACGGCACTGCGATCAACGGCGCCGTCGTCAACGGCAACGACGCGCACTGGCAGGAATTCTGATCGCCCCACGGCGGCGCGGCCTCTCCGCTGCGCCGCCGTGACAGTGCCGCCACGCATTCGCCCATCTGTTTTCGGATGCGAGCGCTTCGATGCGACCGCCGTCCGGCGGTCAACCAGGTCCCGAGCCCCAGCACATGATCAGTCCGCGCCCCCATGAACGCCGCAGCCATGAAGCCGGCAGCCGTGACGAGCGCGCATTCGTCTTCGATGAGCGCGACTTCCGCCGCGTCTGCCGCCTGATCCGCGATCACGCCGGCATCCACCTCGGCCCGCACAAGCGCGACATGGTCTACAGCCGCCTGGCACGGCGCGTGCGCTCGCTGGGGATGGAACGCTTCTCCGACTATCTCGACCTGGTCGAGCGCAACCCGGACGCCGAGTCGCAGGCCTTCGTCAACGCGCTCACGACCAACCTAACCTCGTTCTTCCGCGAGGCGTACCACTTCGACGCGCTTGCCGGGCATCTGCGCTCCTCTGCCGAGGCCCGTGCAACGCCTGGCGAACAGACGCTGTGGTGCTGCGCCGCGTCGACCGGCGAAGAGCCCTACTCGCTCGCGATCACCGCCTGCGAGACCTTCGGCACGATGACACCGCCGGTCCGCATCCTCGCCACCGACATCGACACCAGCGTGTTGCAGACCGCCGCCACCGGCATCTATCCGGTCGAACGGATCGCAGCACTTTCGCCGGAGCGTCGCCGGCGCTTCTTCCAGCGCGGCAGCGGCCCCAATTCGGAACTGTGCCGGGTCAAGCCCGAGCTGCAGGCGTTGATCACGTTCCGCCCGCTCAACCTGCTCGCCGACGACTACGGCCTGCGCGGCGGCTTCAGTGCGGTGTTCTGCCGCAACGTGATGATCTACTTCGACAAGCCCACGCAATACCAGGTGCTGCAGCGGATCGCGCCGTTGCTCGGCAACGGTGGCCTACTGTACGCCGGCCATTCAGAGAGCTTCTCCCACGCCCAGGACCTGGTCGTGCCGTGCGGTCGGACCACCTACCGCGCCACCGCACAGGCAGGTCACCCATGAGCGCGCTGCCGGCCGCCGCCCTCGCCCCTGGCAGCTACTTCGACCCCGTTCTGCAGACCGAAGCGATCAAGCTGCTGCCGGCCGACTACGTCGTCACCGATCGTCCGGTCGCACTGGTCACCCTGCTCGGATCGTGCGTGGCGGCCTGTCTGTTCGACACCGGCATGGCGGTCGGCGGCATGAACCACTTCATGCTCCCCGGCGGCGACAGCGACGCGGTCTGCTCGCGCTATGGCGTGCACGCGATGGAACTGCTCATCAACGACCTGCTCAAGCGTGGCGCACGCCGCACGCGGCTGCAGGCCAAGGTGTTCGGTGGCGGCAACGTGCTCAGCGGCTTCTACAGCGATCCAGTCGGCACCCGCAACGCGCGCTTCGTGCTCGAGTATCTGGCGGCCGAACGCATCCCGGTGCTGGCGCAGGACCTGGGCGACATCCATCCGCGCAAGGTGTGCTTCTTCGCCCAGACCGGACGGACGCTGGTGAAGCGCCTGCCGACGACGCGCGATGACGGCATCGCTGATGTCGAGCGCGCCTACTACGGCCGTCTGACCGGCGCCAAGGTGCGCAGCGGCAGCGTGGAGTTGTTCTGATGCCGGGCCGCCCGATCCGCGTACTGGTGGTCGATGATTCGGCCCTGGTGCGGCAACTGATGACGCAACTGCTTGGCGACGCCGACGGCATCGAGATCGTCGGCACCGCTGCCGATCCGTTGATCGCCCGCGAGAAGATCAAGCAGCTCAATCCGGACGTGCTGACGCTCGATGTCGAGATGCCGCGGATGGATGGCCTGACCTTCCTGCGCAACCTGATGCGACTGCGACCGATGCCGGTGGTGATGGTCTCCACCCTCACCGAACGCGGCGCCCAGGTCACCCTCGACGCGCTGGCACTGGGCGCGGTCGACTTCATCGCCAAGCCGAAGATCGACGTGGTGCGCGGTTTCAGCGACTACGCCGCGGTGCTCGTCGAGAAGATCCGGCAGGCGGCGCGGGCGCGCATCGCGCCCGTCGTGGGTGCCCAGCCACCCGTGCCCGAACTGCAATCCATCGGCTATCGCACCACCGACCGGCTGCTCGCGATTGGCGCCTCCACCGGCGGCACCGAAGCGATCCGCGAGGTGCTGGCGCGGATGCCAGCCGATGCACCGGCGATAGTGATTGCCCAGCACATACCGGCGGCCTTCAGCGGCGCGTTCGCCGAACGCCTGAACCGCCACAGCCGAATGACCGTGGTTCACGTCGAGCACGACCAGCCGCTCCTGGCCGGCCACGCCTACGTCGCACCGGGCGGACGCCATCTTCGCGTCCATCGCAGCGGTGCGCGCTGGCAGTGCCGCCTTGGTGACGACGAACCCGTGCGCAGGCATCGGCCCAGCGTCGACGCCCTGTTCGAATCGGTCGCCGAGCACGCCGGCGCCAACGCCAGCGCAGCCCTGCTGACCGGAATGGGCGACGACGGCGCGCGCGGCATGCTCGCACTGCGCAAGGCCGGCGCCATGACGTTCGCCCAGGACGAAGCCAGCAGCGTCGTCTGGGGCATGCCAGGTGCCGCCGTGGCGATGTTCGCCGTCGACGAAGTACTGCCGCTGCAACACATTGCACATCACCTGCTCTGCACTGCGCCGATCGACTCAAGCGCGCTGCCGAGCGGCCGTTATCTAACGTAGACCGCCCCCGACGAGACCGATGATGGATTCGCGCGTACTGATTCGCATCGCAGCGCCGCTGGCGCTCACCTTCACCCTGATTGTCACCGAAGCCCTCGCCCTGCCCGCGCCCGTGCGCTGGGGTGCGCTGGTAGCGATGACCCTGGCCTGGCTCGGCTTCGCCTGGAGCATCCTCAGGCCCGGCAGTCGCAACGGCGCGATGATGGGTGAACAGATCCGCCTGCTGGATGAGCTGCGCAACTTCGTCGGCGCCGAAGTCCAGGGCTCCCGCACCGAGATCGAGCGCACCCGCGAACTGATCCGCGAGTCGGTCGCCAGGCTTGGCGGCAGCTTCGAAGCGGTGAACCGCAAGTCGCGCCAGCAGGGCGACGTCGTCGCGCGCATCATTGACCGCACCGGTGACGGTGAGAGCAGCGGTGGCGTCGACGTGTCGCGCTTCGCGCTGCAGGCCAGCCAGCAGATGGAGCAGCTGGTCGAGGCACTGGAGGCCGTAAGCGGCCAGAGCAGCGCCACGGTCACCCACATCGATGCGATGGCCGGACATCTCGACGGCATTTTCGCGCTGCTGGAGGACGTCAAGTCGATCGCCGACCAGACCAACCTGCTCGCGCTCAATGCGGCGATCGAAGCGGCCCGTGCCGGCGAGGCCGGCCGCGGCTTCGCGGTGGTCGCCGACGAAGTCCGCAATCTTTCCGAGCGTTCGACCGCTTTCAACGAGCAGATCCGCAAGCTCGCCCACAGCTCCAAGGACTCGATCGCCAGAGTCCGCGACACCGTCAGCCAGATGGCCTCGCGCGACCTCGACCGCAGCCGCGGGGCCCGTGCCGAAGCGGCCGCGATGCTCGAGCGCGTCGATGGCATCAACCGCGGCCTCGGCAACGGCATGCGCGAGATCGCCGAGTGCGGTCGCGCCATCGACGGCTCGGTGGCCGAAGCCGTGCGCTCCCTGCAGTTCGAGGACATCGCCACCCAGGCCCTGACCGCCGCCAACGTACACCTGGAGCGCCTGGGCGCGATCAACCGCGAGGCCACCGCGCTGCAGGAACTCCTGCATCGCAGCGGCGGCACCGGCGGCAATGAGATCCGCCAGGCCCTGGGCCAGCTCGGCCAGCGCGTCGCGCAGATGCGCGGCGAATGGGAACGCCCGCCGCACAAGCCGGTGATGCAGCAGTCGATGGACGCCGGCAGCGTCGAACTGTTCTGAGGGCAGCTGCGCGGGTCGGAGCGAATCCGGCATTGCGGGGTGGCCGTATCGGCAGGTAGCTTTGTCGCATGCCCGTCGCCCCCCCCCCAGCAACCACCCCGCCAGGCCGGGGTTTGCTGCGTGAGTTCTCCCGGTTGCTGCTGGTCGCGGTCGTGGTACCGGTCCTGGTGCTTGCCGGCCTGATTCTCTGGCAGCGCGCCACCGCCACCCGCGAGCAGTTCGGTACCCATCTGGAGGCCGTGGCGGAGTCCACCGGCCATGACGTCGACAGCTTCCTGCAACTGCATCTGGTCCCGATCCAGCTTCTCGCCGAGCGTCGCAGCGCCGCCGGCACCCTCGATGACGACAGCGCCTGGGCGGACGACCTGGTGCGCATCCATCGCCACTATCCGGACTTCGCTTCCCTGCTGGTCGCCGACGGCACCGGCAAGGTCCGCGTCATCCAGCCGGAGCTGGCCGGGCGCGGCGACGTCTCGATCGCCGACCGCCGCTATTTCACCGAACCGCGCAGCAGCGGACGCGCCTACGTCTCCAATGCCTTCCGCGGACGCTACCTCGGCAGGGCACCGATGGTCACGGTGTCAGCCCCCGTGTTCGCCAATGGCCGCTTCGGCGGCGTGATCCAGGGCGCCATCCAGGTGGAGGCTTTCGCGGCGCTGCGCAGCCATTGGCTGCAGGCGCGCGGGTTCGAGGTGCTGTTGCTGGATCGCGATCACACCGTCGTGCATGCCAGCGACGGATTGCCCTACCGGTCACTGGACGTACTGGCTGCCACCGATCGCGATCGCGCGATCCTGTCGCTGCAGCGCTCCAGCGACCGCACGAAGATGCAGCGACTGCCGGGCGTCCTGCGCGATGGTGGTGATGCCTACGCCCGCGCCGTGCCCCTGCAGGTGGGCTGGCGCTTGCTGCTGCTGGTGCCTGACCGGGTGGTCGCCGCCGAGCTGCGCCGCAACACGCTGGTCATCCTGGGCCTGCTGACCCTGGTGCTGGTGGGCGTGCTGACGATCGTGCGCATGCAGATGAAGCGCCTTGCCGGCAGCGTCCACGACCTGCTCGATCGCATGCAGCGTTTTGCCCTGGATCGCGCCTCGCCGCCGGTCGAGCCGCAGAGCGTGCCGCGCGAACTGGCGCCGCTGGCGGACGCCATGAACCAGCTGGCCGCGCGTGCCCACGAGGCCTATGGCGAAGTCAATCTCAGCCTTCAGCAACAGCGCCATCTGCGCGAGGAGCTGCAGGCGGTGACGCGGCGGCTGCTGACCGTGCAGGAGGATGAGCGCCGCACGCTCTCGCGCGAACTGCATGACGACATCGGCCAGGCCATCACCGCGATCAAGCTCGGTGCGATGGCCGTGCAGACCGACGACGACCCGGCCCGGCGCGACGAGATCCTGTCGGAGATCATCGCAACCACCGATCAGACCGTCGCCAAGCTGCGCAACCTGTCGTTGCTGCTGCGGCCGCCACAGCTGGACACGCTGGGCCTGGAAACCGCGCTGCGCTGGCAGGCCGACAAGTTGTTCCGTTCGGGCCAGCCAACCCTGGATCTCGCACTTGCGTCGCTGCCGTCGCGACCCGACCCGGAAGTCGAGCTCGCCTGCTTCCGCATCGCCCAGGAGGCGCTGACGAATGTCCTCCGGCATGCGGGCGCGACCCACGTCACGTTGACGCTCGCCGTGGATGCCGTGGAAGGGATGCTGCGACTGTCGATCGCCGACGATGGCGGCGGTTTCGCCAACGGCAGCACGCATGGGCTCGGCCTGGTGACGATGCGGGAACGGGCGCAGCAGGTTGGCGGCACGCTCGAGATCGAATCCAGCGAAGGCCACGGGTCCTGCATCCGCGCCACCCTGCCCATGCATCTGCCCGGCTAGGCCGCGCCGCCACCAAATTGTGCGCGGTTTGGCACTTCCGGCATCTTCCCTGCTCCCTCCCTTCAGGATCCACCGGCCCTGCCGTTAGTCGATGCAACTGCAACGAGCGACGGAAGACTGCCCGGTGTTTATTCTCGTGGTGAGCGATGAGGGCGGCCATGCCGCGCAGATCGAAGAGGAACTCAAGGACCAGGGCCTGGACTGGCGCATTGTCTGGACCGATCGCGCCGAAGTCGCGCTGACCGGCGACTGGGATCCGGATGTCCTCGTCTGCGCCGCGCGCGTCGGCGCCAGCCATGGACGAATCCTGCTCGGCCAGTTGCGCAAGCGCCACCCCGATGCCGTCCGCATCCTGCTGATGGACAGCAGCAGCGACGAAGATGCGATGGAGGCACTGGAAGTCAGCCACCGCGTGCTGCCCGAGCCGCTCGAGGCGCTGGCGCTGATCGAATCGGTCGAGAGCGTGATGGAGCTGCGCACGCTGCTGTCGGACCAGTCACTGAAGACGGCCATCGGCCGGCTCGGTTCGCTGCCCGCGGCGCCGCGCCAGTACCTGGCCCTGACGCGCCTGTTGCGCGACCCCGAAACCAGTTCCGCGCGCGTCGTCGAAGCCGTGGCGAAGGACCCGGCCGTCGCTGCCAAGGTGTTGCGACTGACCAACTCCGCGTACTACTCCGGCGGCCGCGAGATCAGCGATCTGCGCACGGCGGTTACCCGCCTGGGCCAGAACGCGCTCCTGCAGCTGGTGCTGGCCAACGAAGTGTTCTCCGCCGGCGCGAGTTCGGCCGACGCCGAGGCAATGCGCGACCGCGCCCTGCGCATCTCGCAACTGGCCGGACGCCTGCTTGCCGGCCCGAGCGCGGAACTGGCATCCACCGCCGGATTGCTCGCCGAAGTCGGCCTGCTGCTGCCGCCGATGCCCAGCGGCGACGGCGACGGCAGCGTCACCCCGCACGGCGTCGCCGGTGCCTACCTGCTCGGCCTGTGGGGGCTGCCCTCGCCCATCGTGGAAGCGGTGGCGTTCCACCAGAATCCGGCGCGACTCCGCGGCGGCTTCTGGGTGGCTGGTGCCGTGCACGTGGCGGCGGCGATAGTAAATGGCACCTACGTCGACGAAGGCTACCTGCGCACGGTCGGCCAGCTGGACCGCCTGCCGCGCTGGCGTTCGCTTGCCGAAGAGATGGCCGAAGCCGCCTGAGTCGCGACCCGTTCCCGGGTCGCGAGTGCCCCGGTCAGCGGACGTCTTCGACCTGGTCGATCCACTCACCGTAGCCGGCGGCGTCCATTTCCTCACGCGGAATGAAGCGCAGTGACGCCGAGTTGATGCAGTAGCGCAGCCCGCCGCGATCGCGCGGGCCATCGTCGAACACGTGGCCCAGGTGGCTGTCGCCGTGCGTCGAACGCACCTCGGTACGGATCATTCCGTGCGAGGTGTCGCGCAACTCGCTGACGAAAGCCGGTCCGATCGGTTTGGTGAAACTGGGCCAGCCGCAGCCCGACTCGAACTTGGCCGACGAGGCAAACAGCGGCTCGCCGGAAACAATGTCGACGTAGATGCCCGGCCGCTCGTTGTTCAGGTACTCGCCCGTGCCGGGACGCTCCGTGGCACCCTCCTGCGTCACCCGGTACTGCTCGGGCGTCAGCCGGTCGACGGCTTCGGGGCTCTTGCGGTAATCGCTCATGTGGGTTCTCCGGGGAGGAATGGAACGCCCCACCAAGATGGGGGCGCCAAGCCGGAGTCCAATGGCCCCGCCCGGGGCTACCTTTTGGGCTCATACCTCAGCACCACCGATCCGGACTCCAGCTCCTGCCGGCCGACAAGCCTGAGGTCGACATACTTCGACAATCCCGCGAACAATGTCGGCCCATGGCCCGCCAGCCGCGGTTGCACGACGAACTCGTACTCGTCGATCAGTCCCAGCTCTGCCAGTGCCAACGGCAACGTCACGCCGCCCGTGAGAATTCCCGTTCCCGGTTCGCGCTTGAGTTGTTGAACGGCTTCGCGAAGATCTCCGCGCACGAGTTCCGCGTTCCAGTCGACCCGGTCCAGGGTGCTGGAAACGACATACTTCCTTGCCGCATGGATCGTCTGGGCGAAGGGCATCACCCAGGGTTCCGCCCAATCAGGCATCACCCCTGTCTCGGCCGGCGCCCGCCACGCCGACTCCATCATCTCGTAGGTCACCCGCCCAAAGAGGAGCGCATCGGCCCGGGCGAGGTTGCCGGCGTGGAGACGATGCAGTTCTGCGTCCGCGATGCCTGCGCGATGGTCGCAACATCCGTCCAGTGTGATGTTGATGGAATACCGAAGGGGTCGCATTGCGTTCCTCCTGGGTGGCCGGGATAGTTTCACGGCCAGGTTCAAAGTTCCGGAATGGTTGCAGCAGCGAATGGCGCGAGCACCGTCCAGCCAAGGTTCGCATAAAGGCCCCGGCCGTCTTCTGTCGCGACCAGAAGCTGCGGACAGTCGCTGGATTTCCTTGCGCCGCCAAGGGCGGCCATCACCGCGACACCCAACCCTTTCCGCCGGTGATCCGGCGACGTTTCAATCCGGTCATAGATGAAGACGTCCGCGGTTTCGGCCGCGCATCCGCTTGCGGCCAGCTCGCCATCCGGCGCGAGGATGCAGGCCCGGCTCACGGGTCCGGATTGATGCACCTCCATCCTGTACCCGTGCGGCAGCGCCTTTGCATCGAGGGTTACTCCTGCAGCCTCCATGAAATAGTTCGCCGGCTGGACTTCCCAGCGCGGCGGCAGCGCACTTCGCAGCTCCTCGTCCGGGCCACAAAGTTTCAAGTAATGCCGAGGGGCGGTAATGTCACGGGCGATCTCGCGCAGCCCATCGCAGAGCCGGGGAAACACCCAGCGTTTCACTTCCTTTTCCGAGTGGGTATCCACCCGGAAACCCTCGCGGTCGTGCACCGGCGGCGGCGAGCCCCGGGCGATGGAGTGCGCTGCCTGCCAAGCGAAGACGAGCCTGGGATCGAGGTGGAATCCGGTCATGGGTGATCGCGCGCGGCACGTGGTTCTCAACTGGAACATTGCCCTGTCTCAGCAGGCGAGACAACGGCTGCCGGCCAGATCGAAGGTGGCATCGGAGGTCGTGGCATCATCGCCATGACGTGATCCCGGAGGAGCGCAGGGCGATGCCGTTCGACCTCAGTCTGTCCTACCCGCAATGGCAGGGGTCGGGGCGGCACGACAACCTCCCGCGCGGCGCCGCGGCCGCAGCTGCGGTCTGTGGCCAGTTCGCTCCGTCCGTCCGGGTGCCGCTGGCAGACGACCCTTCCACCGATGCTCACGGCGTCCACCGCTGGGATGCGATCTTCACGCAGTTTCGTGACGCGCAGGACCTTCTCGCGGCCCACGGTCCAAGGCGGATCCTGACCGCCGGCGGCGATTGCGCTGTCGATGTGGCGGTCATCGATTACCTCCACGGCATCCATCCCGGGCTCAACGTGATCTGGTTCGATGCCCACCTCGATGGCAATACGCCCGAGACATCCCCCAGCGGCAACTTCCACGGCATGCCGGTCAGCGCGATCCTGGGGCGCGCGCCGGAGCCGATGCGACCATTCCTGGGCGCGCCAGTCGATCCAGCACGCTTCCACTATTTCGGGATTCGCGTAGGCGACGAAGGCGACTGGGCGCTCCAGCGTGAGCTGAATCTGGAACTGCTCGATCCGCAGGCAGTCATGGGTGGCCCGGTGCACATCCACTTCGATCTGGACGTGCTGGACCCGCGCGAGTTTCCGCATGTCGCCTACCCCGACGGCATTCTCGGCGTCGAAAGCGCAATCTCGATGGTCCGCCGCATCGCGCGCGAAGCCGATCTGGTCGGGTTCACCGTCACCGAATTCGCTCCCGCCGATGACGCCGGGGCCCGTGACGGCAGTAAGGTCATACAGCGGCTGTGCGAAGCGGCCATCGCCCGTTGAACCGGAACTCGCCCGCGTGCAACGTGGATGACATCCGACCTTCACGTCTCATCAACGCCGCAGGTGTTTGATATCGCGCCGGCACTCAGGGAGGAAAACATGATCGCCGACATCATGCAGGCAATGAACTCCACGCAGGAGCGCCGCGCGCGCCGCTGGCCACTTGTGGAGCCCTGCGCATGCCTCCTGTTTGCGCTTGCCGCGCTACCCATCGTCGGCAGTGCCGTGCCGCGGGTGGATCCCGCGCTCGTGCCAGACACCGCATTGGCGATCCCGCAGCTTCATTTCGACAGCAACGGGGCGCTCATGATCGCGCCGTCGGCATTGTCCTCGCGCAACGACTTCGACTACCTCGTCGGAAACTGGAAGCTGAGGAACCGGAAGCTGAAGTCCCGGCTTACCGGCTCGACGGAATGGACCGACTTCGAGTCGCGCGTGGAGATGCACCAGATCCTCGACGGCCTCGGCAACATCGACAAGTACACCGAAAATTCAGCAGGCAAGCCGTACGAAGGCGTGGCGTTGCGACTGTTCGATCCGGCGACACGGCTGTGGAGCATCTACTGGGCGGATGGCAACTCCGGACGCCTCGACCCGCCGGTTGTCGGATCGTTCGAGAACAAGGTGGGTCACTTTTTTGCCCGGGACACCTACAAGGGCAGGAAGATCATCGTGGTGTTCCGATGGGACGTACGCAATCCACAGTTCCCGATCTGGAGCCAGGCCTTCTCCACCGACGAGGGAAAGACCTGGGAGTGGAACGCGATCAACGTTTCAGAACGGGTCAAGTAGGACTTCCTGGTCAAGGCGTCTCGAGCGCGCTGATGGAAACGAAATAGCCGTCCGGATCCCGCAGGGAGAACTCCAGAGTCCCCGTGCCCGGATTCATGTGCGGCTCCTCCTCCAGGTGGTGCCTGAGTTCCCGCGCCCTTGCCAGCGTCCCGTCAAAATCATCGACGCGCAGGAACAGGAGCAGTCCATTTCCGGGAAGCACGTTGGCGGGACTCTCCAGAGTCGGGTGATCGTGGTCACCCCATCTGTGAAGGCAAAGCAGCACGGTGCCGTCCGCGTCCACGACCTGACCGAAGTAGTCGTGATGCGGGGCGCTCGGGGAAATCCCAAGCAACTCCTGATACCACTCCAGGCTGAGGTAGACGTCCCGTACCGCGACGATCGTCCACATCCGTCTCATGAACCGTCTCCTGCGGTTACCCACCGCATTGACATCTCATTCAATGAACTGCATTCCGCCGTATTCCCACGTCCACGGCACACCGGTGTCGCCCAGCACATAGGCAACCAGGCGCGGAAACGCGCGCTCGGCACGCACGTCATTGGCCAGTATCAGCACGCAGCGCCTGCCCTGCTTCACACAGACCAACGTGTTGGCGGTGGCATCGTCATGCCCGCCCTTGAAGAAACCGGGGCCCTGGTCACCGCGGAACACGACCACGCCCAGTCCGGCGGCGAGATCGTTGCGGCGCTGCGCAGGCGGAAGCTCATCCTGCAGCGTCGGGAACTGGGAGGCGGTGGTGATCGCAAGCTGCGGCGTTGTCAGTCCGGTTGCGGCTTTCCTTCCCAGCCCTTCGCCGCTGACGTAGCCGGCCGCGAACCGGGCCATGTCGGCAATGGTCGTGTCCATCGAACCGGCGGCGCGCACCCTGCTGCGCTCGTCGTGTGGCTCGACCATGCCATCCACGCGCCAGCCATCGGCGAGATTGGCGGCGAAGTCAGGGCGCCACATCATGCTGGTGTTGCGCATTCCGAAGCGGTCGAACACGCGGCGTTGCATCTCCTTGCCGACATCGAGGCCCAGGCCGCGCTCCAGCACGAACTGCAACAGGATCAGGCCTTCTCCCGAGTACGCGTAGCGGCTTCCCGGCGTGAAATGGATGCGCAGCTTTTCGTCGGGCTCGAGAAACGCGAAGTTGGCAAAGCCCGAACTGTGGGTCAGCAGGATGCGTGGCGTCAGCGTTCGCCAGCGCTCATCACCGGCCAGATCCTGGTACGGGCCGTACTTCGACTCCGGTGGATACTCGGGAAGCGGCCTGGACAGGTATTGGGTAATCGGGCGGTCCAGGTCGATCACGCCTTCCTCCACCAGTTGCATGACCATGTAGGCGAACGCGGCCTTGGTCAGCGACGCGCCGTACATCACGGTATCGGCTTGCAGCGGATCGCCAGCGGCATTGCGTTTGCCGTAGGCCTTCGCATGCACCACTTTTCCGTCGTCGATCACCGCCACCGCCATGCCGTTGGCATGCGAAGCTGCCATCATCCGCGCGACCTCGGCATCGATATCGGCAGCGGACGGCAACTTCGCGGCGTCGGCCTGTGATGCCAGCGCGAACAGGGAAACGGCAACCCACAACCACGTCGATCGATTCAAGCGCTCGTCTCCCTCGTTCGGTCGCGACGGTACCCTTTCCCCGGCCCTTCACATCTGGACAACGCGAACAGGCGCCTGACTTGCGCTGATCTTATGCCAACGGCAGAGAAACTTTCGCAACGAACCGGGGAATTTTCGCGCCCCGGGTAGACGTCCGCGTTCGTGAGCGCCACCTAGACTGGGTGGCCATCACAGCGACTTTTTTCACGGACGATGACCACGCTTACAGAACGGATCGGCAAGACCTACGACGAGCTTCCCTACGTGTCGGCGGCATTCGCGGTGACAGCGCCGGAACAACTGCGCACTGCCGCCTGGCTGTTCGGCCTCGATGCACCCCCCGTCGAGCGCGCCCGTGTCCTCGAACTGGGCTGCGCCGCCGGCGGCAACCTGATTCCGTTCGCCGCCCGCCATCCGCAGGCGCAGGTCACCGGCATTGATCTGTCACAGGTGCAGGTGGAGGCGGGACAGCGCGCCGTCGCGAGCATGGGCCTGGACAACCTGCGCCTGCTCCAGGCCAGCATCTCCGACCTTGGCCCGAGCCTGGGCGAGTTCGACTACATCATCTGCCACGGCGTCTACAGCTGGGTCCCGCCCGACGTGCAGGACGCGATCCTGCGGGTGTCGAGGCAATGCCTGGCGCCGGACGGAATCGCGTACGTCAGCTACAACACCTACCCCGGCTGGAAGGCGAAGGAAGTCGTGCGCGACGCGATGATGCTGCGCGCCGATGGCCGTGACGGTTCCGGCGAACGACTGGCCTATGCGCGCGGCATGATCGACTTCCTGCACGAGATGTCGCCCAGGGACGGCGTGATGGCGAAGATCATGGCGGACAACATCGACACGATCCGCCATGGCCACGACTACTACCTCACCCACGAGTTCCTCGAGGTCTGCAACGCGCCCTGCTACTTCCGCGACTTCCTCGCGGCGGCGCGACGACACGGCCTCGAGTACCTGGCGGAGGCGCACGTCAGTTCGATGTTCGCGTCGAACTACGGGGCATCGCAGGGACAGTTGCTGCTGGCTGAGTGCGGCGGCGACCAGGTCCGGCTGGAACAGCTGATCGACTTCCTCAGCAACCGCACCTTCCGGCAGACGCTGCTGGTCCACCCGGACAATGCCGGCAAGATCCGTTACCAGCTCGATCCGGCGCGCATCGGGCAGTTGCATGTCGCTGGTCGTTACTCCCGGGAGTCCGATGACGGCACGACGTGGTCGTCGAACCGGGGCCATTCGGTCACGGCCTCCGGTGCGGTCACGCAGGCGGTCATCGCCGCGCTCAACAATGCCTGGCCGGGAACCGTACCCGTGGCTACGCTGGTTCGGATCGCGCAGGCCGTGGCCCCCGATCGAGAGCAGGGCAACGACCAACTGATTGCATTCGTGACCTCGCTGATCATCGCCAATGCCGTTCAGTACCGACGGGATCCGTCGCAGCTCGAGCCCGGCATCGATGCGCGGCCGCAGGTCCGGCCAGCGCTTCGCCGGTTGGCGGCCATGGGAGGCGACGCGCCGGTGAAGCTTTTCAACGAGTGGCACCAGTCTCCGGAGCCGACACTGACCGCCTCGTTCCTGATTCCGTTGCTCGACGGTCGCCACGATCGCGCCGCGCTAGTCGCTGCCCTGGTCGCGGCCGTGGGCGAGCAAAGGTTCACCTTCAGCCGCGGCGACGAAGCGATCGTTGACCCACAGGACCTTGCGCGCTCTGCAGCGGACGCCGTAACCGAGGCGCTGGCATGGCTGTCCGCCAACGCGATGCTGGTGAACGCGGACGGCTGAGACTCGCGCCTCAGCCACCTGCCTCCCGTCCTTCGCCGCCCAGCCGCATCGCGAATTCGCGCGCGGCCCAGTCCAGGAATACGCGCACGCGCGGCGACAGCTGCCGCGTGCGCGAGTACAACAGCGATACCGGTGCCGACGGTGGCGGTGTATCGGCAAGGATCTGCACCAGTGCCCCGTCGCGTAGTTCGCCCTCGATGTGGAAACGCGGCACCTGCGCCATTCCCAGCCCGAGGCGGATGCCGGCCAGGTAACTTTCCGTGCCCGTGACCGACAGGATGCACGGCAACGACACTGTGCGTGTCCCGCTGCCCAGGCCGAACTCCATCGGCGTGACATGGCCCGTGGAAATCGAGCGCAAACCGACGACGCGATGGCCATCGAGGTCATCGACGGACGCTGGCGTACCGTGGCGCGCCAGGTACTCAGGGGTGGCGACGGTCAGACGCTCCAGCATTCCGACCTGCCGCGCCACCAGGTCGCTGTCGCGCAGCTGGCCATAGCGCAATGCGCAATCGACGCCTTCCTGCACCAGGTCGACCCAGCGCTCGCTCTCGCTGATCGACAGCTCGATGTCCGGATAACGTTCGAAAAATGCGGGCAACGCCGGCATCAGGAAATGGCGGGCAATCGTGCCCTGTACTTCGACCCGCAGCAGGCCCTTTGGCACGGCGTTGCGGAAGACCCCGTCGGCGTCCTCGATGTCGTCGAGGATACCCATGCAGCGGCGGTAGTACGCCTCGCCATCCAGCGTCGCCCGCACCACGCGGGTCGTCCGCTGCAGCAGTCGCGTGCCCAGGCGCTCTTCCAGGTCGTGGATGACCTTGGTGCAGGTCGAGCGCGGCACGTCCATGTCGTGCGCGGCCTGGGTGAAGCTGCGGCGCTCCACAACCCGGACGAACAGCCGCATGGCGTGGATACGGTCCATAAGCCTGCTTCTATTGTTCGCCAAGGAGAAACAGTACTACCAATCGAAGGTGGATTATCTCCGGCCTTGCCTTCGCCAGACTCTCTCCACGCCGCCGATACCGGCGCGCCCTGAAGCCCTCTGGAGACCGTCATGATTGCCACCCCCTCCCCCAAGACCGCCCTCATCACCGGTGCCTCGCGCGGCATTGGCGCCGCAATTGCCGAACGCCTGGCCGCCGACGGATTCACCGTCGTCATCAACTACGCCGGCTCGCCGGCCGAAGCCGAAGCCCTGGTCGGCAAGATCGAGCAGGCCGGCGGACGGGCCATCAGTGCCCAGGCCGACGTCGCCGACCCGATCGCGGTCGCCCGCATGTTCGATGCCGCCGAAGCCGCATTGGGTGGCGTCGACGTCCTCGTCAACAATGCCGGGATCATGCGCCTGGCGACGCTGGCCGAAAGCGACGATGCGCTGTTCGACAGCCAGGTGTCGGTCAATCTCAAGGGCACGTTCAACACACTTCGCGAGGCCGCCCGCCGCCTGCGCGATGGTGGCCGCATCATCAACCTGTCGAGCAGCGTGGTGGGCCTGACGCCGGCCACGTACGGCGTCTACGCGGCGACCAAGGCCGCGGTCGAAGCGATGAGCCACGTACTCACCAAGGAGCTGCGCGGCCGCAACATCACCGTCAACTCGGTGGCACCGGGCCCGACCGCGACGCGGCTGTTCCTCGATGGCAAGCCGCAGGACGTGATCGACCGCCTTGCCAGGCAGGCACCGCTGGAGCGCCTGGGCGAACCGGCCGACATCGCCGCCGCCGTGGCCTTCCTGGCAGGCGCCGACGGCGCCTGGATCAACGGCCAGGTCCTGCGCGCCAACGGCGGAATCATCTGATCCACCACCCCATCACATCAACGGTGCGCTGCGGCCATGCGCCACAGGCACCCGGGAGCAAACCATGAGCAACGTCATCGTCATCACCGGTGCCTCCAGCGGCTTTGGCCGCCTGACCGCCGAAGCGCTGGCCCGGGCCGGCCACACCGTCTACGCCTCGATGCGCAACACGGCGGGCCGCAATGCCCCCGTCGTCGAACAGATGGCGGCATTCTCGAAAGAGCATGGCGTCGACCTGCGGACCGTCGAGATGGACGTGCAATCGCAGGATTCGGTCGACCGCGCCATCGACCAGGTCATCGTCGACGCCGGCAGGATCGACGTGCTGATCCACAACGCCGGGCACATGATGTTCGGCCCGGCCGAGGCATTCACGCCGGAGCAGTACGCCCAGATGTACGACGTCAACGTGCTGAGCACGCAACGCGTCAATCGTGCTGCCCTGCCCCACATGCGCCAGCGGCGCAGCGGCCTGGTGGTGTGGGTGTCGAGCAGCAGCGTCGCCGGCGGCACGCCGCCGTACCTTGCGCCCTACTTCGGCGCAAAGGCGGCGATGGATGCGATCGCGGTGCAGTACGCACGCGAGCTGTCGCGCTGGGGCATCGAGACCTCGATCATCGTCCCGGGTGCGTTCACCAGCGGGACCAACCACTTCGCCCACAGCGGCCAGCCAGCCGACCCGGCGCGCGCCGCCGAGTACGACACGGGTCCGTACGCGGGATTCGGCGCCCAGGTACAGCAGGCGTTCGCCGAGATCGTGCCCGCCGACGCGGATGCCTCGCTCGTTGCCGATGCGATCGTGGACGCCGTGGCAACACCGGTGGGCAAGCGGCCGTTCCGCGTGCACGTCGACCCGGCCGCGGACGGTGCCGACGTCGGCTTCACCGTGACCGATCGCCTGCGTGCGGAAATGCTGCACCGCGTCGGACTGTCTGACCTGCTCGTGCCCCGCACACTGGGGTGACGGGGCCTAGGCTGCCTGCTCGTCCAGCAGCGGCAGCGTCAGGTGCAGCACCACATCGGGGCCCTCCTCGCGGAGCACGATCTCACCACCGTGCCCGCGAGCGATGGCCATCGCGATCAGGGCGCGCAACCCCATGCCATCGCCCATCGCGGCCGGTTGCGGCTCGGCGAACAGGTTCGCCAGTGATCCGCGGATTCCCAGGGCACGGCTGAGCTTGCCCTCGACGTGGACCGAACCGGTCTGGCGATCGAGCGAGACAATCGCGCGGGCGTCCGCCGTCTCGGCACCATCGACCGCAGGCGATGACATCAGCCAGAAGATCGTCGAGAACAGACCGGCCAGCCGAGGCGCATCGCCGTTCACGCGCGCGCGCTCGACGCCATCGCGATACTCGACCGGCAGCATGCCCGGGCCGGCGGCGTTGAGGCTGCCTTCGATGATCAGCATCAGCTCGACCGGACCGCGGATATGGAGCAGACGCCCCTGGTCGGCGCGAACCCAGTCGTTGACCTCGTCGATCATCGACACCAGGCGACGGATCTGCCGATCGATCAGATCGAACAGGTCATCGCGCTCGGCGCCCTGGCTGTCGCCGTGCCGCAGCAGGTACAGCGCCGACTGCATCGGCGACAACGGCTCGCGCAGGTCATGGGCCCATTTGCTCATCCAGGGCGGCGTGGATCCACTCATGGTGACTCCTCGGTCCGCCGCGGCCTTCCGCGCTGCTGGCAGATCTGCTTGATCGCGCCGATATCCGGCGGCTTGACCAGGTGATGATCGAAGCCGGCGATCGCGGTGCGCTGCCGGTCCTCCGGCTGGCCCCATCCGGTGACGGCGACGATCACCACTTCATCGGCGCCGCTGCCGCGTATCGAACGCGCGATGTCATAGCCGCTACGGCCCGGCATGCCTACGTCGAGGAAGATGACCTCGGGAGCGAAGGTGCGCACCTCCTCGTCGACGAGGTAGGGGTCGTAGATCGCCCGCGCTTCCTGCCCGAGCATGCGCAACATCGCGGCCATGGTGTCCGCCGAATCGCGGTTGTCGTCCACGACCAGCATGCGCCGTGGCAGTGACGTCTCGGCGTTCCGGGTCGGCGTGACCGCCTCCGGTGCGCGGGCGGCGGCCTCGACCCTGGCCGCCCTGGGCAAGCGGACGCGGAAGGTGCATCCGTGGCCCAGCCCCTCACTGCTGACCTCGACGTGACCGTCATGCATTTCCGCCAGGCGCTGGACCAGGGTCAGGCCGATTCCCAGGCCGCCCTGGCTGCGCTCCACGGTCGAATCGACCTGGTGGAAGCTGTCGAACACCACGTCGAGCTGGTCGGCCGCCAGGCCAATGCCCTCGTCGGACACCCACACCTGGACTTCGTCGCCGTCCAGTTGAGCGCCCAGCTCGATGCGGCCACCTGACTCGGAGTACTTGGACGCGTTGTTGAGCAGATTGGCGAACACCTGCGACAGGCGCGCCGGATCGGCGTGGAGGTAAATGGGTTCGTCGGGCAGGTTCACGTGGAACGACTGTTTGCCCAGCTCGATCCACGGCCGGGCGCTGTCGATGGCGACCGAGATGGCGTCCTGCAGGACGACATCACTGCGCTTGAGGTTGAGCTTGCCGCGCGAGATGCGGGCGATATCGAACAGGTCGTCGATCAACCTGATCAGCAAAGCGACCTGGCGCTCCATCACGACCTGCAGCGCATCGTCATCGCCGGGCGAGCCCAGCCGTCGCAGGGCGAGCGCGTTCTGCAGCGGTGCCAGCGGGTTGCGCAGTTCATGCGCCAGAGTTGCGAGGAACTCGTTCTTGCGCTGGTCGGCCTCGCGCAGCCGCCCCTCTGCCTTCAGCCGTTCGCCATTCTCGGCGAGCAGTTCGACGTTGCGCGCCGCCAGCGCTTCGTTGGCTACACGCAGCGAGGCATTGAGTTCCTCCAGCTCGCGGGCCTTCTCGCGCTGCAGTGCCTGGTTGGCCGCCGACAGGCTGTCGTTGAGCGCCTGCAGCTCGCGCCGCTTGCGGTACAGCTCGACGAGCACCGAGACCTTGCTGCGCATGATCTCCGGGATCACCGGCACCATGATGTAGTCCACGGCGCCCAGTTTGTAGCCGCGCAGTCGGTCGAGGTCACTGACGTTGACCGCGGTGACGAAGATGATCGGCGTGTTCTCGAAGCGCGGATGCTGGTGGATCAGGCTCGCGGTTTCGAAGCCGTCCATGCCCGGCATGTTCACGTCCAGCAGGATCACCGCGTACTCGTCCTGCATCAGCAGCTTCAGCGCGTCGAGGCCGGAATGCGCGTCGACCAGGTCCTCGCCCAGTGGCTCCAGGATCGCGTGATAGGTCAGCAGGCGACCGGGCTGATCGTCGACCAGCAGGATCTTGGCCCGGGCCGGTGCTACGGCGGTCAGCGCTGTAGCCATTGCCGCAGCACTCCGAGCAGTTGATCGGTCACCACCGGCTTGGCGAGGTAATCCGAGGCGCCTGCCTCCAGGCACTTCTCGCGGTCGCCCTTCATCGCCTTTGCCGTCAGCGCGATGATCGGAAGCGTGCGCCGATCGGGCTGGGCGCGGATGGCCCGCATGGTGTCGTAGCCGTCGAGC
Organism: Lysobacter sp.; assembly: GCA_036524935.1. Classification (GTDB taxonomy): domain Bacteria; phylum Pseudomonadota; class Gammaproteobacteria; order Xanthomonadales; family Xanthomonadaceae; genus Lysobacter_J. The sequence continues at coordinate 3,986 of DATDBK010000208.1, read as the reverse complement.
CCGGGCATCATGATGTCCATCAGCACCAGGTCCAGCTCCGATCCGTCGCCGACCTTGGCGATCGCGTCGCGGCCATTGCCTGCGGTGGCCACCGTCATGCCGTGCCGCTCGAGCACGCTGGACAGCGCGAAGATGTTGCGGATGTCGTCGTCGACGACCAGCACGTTCTTGCCGCGCAGCGCCTCGTCCGACTCATGCAGGCCGCGCACCATGCGCTGCTTCGCCGGCGGCAGGTTGGCGATGACCCGATGCAGGAACAGGGCGGTCTCGTCGAGCAACCGCTCCGGCGACTCCACGCCCTTGAGGACCACGCTCTTGGCGACGCGGCGCAGGCGTTCGTCCTCCTCGGCGCTCAGGTCCTTGCCGGTGAAGACCACGATCGGCAGGTGCTTGAGGCGATCGAGTTCGTGGATGCGATCGAGCAGGTCGAACCCGCTCATGTCGGGCAGGCGCAGGTCCAGCACCGCACAGTCGTACTGGCCGTTTGCGAGCGCATCCAGTGCTGCTTCGCCGCTGCCGACCGTGTCGATCGCCACGTCGTCGTGACGCAGCAGTTCGACGATGCTCAGCTGTTCTGCGGCATCGTCTTCGACGACGAGCAGCCGCTTGACCCGGGGCACGGTGAAGTCCTTGATCCGCTGCAGCGCCTCGGCAATGGTCTCCGACGACGATGGCTTGGAGATGTACGAGAACGCGCCGCGTTCGATGCTGTGGTGGCGGCCTTCCTCGATGGTCACGATCTGTACCGGGATGTGGCGCGTCGAAGCATCCTGCTTGAGGCGCGCGAGCACGGTCCAGCCAAGCATGTCGGGCAGGTAGATGTCGAGGGTGATCGCACTGGGCCGGTACTCGCGGACCAGTTGCAGGGCCTCGGCGCCGCGGTTGGCAACCAGCACCTGGAACCCGCGCGAACGGGCGAGGTCGCGAAGGACCGTCGCATAGTGGACGTCGTCCTCCACGATCAGCAGCGTGGGTGTCTGGCTGTCGAGCAATTGGCGGTCGTCGTCGATCGATTCGGCGGCCGAGGCGCTCACATCGTTCGACACGCCGGCGGCCAATTCCGCGCGCAGCTGGCCTGACCTGCTGCCGGTCGTGGCCTCGCGGGTGCCCGCGTATGCCAGTGGCAGGTAGAGGGTGAATGTGCTGCCCTCTCCTTCCACGCTGTGCAGCCGCAGCTCTCCTCCGAGCAATCCGGCGATCTCACGGCTGATCGCCAGGCCAAGCCCGGTGCCGCCGTACTTGCGGGACGTGCCGGCGTCGGCCTGCTGGAATGCTTCGAAGACGATGCGCTGCTTGTCCGTCGAGATGCCGATGCCGGTGTCGCTGACTTCGATCGCCAGCACGACCGCGCTGGTAGAAAGGACTGGATGGTTTTCGCTCCAGCCACGGGTCGCGGCGTGCGCGCGAAGCCAGACGCTGCCCTGCTCGGTGAACTTGAACGCATTGGACAGCAGGTTCTTGAGGATCTGCTGCAGGCGCTTTGGATCGGAGCGCAGTTTCGGCCCGAGCTCGGGCGCGATCTCGATGCCGAACTCCAGTCCGCGCCGTTCTGCCTCGTGGCGGAAACCGCGATCGAGGTTCTCGCGCAGGTGATTGAAGCCGATGTCCTCGATGTCGATGGTGACCGTGCCCGACTCGATCTTCGACAGGTCGAGGATGTCGCTGATCAGGTGCAACAGGTCGGTGCCGGCCGCATGGATGGTCTTGCCGAACTCGACCTGGCGCGGGGTCAGGTTCTCGTCGGGATTCTCGGCCAGCTGCTGGCCCAGGATCAGGATGCTGTTGAGCGGCGTGCGCAGCTCGTGCGACATGTTGGCCAGGAACTCGGATTTGTAGCGCGAGGTCTGCGCCAGTTCCGCCGCCTTCTCCTCGAGTGCACGGCGTGCCTGTTCGATCTGCTGGTTCTTGTGCTCGACCTCGGACTTCTGTGCGGCCAGCAGCGATGCCTTCAGGGCGATTTCTTCGTTGGTCTGCTGCAGCTCGTCCTGCTGCGACTGCAACTCGCCGGCCAGCTGCTGCGACTGCGCCAGCAGGCGCTCGGTGCGCATCGTCGCCTCGATGGTATTGAGGACGATGCCGATACTGCCCGACAGCTGCTCCAGGAACGCACGCTGCGATGGCGTGAACTCGCCGAGCGTGGCGAGTTCGATGACCGCCTTGATCTGGTCTTCGAAGGAGACCGGCAGCACGATCACGCTGCGCGGCACGGCCTGCAGCAGGCCGGACTGGATCTGCACCACGTCGGTACCGACGTTCTGGATCAGGATCAGACGGGCCTGCTTGGCGCACTGCCCCACCAGGCCTTCGCCGAACTCGAGCGTGCGCTTGCTGGCCGGCGTGGTATCGGCGTATCCGGCCAGCTGGCGCAGGCGCGGGGCATCGTCATCGACGCCTTCCTCGACGATGTACATCACGCCCTGCTGGGCATCGACCAGGCCCGCCAGTTCCGACAGCAGCATCTGGCCGAGCGTGATCAGGTCGCGCTGGCCCAGCATCATGCTGCTGAACTTGGCCAGGTTGGTCTTCAGCCAGTCCTGCTCGCGGTTGCTTTCGGTGGTGGCACGCAGCGTGCCGATCATCGCGTTGATGTTGTCCTTCAGGTCGGCAACTTCGCCGCGCACGTCGACCTGGATCGAACGGGTCAGGTCGCCCTGCGTCACCGCGGTCGCTACCTCGGCAATCGCGCGCACCTGCGTGGTGAGGTTGGCCGCGAGCTGGTTGACGTTGGCGGTGAGGTCTTCCCAGATGCCGGCGGTACCGGGCACGTTCGCCTGTCCGCCCAGGCGCCCTTCCACGCCCACTTCGCGCGCCACCGTGGTCACCTGGTCGCCGAAGATCGCCAGGGTCTGGGTCATGCCGTTGATCGTTTCGGCCAGTTCGGCGATCTCGCCCTTGGCTTCCACCGTCAGTTTCTTGTCTAGGTCGCCCTTGGCCACCGCAGTCACCACCGCGGCGATGCCGCGCACCTGCGTGGTGAGGTTGGACGCCATCGAGTTGACGTTGTCGGTGAGGTCCTTCCAGGTGCCGGCCACGCCGGGCACGGTGGCCTGGCCGCCGAGCTTGCCCTCGGTGCCCACTTCGCGCGCCACGCGCGTCACCTCCGAGGCGAAGGCGCGCAGCTGGTCCACCATGGTGTTGATGGCCTCCTTCAGCTGGAGAATCTCGCCTCGTACGTCGACGGTGATCTTGCGCGACAAATCGCCGCGCGCCACGGCTGTCGTCACGCCGGCGATGTTGCGGACCTGCGCCGTCAGGTTCGAGGCCATCGCGTTGACCGAGTCCGTCAGGTCCTTCCAGGTGCCGGCCACGCCGGGCACGACGGCCTGGCCGCCGAGACGGCCCTCGGTGCCAACCTCCTGCGCCACGCGCGTGACTTCCGACGCGAACGACCGCAGCTGGTCCACCATCGTGTTGATGGCTTCCTTGAGCTGCAGGATCTCCCCACGGACGTCGACCGTGATCTTGCGCGAGAGGTCGCCGCTGGCGACGGCGATGGTGACTTCCGAGATGTTGCGCACCTGACCGGTCAGGTTGCTCGCCATCGAGTTGACCGAGTCGGTGAGGTCCTTCCAGACGCCCGACACGTTGCGGACTTCAGCCTGGCCGCCCAGCTTGCCGTCGGTGCCGACCTCACGGGCGACGCGGGTCACCTCGGAGGTGAACACCCCGAGCTGCTCGATCATCGTGTTGACGATCGTCGCCGAGCGCAGGAACTCGCCCTCGAGCGGTCGGCCCTCGACGTCGAGGCGGACGGTCTGGAGCAGGTCGCCCTTGGCCACGGCTTCTAGTGCGCGGGTGACTTCGGTCGTCGGGCGCAGCAGGTCGTCGATCAGCGTGTTGACCGACGCTTCCATGCCGCCCCAGGCCCCCGCCGGCGAGCCGAACCGGACCCGCTGGCGGGTCTTGCCCTGCTTGCCGACTGTCGTCCCGACCCGCTCGAGCTCGCGCGCCATGTTCGCGTTGGCGGTCACGATCTCGTTGAAGGT
>DATDBK010000207.1:0-7395 GCA_036524935.1 Lysobacter sp. | reverse complement strand
CACGCTGGTGACGATCTCGCCCATCGTGCGGCCGGCCTGGTCGACCAGGGTCGAGCCTTCCTCGACGCGGTTGACCGAGTCGGTGATGAGCTGCTTGATCTCCTTGGCGGCACCGGCCGAACGCTGCGCCAGCGAGCGCACCTCGGCGGCGACGACGGCGAAGCCGCGGCCCTGTTCGCCGGCACGCGCAGCTTCAACCGCGGCGTTCAGCGCCAGGATGTTGGTCTGGAACGCGATGCCGTCGATGACGCCGATGATGTCGACGATCTTCTTCGAGGCGGTGTTGATCGCACTCATCGTGTCGACCACGCGGCCGACCACCTGGCCACCCTGCGAGGCGACATCGGCTGCACCGAGCGCCAGCTGGTTGGCCTGGCGGGCGTTGTCGGCGTTCTGGCGGACGGTCGAGGTGAGCTCCTCCATCGACGAGGCGGTTTCTTCCAGCGAGGCAGCCTGCTGCTCGGTACGCTGCGACAGGTCGTTGTTGCCAGCGGCGATCTCGCCGGCGGCGGCGCTGATCGCGTCGCTGCCCTGGCGGATCTCGCCGACGATGCGGCTGAGCTGGGCGACGGTGCTGTTGGCATCGTCCTTCATCTGCGCCAGCGTGCCGCGGTACTCGGCGTCGATGGTCTGGGTGAGATCGCCCTGGGCCAGTGCCGAGAGCACGCGGACGACGTCGTCCAGTGCCGCGGCGTTGGTTTCCAGCAACTGGTTGATGCCTTCGGCCAGCAGCTTGACGAAGCCGTCCTTGCCCTCGATCGCGATGCGATGCGAGAAGTCGCCCTCGACCGCTGCCTGGACGATGCCGGCGATTTCGGCTTCGACCGCGACTTCAGCGGTGAGGTCGCACCATTCCACGACCGAGCCGAGGCGCTCGCCGCTGGCATTGATGATCGGCGAAGCTGCCAGCGAGAACGTCCGGCCGCCGATGACCATGCGCGTGGCGTAACGCTCGCGCAGCGCATCGAGCATGCGCTTCTGGTAGCCAGGCTCCTTGTCGAACACGTCCATGTTGGCGCCAAGCAGGCGGCGCGCCTCGAAGTGCGGCAGCTCCTTGCGGATGTCCGACTCGGCGTTGGCCAGCATCGCCGCGATCGACTGGTTCATATAGATGATCTGGCGATCGTTGTCGGCGATCAGCACGTTGGTGCCGACGTCGTCGAGCGCGTTGCGGATGCGCAGGTTCTCGTCGGCGACGCGACGCTCTTCCTCGATGTTGGACTTCAGCTGCGTCTGCATCTGCGACATCGCGGTCATCAGCTCGGCCACTTCGTCGCGGCCGTCGATGACGATGCTGTTGTCGAGGCGGCCGTCGGCAATCTTGCGCGACACCCCGATGACACTCTGCAGCGACGAGCGCGTGCCGCGGCTGAAGCCGAGGAAGAGATAACCGGACAGCGCCAGGATCAGCACGCAGGCGCCGAGGGTGAGGGCGGTGCGGCGCTGCAGGCGGGCGATCTCGGTGTTCGTGGCCATCGCCAGCGAACGGTTGGCGGCCGACATCGCGGCGGCGAGGGCGAGGCGGGTCGCATCGGCGCGGGCGGCCATCACCTTCACCGGCAGGACCGGGGTTTCAGCGTCGAGGATATGGACCTGGATCAGCTCGTTCTGCCTGGCCACGGCGGCCAGCGCACTGCTCAGCGGCTTGCCGGCGGTGGTGGCCAGCTGCGGCAGGCCTTCGGCGGCATCCTTGTACTCGAGCTCGATGCGGCTGCGCACGTAGTCCTGCATGTTGCGCGACACAGCGAGGTTGGTGCGGTCGTCGACCCAGATCGCGCCTTCGCCGAGCACGCGCACGCCGACCAGCGATTGCTGTGCGGTGTACTCGGCCAGGGTCGGGATCCAGTCGGTGCCGGCGCGGCCCATGTACAGCACCGGCGCGTTCTGCGCCTGGGCAAGGCCGGTGTGATCGGCCAGCTGTCCCATCAGTTCGCCGATCTTGCGGATCGCGGCGTTATGCGCGGTCAGCGCCTGGGCGGCGTCCTTGTCTGCCTCGAGAGCCTTCGTCCAGGCGGCGCGGGTTGCCTGAAGCGGTGCCTGCAGCGATGCGTCGGTCAGCTTGTCCTTCTGCCAGGCGTCGAGTGCCTCCAGTTCGGCATCGACGGCATCGGCGGCCTTGGCCAGTGCCTGGTCGCTCACGGTGTCCTTGGCGGCGCGGCGCGCCACCAACTGGGAATGGTCCTGCACAGCAAGCATCGCCTTTTGCAGGTGGCCCAGGCCGTTGCTGGCCTCATGCTGCATGCGCGCTGCGGCGATCTCGGCATTCGAACGGGTGATCAGGATGCCGGCGAGCACGCCACACGTCAGCATGAAGGCCGTCCCGATCACCATTGCCTTCTGACTGAAGCGCAGGCGCGCCATCAATCGTGTAGCCGGAGCCAGGAATCGATCCAGATAAGGGGAAGGGGGGCGAACGGACATTTGAGGGCCTCGGGTTCAGGACAGACCCGTTGCGGGTCGACACTCCCGGCATCGGCGCGAGCGGCGGAAACTTTAGGTTCATGGCCTGGGCGAACACGTTCAGGAGCTGATTCCGGCCGCTAAAGAATTCGCCCGGGCGGCCGATGCAGGGGATGTCGTCACGAATCCAACCCCAAAGGAGTGCCCCATGCGTCGTCCCACCCTCATTGCTGCCGGCCTTGCCGCGCTGATCCTGTCCTTCGCCGCACCGGCGTCGGCCGACCTCAAGCCCATCAAGCGAGTCGACCCGCAGTACCCGGCCGATGCCGCGCGCTCGGGCACGCAGGGTTACGTTGAAGTCGAGTTCGTCGTTGACGAGGCCGGCAACGTTGCCAGCGTCTCGGTGGTCAACGCCAAGCCGGCTCGTACCTTCGAAGCCGCCGCGGTGAAGGCGGTCAAGCAGTGGCAGTTCGCCCCGGGCGGCGGTCGCGGCAAGGTTCGCCTGGACTTCGCCCTCTGATTGAGTGGCATCGCTGGCTGGCAGGTCCAGCCGCATCCAGCATGAGAAAACGCGCCGACGCCCGGCGCGTTTTTTTTGGCTCGACGAGGGGACGCAGCAGAAGCGAGCGCTCCGGATGCAGTGGCAGGCGTACTAGTCCTTCCTTTTCACCGGAGTGACAGGGCCGACTTCGGACAAGGCAGCTGGTGTCGCTTGCGCACCCGGTTCCTGATGAGAACACGAACTCACAGGCCCGCCGTGACCTGGCACGGCCTCCGCGCACGGGCGTCCCTGACGGACTGGTAACGGGAGATGGCCGGGCGGGATCGAATCCCGTCCTGATGAGCGGTAATAGTGCTGGCTGGCTGCACGTCGCACTTCTGGCGGGGCGAAGGCCAGCGTGCAATCGGCACGGGTAGGGCCGCTTTGCACCAGCGCGGCCGCGGCGAAAACGAGGTACAGGGCTTTCATGCGCTACCGTTCCATGGGAGAGGGCTTCAGCCTCTCCGGACCTCCGTGGATTCACTATCCGGATCGCGCTGTGACGTGAAGGTCCCGCCTCCCGCACTGCCGCCAGATTCCAGCCGACATCGGAGAGTCCCCGGCTCGGGGTGGAACGCATCGACGTTTCCAGGGCACGAACGGCGGACCTGGCGGTCCACGGATCATGTGGTTGGGGCTAGTATCCGCAGGAACCCGGCTCGTCATGAAGCATGGAACGCTGGGCTGAACCAGTCGGCTCAAAACACCAACAAGAGCGCACCACAGTAGTCCTCTCTATCGCGACGAGGAGGCATTCCGATGCACCGCAGAGCATTCATTGGGGCACTGGCGGCAGCGCCAGTCGCGTTGGCCTTGCCGGGCTGCACCGGGCTTCGTGGCGGGGCCAGTCCCAAGGGCGGGCAGGTGATGACGGTGACCGGCCCCGTCGACACCTCTGCGCTAGGCATGACGCTCGCGCATGAGCATCTCTTCGCGGACCTGCGCCCCTACGCCGAGCAGACGGCAACCCCCATCGCGTTGGACGAGGACGGCGTGGTCGAGGTGGTGCTGCCATACCTGCAGGCGATCCGGCGACTGGGTTGTCGCACCCTGGTCGATTGCACGGCGACGACGCTCGGGCGCAATCCCGCGCTGATCAGGCGGCTTTCACTGGAGAGCGGATTGAACATGCTCACGGTGACCGGTGCCTATGTTGCCGCGGGCGGCCGCTTCATCCCACCTTATGTGCTGGACGAAACCGAGGAGCAACTCGCCGGGCGCTGGATCGGCGAATGGCGGCACGGAATCGCCGGCACGGATGTCCGCCCGGGCCTGATCAAGCTCGGGATCGAGGGCGACCCGCTCAGTCCCGTGGAGCGCAAGGTCCTGCGCGCGGCCGCGCGGACCCACCGTCAGACGGGCCTCGTCATCGCCTCCCACACCGGCCCGTGGAGCGACGTCGAGCCCTGGCGAAATGCACGGTGCGCGTTCGCACAACTGGATCTGCTGGAAGCTGAAGGGGTCGACCCGTCTGCCTGGATCTGGGTGCACGCCCAGAACGAAGTGCAGGGCGACCAGCATGTCCGCGCGGCTGGGCGCGGTGCCTGGGTGTCGTTTGATGGCTTCAGGCCCGGCCAGGAAGCGGCGTACATCGCCATGATCGGACGCATGCGCGATGCGGGACTGCTGGAACGCGTGCTCGTCTCCCAGGATGCTGGCTGGTACAACGCCGGCCAGCCTCGTGGCGGCGAGTTCAAGCCGTTCGACCCGATCTTCACATCGCTGATTCCGGCGTTGCGCGAGTCCGGCCTCGACGAGGCCCGGATCCGAACGCTGTTCGTCGACAATCCGGCTCGGGCGTTCGTGGTTGGCGTGCAGGTCAGTTAATGAGGTGCTCGACGCAGCACTAGGGCTGCCCTCAGGCAGCCGCTGCTTCCGCCACCAGGCCCATTTCGGCGCTGGTCATCAGGCGCTCGATCTCGAGCAGGATCAGCATGCGGTCGCCCTGGGTGCCGATGCCGGTGATGAACTGGCGGTCGATCGCCGAGCCGATGTCGGGTACCGGACGGATCTGTTCGGACTGCAGCTGGATCACGTCGGAGACGCTGTCCACGACCATGCCGACCACGCGGTCGGCGACGTTGAGCACGATCATCACCGTCAGCGCGTTGTACTCGACCCGCTCCAGGCGGAACTTGATCCGCATGTCGATGACCGGAACGATGGTGCCGCGCAGGTTGATCACGCCCTTGATGTAGTCCGGTGCGTCGGGAAGGCGGGTGACCGTGTCGTAGCCGCGGATTTCCTGCACCTTGAGGATCTCGACGCCGTACTCCTCCTCGCCGAGCGCGAACGTCAGGTACTCGTCGGCCGCTTCCACCGACTGCGCCTTGGCGCGGTGGTCATGGCGCGTGAAGCTCGTGGATGTGTCGCTCATGGAACTGCCTCGGTGGGATGGTCGGCGCGTGGAAGGGGTATTGGTTGCGGTCAGGCGGCGAGCGACGGACGCACGGCCTGGACCAGTCCGTCGGCATCGACGATCAGCGCGACGCGGCCGTCGCCGAGGATGGTCGCGCCCGACACGCCCTGGACGCGGCGGTAGTTGCTTTCCAGGTTCTTGACCACGACCTGCTGCTGGCCGAGCAGTTCGTCGACCTCCAGCGCCAGTCGGCGGCCGTCGCTTTCCACCACGACCGCTATCGGCGCGGATGCTTCGGCATCGGCACCGCGGATTGCTGCGGGCAGGCCGTACTGTTCGGCCAGATTGATCAGCGGCAGGTAGTCCTCGCGAACGCGCAGCACGCGCGTGTCGCCACCGATCGTGCGCACGTCGGCGGCCGCCGGCTGCAGCGATTCGACCACCATGTTGAGCGGGACGATGAACACTTCGTCGCCGACGGCCACCGACATGCCGTCGACGATCGCCAGCGTCAGCGGCAACCGGATCGACACCGTGGTGCCGTGGCCGAACTGGCTGCGGATCTCGACCTGGCCACCGAGCGCGTTGATGTTCTTCTTGACCACGTCCATGCCGACGCCGCGGCCGGACAGGTCGGTCAGCGCTTCGGCAGTCGAGAAGCCCGGAGCGAAGACCAGATCCCAGACCTGCGAATCAGTGGGGTTTTCCGGCACGGCCAGGTTGCGTTCGGCAGCCTTGCGCAGGATCCGCTCGCGATTGAGGCCGCGGCCGTCGTCGCCGACCTCGATGACGATGTAGCCACCCTGGTGCGCGGCCGACAGGGTCAACGTGCCAGCCTCGTCCTTGCCGGCGGCACGGCGGTCGGCGGGCATCTCCAGGCCGTGGTCGATCGCATTGCGGACCAGGTGCACGAGCGGATCGACGATCTTCTCGATCACGCCCTTGTCGAGTTCGGTGGCCTCGCCGAACGTGCGCAGGTTCACCTTCTTCTCCAGGCGCGTGGCGAGGTCGCGGACCATTCGCGGGAAGCGGCTGAACGCGAATTCGACCGGCAGCATGCGCACGCCCATGACCGATTCCTGCAGGTCGCGGGTGTTTCGCTCCAGCTGCACCAGGCCCGACAGCAGGAGTTCGTTGGCGACCGGGTCGAGCCGCTCGGAACGCTGGCGCAGCATCGCCTGGGTGATCACCAGTTCGCCGACCAGGTTGATCAGTGCGTCGACCTTGGCGACGGCAACGCGGATCGAGCTGTCGGCGGTGTCGCCGCCGCGCGATGCGATCGCCTCGGCAAGCGGGTGGGGCGTGGCGTCGGCCACCGCTGTCACGGGCACGGGCGCGGGCGCCAGGGCGGTGGAGGTGATGTTGAGCTCGCACTCGCCCTCGACCCAGGCGAAGGCCTCGTCGATGGCGGCGCGCGATACGTGACCGGGCAGGGTGAGATCCCAGGCCAGGTAGGCCTCGAACGGATCCATCTGCGCGAACGGCGGCAGCGCCGAGTCCAGGCAGGTCACGCCGAGTTCACCGTGGCTGGCCAGCTCGCGCAGGATGCGCAGCGGGTCGTTGCCACTCATGTACATCGACGGTGCGGGCTTGAAGCCGATCTGCCAGTCGCCGGCAGGTGCCGGCGTGCCGGTGCTGGCGACGTTGGCGGGTGCATTCGCTGCCGCTGCGTCGGCCGCCAGCAGGCGATCGAGGCCGGCGCGTGCCTGCGCCAATGCCGCCTGGTCGACGGGCGTGCCGTGTTCGCACGCGGACAGCAGCGACCGCAGCACGTCGACCGAGACCAGCAACGCGCCGATCGCGGTGGTGTCGAGTGCGCGGCGTCCGCCGCGGGCCTCGTCGAGCAGCGTTTCCAGCAGGTGGGTCAGATCGGTGACGGCGGTGAAACCGAACGTCGCCGCGCCGCCCTTGATCGAATGCGCGGCGCGGAAGATGACGTTGATCGTCTCCGCACTGCCGCTGCCGCCTTCCAGCGCGAGCAGTCCGCTCTCCATCGCGTCCAGCCCTTCACGGCTTTCCTCGAAGAACGCAGCGTGGAAGCGGGTGATATCCATGGCTCAGCCAAGCACCTTGCGGATCGTTGCGACGAGCTGCT
>DATDBK010000206.1:0-17409 GCA_036524935.1 Lysobacter sp. | reverse complement strand
AAAAAGCCCCGCAGGCAGGGGGGGCCGGCGGGGCTGGTGGAGCGGGACCTGGGGAGGGGCCTTCGCTCCGGGGGATCACTCCAGGGGAGGGAGAGATCTGCGACAGGCGTTGCACCTGTCGCGACCTATATGACCATTCCGCACATGGATGGTTCGTGAAGATGAGGGTTAACAATTTGTTGGATTCAGGACAGATTCATCCTGAGAAAACGGTTACCCCAGCGCATTTCCCGTTCAGCGAAACGCTGAATGCGGTGGCATGAAACTGGCCGAAGCCCTCACCCGCCCAGAAACCGCTCCCGGGCGTGCCGCCCGTCGGCTGAGGCACCGGCTCAGTGTGCCTCATCCCAGTTCGCGCCGATCCCGCTGTCGACCACCAGCGGTACTTTCAGTTCAGCCGCGCCGGACATCCGCGACCCGACTTCGGCCAGCAGGGTGTCGACGAAACCTTCCTCGACCTCGAACACCAGTTCGTCGTGGACCTGCAGGACCATCAGCGCGCGTTCGCCGTGCCCGGCCAGCCACGCGTCGATGGTGATCATCGCCCGCTTGATGATGTCGGCAGCGGTGCCCTGCATCGGTGCGTTGATCGCGGCGCGCTCGGCACCGGCACGCAGGCCCTGGTTGCGGGCCTGGATGTTCTCCAGGTACAGGCGCCGGCCGAACACGGTCTCGACGTAACCCTGCTCGCGCGCCTGCTGGCGCGTGCGCTCCATGAAATCGCGCACGCCAGGGTAGCGACTGAAGTACAGCGCGATGTAGTCCTGTGCCTCGCCACGGGCGATGCCCAACTGGCGGGCGAGACCGAATGCGCCCATGCCGTACATCAGGCCGAAGTTGATCGCCTTGGCGGCGCGGCGTTCGTTGCCGCTGACCTCGTCCATGGCCTTGCCGAATACTTCAGCGGCGGTGGCGCGGTGAATGTCGGCACCGGATTCGAACGCGCGCAGTAGGCCGGCGTCCTCCGACAGGTGCGCCATGATCCGCAGTTCGATCTGCGAATAGTCGCAGGCGACGATGCGGCGGCCCGGCGGGGCGACGAAGGCCTGGCGGATGCGGCGCCCGTCGTCGGTGCGGATCGGGATGTTCTGCAGGTTCGGGTCGCTCGACGCCAATCGCCCGGTCGCCGCGCCCGCCTGGTGGTAGCTGGTGTGGACGCGACCGGTATCACGATTGACCATCTCCGGCAGCTTGTCGGTGTAGGTGCTGCGCAGCTTGGCCAGGCCGCGGTACTCGAGGATGACGCGCGGCAGTTCGTGCTGCTCGGCGATGGCTTCCAGCGCCTCTTCGTTCGTCGACGGCGCGCCCGAAGGCGTCTTCACCAGCGCCGGCAGCTTGAGTTCGTCGAACAACAGCTGGCCGAGCTGCTTGGGCGAATCGAGGTTGAAACTGCGGCCGGCCATTTCGGTCGCCTTCTGCTGCGCGGCCAGCATGCGCCGGCCGAGATCGGCCGACTGCCGGCGCAGCTCGTCGCCGTCGATCATCACGCCATTGGCTTCGATCCGCGCAAGCACGGGCACCAGCGGCATTTCGATCTCGCGGTAGACGCGCTCCAGGCCCTGCTCGGCCAGCAGCTTCGGCGCCAGCGTGCGATGCAGGCGCAACGTCACGTCGGCATCTTCGGCGGCGTAACGCGTGGCATCGTCGAGCGCGACCTGCGAGAACGAGATCGCCTTGGCGCCCTTGCCCGCGACCTGCTCGTACTTGATGGTGTCGTAGCCGAGGTAGCGCCTGGCCAGCGAATCCATGTCGTGGCGGGTGGCGGTGGCGTTGTAGACGAAGCTCTCCAGCATCGTGTCGTCGGCATAGCCGGCCACCTCGATGCCGTTGCGGCGCAGGACGTGCAGGTCGTACTTGCCGTGCTGGCCGAGCTTCTTCTTGTTGCCGTCCGCGAACAGCGGCGCCAGCGCGGCCAGCGCCTCGACGCGATCGAGCTGCGCCGGTGCGCCGGGATAGTCGTGCCCGAGCGGCAGGTAGGCCGCGCGTCCCGTTTCCACCGCGAAGCTCAGCCCGACCAGCCGCGCCTGCATCGGGTCGAGCGAGTCGGTCTCGGTGTCGAAGGCGAACTCGTCGGCTTCGCGCAGGCGCGTGATCCAGGCGTCGAGCTGGTCCAGGGTGAGGATGGTTTCGTACTCGCCGGGTGCGGCGAATTGCGGATGCGGCGCCTCGTCGGGCGCCGAGGCGGAACGTGCGTAGCCGGCGGCGGTGTTGCGCACGCCTGCTCCGCCACCGCGACCGCCGTCGCTGGCCGCGCCACCTTCCAGTTCCTTCAGCGCCTGCTTGAAGCCGTAACGCGCGTACATCACCCGCAGGTAGTCGGCATGCGGCTCGCGCAGGGCCAGTTCGGTCGGCGCACGTTCGAGCTCGAGATCGGTGCGGATGGTGGTCAGCGTGCGATTGAGCGGCAGTCGCGGCAAGGCCGCGCGCAGGTTCTCGCCGATCTTGCCCTTGATGTTGTCGGCATTGGCGATGACCGCTTCGAGCGTGCCGTACTCGCCGAGCCACTTGGCCGCGGTCTTCGGCCCGCATTTGTCGACGCCGGGAATGTTGTCGACGGTGTCGCCCATCAACGACAGCAGGTCGATGATCTGGTCCGGGCGCACGCCGAACTTGTCGATCACCGTTGCCTCCGAATCGAGGCGGCTGCCGCTCATGGTGTTGACTAGCGCGATGCCGGGGCGCACGAGCTGGGCGAAATCCTTGTCGCCGGTGGAGATGGTGACGTCGATGCCCTGCTCGGCCGCGCGCAAAGCCAGCGTGCCGATCACGTCGTCGGCTTCGACACCGGGGATGCGCAGGATGGTGATGCCGAGCGCCTCGACGATGTCGCACATCGGCTGCACCTGCGCGCGCAGGTCGTCCGGCATCGGCGGGCGGTTGGCCTTGTAGTCCGGGTAGATCTCATCGCGGAAGGTCGGGCCGGGTGCGTCGACGACGAAGGCGACGTAGGTCGGTTGTTCCTTCAACGTCGCGCGCAGCATGTTGACCACGCCGAACAGCGCGCCGGTCGGTTCGCCCGCGTCGTTGGTCAGCGGTGGCAGCGCGTGGAATGCGCGATAGAGATAGCTGGATCCATCGATCAGGACGAGGCGGGGGGTCGGCTGGTTCATGCCGGCGATTCTACGGGGTCGCCTGCGCCGGGGCGTGCACGCCGGGCCAGTATCCGGGGACTCGTCCACGCCTCCGTCACCGCCGGCGCGGGCACGTGCGCGTATGCTGTCGCCTGCGACCCCCACCGGACTGGAGACCGCCAATGCGCAACCACCTGCTCGCCCTTCTGTTGCTTCCGCTCGCCCTGACGGCGTGCGCGACCATGGGTGCAGGCGACGACCCGACCGCCGGCTTGCAGGGCGCCGAAGTGCGCACGCGGACGGTCGAAGGCGGCGATGTCATCGAGGAGTACCGCGTCGCCGGACAGCTGCGCGTGGTCAGGATCACGCCCTCCCGCGGCCCCGTGTACTACCTGGTCGACAACAACGGCGACGGCATCCTCGACAGCAGCAAGGGCGAGGGCCCGATCTCGCCGGTGCAATACAAGCTCTTCAGCTGGTAACCGGGCACGATGACGACCCCGCAGGGCGGATACGACATCCGCACGCTCACGGACGAATCCGACCTGCATGCGATCTGGCCGCTGGTCCGGCAGTTGCGCCCGGAGTTCGACGAGAACCGCTTCGTCACCCAGATGCAGCGCCAGATCGGCGCAGGCTGCCGCGCGACCGTGCTGTTCGACGACGGCGGTGCGCCGCGCGCGTTCGCCAGCTGGCGGGTGATGGAGATGCTCGCCGTCGGCAAGCACGTCTACGTCGACGACCTGGTGACCGATGCCAATGCGCGCAGCCGCGGCCACGGCAAGGCCATGCTGGATTGGCTCAAGGCCGAGGCGCGCCGCCTTGGCTGCGCGCGCCTGCAGCTCGATTCGGGCACGCATCGCCAGGACGCGCATGCGTTCTACCTGCGTGAAGGGTTGCGGATCGAGGCGTTCCACTTCGGCATCGCGCTGAAGTCGGCGGTTGGCGCCATCCCGGGAGCGGGAAACGGATATCCCGATCCGGGCAGCGCGCCTAGATTCGTCCGTCCCCCGTCAAAGAGGCACGCGATGAAACCCACACCAGCCAGACGCGAGAGCGCCGTGCCTGATCACGAGGCGGGCGCATGAGCGCCCTGCTCCAGCGGATCTGGCGCCCCGACGGCCTGGTGCAGCGCATCGACTGGGTGGACTGGGCCGGCGTAGCGGCGCAGCTCGACAGCCAAGGCAGCGCGCGCATACCGACGTTGCTCGAACCGGCCGACTGCGACGCGATCGCGGCCCTCTACGACCGGCCGGACGGGTTCCGCAGCACCGTGACGATGGCGCGGCACGGCTTTGGTCGCGGCGAGTACCGCTATTTCGCCTATCCGCTGCCGGCAGCGGTCGCGACGATGCGGGAGGCGATCTGGCCGCGACTGGTCGCCATCGCCAATCGCTGGAACGAGGCGATGTCAATCGACGTGCGCTACCCGATCGAACACGGGCAGTTCATCGAGCGCTGCCACGAGGCCGGGCAGCTGCGGCCGACGCCATTGCTGCTGCGCTACGACAGCGGCGACTACAACTGCCTGCATCAGGACGTCTACGGCGAACATGTGTTTCCGCTCCAGCTTGCGGTGTTGCTGTCGCAGCCGCAGCGTGACTTCGAGGGCGGCGAGTTCGTGCTGACCGAGCAGCGGCCGCGCATGCAATCGCGGGCGGAAGTGGTGCCATTGCAGCAGGGTGATGCCGTGGTGTTCGCCGTCCGCGAGCGCCCGGTGCGGGGAACGCGCGGCATCTACCGCGTGCAGATGCGCCACGGCGTCAGCCGCATCCACTCTGGCCGCCGCCACACGCTGGGCGTGATCTTCCACGACGCCAACTGAAGGTCGCCCGCCGCAGCGAATCTGGCGCTGTTCTCGCCAGCCCCCGGCCGATGCACAATCGACCCATGCCTGAGTCCCCGCGACTGCAACTGTTCCTCGATGCCGTGCTGCTCGGCAAGGCGCGACCGTACACGCGCCCGGGCAGCATCAGCGCAATCGACAAACGGCCGGCACCCGATCGCGTGCGCATCGAAACCATGGGTCTTGTCGGTGACGAGCAGGGCGATCCTCGCGTGCACGGCGGTCCCGACAAGGCGATCCACCACTACCCGTTCGACCACTACGGCAGCTGGCGCGCGGAGCTGGGCGACCTGGATCGACTGCGGGCGGCCGGTGCGTTCGGCGAGAACCTCAGCAGCAGCGGCCTGACCGAGCGCGAGGTTTGCCTCGGCGACCGCTTCCGCGTGGGCGAGGCCGTGCTCGAAATCAGCCAGGGCCGGCAACCGTGCTGGAAGCTCAACGACCGCTTCGATGTTCCGGACATGGCGCGGCGCGTGCAGGCCAGTGGCCGCACCGGCTGGTACTACCGCGTGCTGCAACCGGGCACAGTGGCCGCGGGCGACGTGATGACGCTCGACGACCGGCCGTTCCCACAGTGGTCGCTGCGGCGCCTCGGGGCCTTGTTGTTCGAGCGCCGGCTCGATGCGGATGAGTTGCGGCCGGCGCTGGACCTGCCGCTGGTGCCGTCCTGGCGCAAGTTGATCGAGACCCGGCTGCATCGCCAGGAGGTCGAGGACTGGGGCAAGCGCATCGAGGGCCCCGCGTCATCGGGCGACTGATCACCTGCCGCGCTAAAGATCGCAGCCGCCGCGCCGATCGCCCGGACGGCACCCTCGACGAGCAGCCACGCCTGCGCAACGGCGCCTGAGCCGCCAGCGGCGGCGGCGGAATCAGGCCGGCTGCAGGTTCGCGTACGCCAGCACCAGCCACTTGCTGCCGGCATCGTCGAAGTTGACCTGCACGCGTGCGTGCGCACCCGCGCCTTCGTAGTCGGTGACGGTGCCGGTGCCGAAGCTGGGATGGCGCACCATCGCGCCGAGCTTGATCGGCGGGACTTCGATCGCGGCGTGGCCCATGTCGCGGCGCGGCTGTGAGTTGTACATCGGCCGCGACACCTGCACCTTCGGTCGCACTTCGTGCAGCAGCGCCGGCGGGATCTCGCGCAGGAATCGCGACGGCACGCCATACATGTCGGCGCCGTGGATGCGGCGCGTCTCGGCGTAGCTGAGCACCAGTTTCTGGCGGGCGCGGGTGATGCCGACGTAGGCCAGGCGCCGCTCCTCTTCGAGCCGCCCGGATTCCTCGGTCGAACGCCCACTCGGGAACACGCCCTCCTCCATGCCGGCCAGGAACACCAGCGGGAACTCCAGGCCCTTGGCGCTGTGCAGCGTCATCAGCTGCACGCCTTCCTCGCCGGCCTGGGCCTGGCCCTCGCCGGCCTCGAGCGCGGCGTAGCTGAGGAACGCCACCAGCTCGGGCATCGCCGCGGCGTCTTCCTCGTCGCTGCGGGTGAAGCGCGAGGCCACCGAGACCAGTTCGTCGAGGTTGTCGACGCGCGAGTCGAGCTGGCCGCGCGATTCGTTGAAATAGTGGTCGCGCAGTCCCGAGCGGACCAGCACGTGGTCGATCTTCTCGGGCAGCGTCATGGTCTGCACTTCGGTGTCGACGTCGTCGACCAACGCCAGGAACCCGGCGATGGCATTGCGCGCACGCGCGGTGAGGCCGTTGTCACCGACCGTGCGCCGCGCCGCTTCCCACAGGGCGACGCCGTCGGTGCGCGCGCGGCGGCGCACTTCATCGAGCGTGCGCTCGCCAATGCCGCGCGTGGGCGTGTTGACCGCGCGCTCGAAGGCGGCATCGTCCAGGCGCGAGGCGATCAGCCGCAGGTAGGCCAGCGTGTCCTTGATTTCGGCGCGCTCGAAGAAGCGCTGGCCGCCATAGACACGGTACGGCACCTGCTCCGACAACAGCGCCTCTTCGAAGGCTCGCGATTGCGCGTTGCTCCGGTACAGCACCGCGACCTCGCCGAAGCTGCCGCCGTCGCGCACCCACTGGCGCAGCCGGTCGACGGCGAAGCGCGCCTCGTCCATCTCGTTGTAGGCGGCATACAGGTC
Source organism: Lysobacter sp. (assembly GCA_036524935.1). GTDB lineage: Bacteria > Pseudomonadota > Gammaproteobacteria > Xanthomonadales > Xanthomonadaceae > Lysobacter_J. The sequence goes on along the minus strand of DATDBK010000206.1, from coordinate 10,399 downwards.
GATCGGATCGCCGGTGCCGCTGTCGGTCCACAGGTTCTTGCCGAGGCGCTCGGGGTTGTGGGCAATGACGGCGTTGGCCGCTTCGAGGATGTTGGCGCTGGAGCGGTAGTTCTGTTCCAGCCGGATGGTCTGCGTTCCAGGAAAGTCTTTAAGGAAGCGCTGCATGTTCTCGACCTTGGCGCCGCGCCAGCCGTAGATCGACTGGTCATCGTCGCCGACCACGAACACGTGGCCGCTGTCGCCGGCGAGCACGCGCACGAACGCGTACTGGATCGCGTTGGTGTCCTGGAACTCGTCGACCAGGATCTCGCGGAAGCGGTGGCGGTAATGCGCCAGCAGCGCCGGGTTGTCGCGCAGCAGTTCGTGCGCGCGCAGCAGCAGCTCGGCGAAGTCGACCAGGCCGGCGCGCTCGCAGCGCTCCTGGTAGGCGGCGTAGGACTTCAACATCACGTCGGCCCACGGGTCGTTGCCGGCCGGCTGGATGTTCTGCGGGCGCTTGCCCTCGTCCTTCTGGGCGTTGATCCACCAGGCGATCTGGCGCGGAGGGAAGCGCGCTTCGTCGATCTCCAGGCCCTGCACGACGCGCTTGACCAGGCGCAGCTGGTCGTCGGAGTCGAGCACCTGGAACCCTTCCGGCAGCTTGGCCTCCTGCCAATGCATGCGCAGCAGGCGGTGGGCCAGGCCATGGAAGGTGCCGATCCACATGCCACGGGCGCCGTTGCGCAGCTGCGCGTCGACGCGCGCGCGCATCTCGCCGGCGGCCTTGTTGGTGAAAGTCACCGCCAGGATGCCGTGGGTGGGCACGCCGTGGACTTCGTTCAGCCAGGCGATGCGGTGGGTGAGCACGCGGGTTTTGCCGGAGCCGGCGCCGGCGAGGACCAGGTAGTGACCGGGCGGGGCGCTGACGGCCTCGCGCTGCGCTGGATTCAGCGCGTCGAGCAGGTGGGAGACATCCATGCGGGTATTGTAGCGGGGCCGTCACCCCTCCCCCTGCCCGGAGCGTCGCGTCGTGCATTCGAAGCTGCTGTTGCTGGCACTGCTCGTGGCGGCCCCGGCGGCGGCCGACAAGAGCGAACCCGCGTCGGCCGAGCGTGTCCTGCGCGCCGGCGGCAATGCCCTGAACGTGGACGTGGTGGAAACCAGCGACCCGGCACGCATCGACGAACTGCAGCGGTGGCTGGCCGAGGCCGCCGGAGCGACGCTGACCGCGTTCGGCCGCTATCCGCTCGCCGAGGCCACCGTCCGCATCACCCAGATCGACAGCGACGACGACAGCCCGGTGCCGTGGGGCCAGACCCAGCGCGGCGACGATGTGTCGGTCCTGCTGTTCGTGCGCCGTGACGCCGGCATGGCCGAACTGCGCCAGGACTGGACCGCGGTCCACGAACTCTCGCACCTGTTCCATCCGTATCTCGGCCGCGATGGGCGCTGGCTGGCCGAGGGCCTGGCCAGCTACTACCAGAACGTGCTGCGGGCCCGGGCCGGGCTGCTGACGCCGGAGCAAGCGTGGCGGGAGCTCGATGCCGGCTTCGGCCGCGGCCAGCGCGAGCACAGCGGCATGCCGCTGGACGGGCTCGGTCGGCGCGGCACGATGCGCGTTTACTGGGCCGGCGCGGCGTTCTGGCTGGAGGCGGACCTGGCCCTGCGCCGCCAGCACCGCAGCAGCCTCGATGCGGTCCTGTCGAAGTATTCGAGCTGTTGCCTGCGCGGCACCGGCGAGGTCGCGCCGGCAGCGTTCATGGCCACGCTCGATGAGCTGGCGGGCGCGGAAGTGTTCGTCCCGGCCTACCAGCGCTATGCGCGCTCGCGCGAGTTCCCGTCGCTGGGTGCCGCGTATTCGGCGCTGGGGATCGAGCGCGGCGCGGACGGACTGGTCTACTCCGACCGCGCCGAGGCGCGGAAACTGCGCGCGGCGATCATGCGGCAGAAAACCAAACGCTAGGAGCGAGCCTGCTCGTGCTCGCTCCCACGGAGGTTTTCCTCAATGCGCGGCCTTGTGCGGCTTGCCGACCTGCGCCATCAGCTTGTCGGTGTAGGCGATGCCGATCGCCGACAGGATGAACACACAGTGGATGATGGTCTGCCACATCACGCCGGAGGCCGTGTAGACCATGCCCTTCGACGCCGGATCGGTCGCTGCGGCTGCAGTGACAGCCGCTGCGGCAATCGCCGGATCGGCGCCGAGGCCACCGATGGCGATGAAGGTCTTGAGCAGGTGGATCGAGGAGATGCCGATGATCGCCATCGCCAGCTTCACCTTCAGCACGCTGGCGTTGACGTGGCTGAGCCATTCTGGCTGGTCCGGGTGCCCTTCCAGGCGCAGGCGCGAGACGAAGGTTTCGTAGCCGCCGACGATCACCATCACCAGCAGGTTGGAGATCATCACCACGTCGATCAGGCCGAGCACCGCGAGCATGATCTGCTGCTCGCCGAACGAGGTCGCATGCGACAGCAGGTGCCACAGCTCCTTGATGAACAGCACGACGTACACGCCCTGGGCGACGATCAGGCCCAGGTACAGCGGCAGCTGCATCCAGCGCGAGCTGAAGATCAGGGCCGGAAGGGGATTGAGAGGGCGTTCGGACGTCTGCGTCATGCGACGGGGCCGTAGGTTTGCGGGCCGGCTAGGGTACCGGCCGGCCACTGGCCTCGCCACCCCGGACCTTGCACCTTCTGGCGGTTCGGCACGCTCCGGGACCGGGCCGGCGGCCTTACACTCCGACCTCCCATTGCCAGGGCGTGAGCGATGATCGACCTGCACTACTGGCCGACCCCCAACGGCCACAAGATCACCCTGTTCCTCGAAGAAGCAGGGCTGGAATACACCATCCACCCGGTCGACATCGGCGCCGGGGACCAGTTCAGGCCCGAGTACCTGAAGATCTCGCCGAACAACAAGATGCCGGCGATTGTCGACCGCGCACCGGCGGACGGTGGCGAGCCGATCAGCGTGTTCGAGTCGGGCGCGATCCTCCTGTACCTGGCGAACAAGACCGGCAAGTTCTTCGCCGACGACCTGCGCGGCCGGGTCGAGGTCAACCAGTGGCTGCACTGGCAGATGGGCGGACTGGGACCGATGACCGGCCAGTACGGCCACTTCCACGTCTACGCGCCCGAAGACCTTCCGTACGCCAAGGACCGCTACAAGCGCGAAGTGCTGCGCCTGCTCGGCGTGCTCGACAAGCGCCTGGCGGACCGCGAGTTCATCGCCGGCCACTTCAGCATCGCCGACATGGCCGCGCACCCGTGGATCAATCCGTACACCAAGGCCCCGCTCGACCTGGAGCCGTTCGCGAACCTGCGCCGCTGGCATGCTGCCGTCGCGGCGCGTCCGGCGGTGCAGCGCGCGTACGCGGTCGCTGATCGCTACGCCAAGCGCGAGATGACACCGGAAATGCACAAGATTCTTTTTGGAACACCTGATTCAGGAACACCCGAGACTAAATGAAGAACTTCACCGCCCGCGGCGCCGCCGCCTGCCTGCTTGCCATGTCGATCGCAACCGTCCCCGCACTCGCCCCCGCTCAAACGAACGTGACGACGGCTCCCGCCGCGCCGCAGAAGCTGACGCTCGAAGCGCTGGCCGGTGATGCGCCGCTGTCGGGACCGAGCCTGATGAAGGCGAAGATCGCGCCGGACGGCACCCGGGTCACCTTCCTGCGCGGCAAGGAGGCCAACAAGAACCGGCTCGACCTGTGGGCCTACGACATCGCCAGCGGCCAGAACGTGAAGCTGGTTGATGCCGACGACATCCTGCCCGGCGACGAAGTGCTCAGCGACGCCGAGAAGGCGCGTCGCGAGCGCCAGCGCATCGGCGCACTGAGCGGCATCGTCGACTACCAGTGGGCGCCCGACAGCAAGGCGCTGCTGTTCCCGCTTGGCGGCGAGCTGTACCTGTACGACCTGTCGAAGTCCGGCAAGGCCGCGGTGCGCAAGCTCACCAGTGGCGAAGGCTTCGCCACCGACCCGAAGCTGTCGCCCAAGGGCGGCTTCGTCAGCTTCGTGCGCGATCGCAACCTGTGGGGCATCGACCTGGCCAGCGGAAAGCAGATCCAGCTCACCCGCGACGGCAGCGCGACCATCGGCAATGGCGTCGCCGAGTTCGTCGCCGATGAGGAGATGGATCGCCACACCGGCTACTGGTGGGCGCCCGACGACAGCGCGATCGCGTTCGCGCGCATCGACGAAACACCGGTGCCGGTGCAGAAGCGCTACGAGGTGTATCCGGATCGCACCGAAGTGGTCGAGCAGCGCTATCCGGCCGCTGGCGACCACAACGTGCTGGTCAAGCTCGGCGTCGTCGCGCCGAAGGCCGGTGCCGCGCCGAAGTGGGTCGACCTCGGCAAGGAACAGAACATTTACCTGGCGCGCGTCGATTGGCGCGACCCGAAGCACCTGACCTTCCAGCGCCAGTCGCGCGACCAGCACACGCTCGAACTGATCGAGAGCGACCTGGCCAGCGGCAAGCAGCGCGTGCTCGTCACCGAGACCAGCAAGACCTGGGTGCCGCTGCACAACGACCTGCGCTTCCTCAACGACGGCCGCATCCTGTGGAACAGCGAACGCAGCGGGTTCGAGCACCTGTACGTGCTCGACGCCGACGGCGGCAATGCCAGGGCGCTGACCAGCGGTGATTGGCCGGTCGATGCCGTGCTCGCAGTCGACGAAGCTGCCGGCCAGGTGTATTTCGCCGCCGGCAAGGATTCGCCGCTGGACGCGCTCGTGTACCGCGTGCCGCTCGATGGCGGTGCGATCGCGCGCCTGTCGAAGGCCGACGGCATGCACGCCGCCAGCTTCGCCGCCAACGCCAGCGTGTTCGTCGACAATTGGTCGAACTCGACCACGCCGCCGCAGCTGGAGCTGTTTCGCAACGACGGCACGCGCATCGCCGCGCTGCTGAAGAACGAACTCAGCGACCCGCAGCACCCGTACGCGAAGTTCGCCGCGGCGCAGCAGCCGATCGAGTTCGGCACGCTCACCGCCGCCGACGGCAAGACGCCGCTGCATTACAGCGTGCTCAAGCCGGCCGGTTTCCAGGCCGGCAAGCAGTACCCGGTGGTGGTGATGGTGTACGGCGGCCCGGCCTCGCAGACGGTCAAGCGCACCTGGGCACCGGACTTCAACCAGTACCTGGCGCAGCACGGTTACGTCGTGTTCTCGATCGACAACCGCGGCACGCCGCGTCGCGGCGCGGCCTTTGGCGGTGCGCTGTATGGCAAGCAGGGCGAGGTCGAAGTGGCCGACCAGCTCAAGGGCGTGGAGTGGCTGAAGCAGCAGCCGTGGGTCGATGGCAAGCGCATCGGCGTGTACGGCTGGTCGAACGGTGGCTACATGACGCTGATGCTGCTGGCCAAGGCGTCCGACCAGTACGCCTGCGGCGTCGCCGGCGCACCGGTCACCGACTGGGGCCTGTACGACACGCACTACACCGAGCGCTACATGGGCCTGCCCGCCGGCAACGCCGACGGCTACCGCGACGCGCGCGTGCTGCAGCACATCGACGGCCTGAAGTCGAAGCTGCTGCTGATCCACGGCATGGCCGACGACAACGTGCTGTTCACCAACTCGACCGTGCTGATGAGCGCACTGCAGAAGCGCGGCCAGCCCTTCGAGCTGATGACCTACCCGGGTGCGAAGCATGGCCTCAAGGGTGCCGACAACCTGCACCGGCTGAAGCTGACCGAGGAGTTCTTTGGACGCTGCCTGAAGCCGTGAGCGTGGGCTGCCTCATACTGCGAAGCATCCTTGGCACCGGTCCGGAGTCTTCATGCGTCGTCGCGACTTCCTCAATGCGGCTGTAGCTGCCGCCGGCGCCGCGTCCACCGGCCTCGTACTGGCCAGCCCGTCGGCTGCGGCGGCGCCTGCCGGGGGGCCGGCACTGGCCTCCTTGACCACCGGCGCCAAACCCATTCCGGTCGAGGAGCGGCAGGCGCGGATCGCCAGGCTGCAGCGGCTGATGGTCGACCAGAAAATCGGCGCCCTGATCCTGGAGTCCGGCTCGAGCCTGGATTACTTCACCGGCATCCAGTGGCATCGCTCGGAGCGCACGACGGCCGCGGTGATCCCGGCCCGGGGCGACATCGTCGTCGTGACTCCGGCCTTCGAAGAACCCTCGATCCGCGAGACCCTGGCGGTGGCCGGCGACGTGCGGCCGTGGAACGAGCATGAAAGCCCGTTCGCGCTGCTGGTTGGCGCGCTCGTCGACCGCGGTGTCACCTCCGGCGCGATCGCCTTCGAATCCACCACGCGCGTTTTCATCGTCGACGGCGTGCGCGAGGCGAGTGGCGGAGCCTACCGCGTGGTTTCCGGCGACGCCCTCGTGAAAGCCGTCCGGCTGATCAAGTCCCCGGCCGAACTGGCGCTGATGCAAACCGCCAATAACGTCACCCTGGCGGCGTTGCGTCACGTCCACGGCAACGTCCGCCCGAGCATGCGCCCCGACGAGATCGGCGCCATGACGAACGCCGCCACCGCGGCCCTGGGCGGCGTGCCGGGATTCGCCCTGGTCCTGCTCAACGAAGCCAGCGCCTATCCGCACGGCTCGAACCTGCCGCAGACCGTGCGCGAGGGCTCGGTCATCCTGATGGACGTGGGCTGCAGCGTGCATGGCTATCAATCGGACATCTCGCGCACCTGGGTGATGGGCCAGCCAACCGCGAAACAGCGAAAGGTCTGGGACACGGTCAAGCGGGGCCAGGAGCTTGCGCTGGCGACCGCCAGACCGGGCACGCCGGTGGGCGCCATCGACGACGCCGTGCGCGCCTTCTACGAAAAAGAGGGCTGGGGCCCCGGCTACCAGCTGCCCGGCCTTCCTCACCGCACCGGCCACGGCATCGGCCTGGACGGCCACGAGCCGCCCTATCTCGTGCATGGCGACGCCACACCGCTGGCGCCGGGCATGTGTCTTTCCGACGAACCGGGAATCTACATCCCCGGCGAATTCGGAATCCGGCTGGAAGACTGCTGGCACATGACCGAGACCGGTCCGAAACTTTTCACCCAGCTGGCCAGGTCGATCGACGACCCGATCTGACCCTGAACAACGGCGACGAACCCGCGCCATCGGATGTACCGGATGCTTAGACTGACCGATCTCAACCTGCCGCTGGACCACACCGAGCCGGCACTGCGCGAAGCGATTCTGGCGCGACTGGGCATAGCCGCCGACGAGCTGGCCGGTTACACCGTCGCCAGGCGCAGCTACGACGCACGCCGACGCGGCGCGATCGTGCTGATCTATTCGGTCGACGTGGACACTCCGCGCGAAGCCGAAATACTTCGGCGGCTTCAGCTGGAGGCCGAAGCCGCTGAGTTCGCGCGCCCCACCGACAAGGGCAAGGTGATGCGCACGCCGGACACGAGCTACAAGTTCGTGGCGCGCGCGCAGGAGAACCTTCCGCTGCGCCCCCTCGTCATCGGCATGGGACCGTGTGGCCTGTTCGCGGCCCTCGTGCTCGCGCAGATGGGCTTCCGCCCGATCGTCCTCGAGCGTGGCAAGGCCGTGCGTGAGCGCACCAAGGACACCTGGGGCCTGTGGCGCAAGAAGGTGCTGAACCCCGAATCCAACGTGCAGTTCGGCGAAGGCGGGGCGGGCACGTTCTCCGACGGCAAGCTGTGGAGCCAGATCAGCGACCCGAAGCACTACGGGCGCAAGGTCATCGACGAGTTCGTCAAGGCTGGCGCGCCGGAGGAGATCGCGTACGTCAGCAAGCCGCACATCGGCACGTTCCGCCTGGTGTCTATGGTGGAGGAGATGCGCGCGACGATCGAATCCCTGGGCGGCGAAATCCGCTTCAGCCAGCGCGTCGACGACCTGCTGGTCGAGACCGACAGCGCCGGTACGCGTCACGTGCGCGGCGTGACGCTCCAGGACGGCGAGCAACGGCGCGCCGACCACGTCGTGCTGGCGCTGGGCCACAGCGCACGCGACACGTTCGCGATGCTGCATGCGCGCGGCGTGTTCGTCGAAGCAAAACCATTCTCGATCGGCTTCCGCATCGAACACCCGCAATCACTGATCGATACCGCCCGCTTCGGCGCGCAGGCCGGGCACCCGTTGCTTGGAGCGGCCGATTACAAGCTCGTGCACCATTGCCGCAACGGCCGCTCGGTGTACAGCTTCTGCATGTGCCCGGGTGGCACCGTGGTCGCCGCGGCCAGCGAGCCCGGACGCGTGGTGACCAACGGCATGAGCCAGTACTCGCGCAACGAGCGCAACGCGAATGCGGCGATCGTCTGTGGCATCACGCCGGAGGACTACGCGCGCTACGGCGAGGGCCCGCTGGCCGGCATCGAGCTGCAGCGGCACTGGGAAGCGCGGGCGTTCGAGCTGGGTGGCGGCGAATACGAAGCGCCGGGGCAGCTGGTGGGCGATTTCCTGAAGGGTCGGGCGTCGAGCGCGTTCGGCGCGGTGTCGCCCTCGTACAAGCCCGGCGTGCGCCTGGGCGACCTGGCGCCATCGCTGCCCGAGTACGCGATCGATGCGATCCGCGAGGCGCTGCCGGCGTTCGAAAAGCAGATCCGTGGTTTTGCGATGCACGACGCGATATTGACCGGCGTGGAAACCCGTACCTCTTCGCCGGTGCGGATCACGCGTGGCGAAGACGGTCACAGCCTCAACACGCGCGGCCTGTTCCCGGCAGGCGAAGGCGCTGGCTACGCCGGCGGCATCCTGTCGGCCGGCGTCGATGGCATCCGCACAGCCGAGGCGGTCGCGCTCGATATGGTTTCGCGCACCACGCGCGCAGCGTAGGTTTTGCGGTTCACATACGTCCGACCGCGGCCGCGCGGCGGCGTGAGATGCGCCGGGGCCACCGCCGGCCATGGCCCACATCGCCCGGCGCCATGACCTTCGGGGTATGGCCTCCAGCCCCGCCAGCCGCCATGCTCGCCGCTGACTCCCCAGCCCGCGAAGCCATGATCAAGCCGCTGACCCTCGCCATTGCGCTCACCCTCGCCGCCGCCACGCCGGCGCTGCTCCAGGCGGCCACGCCTGCTGCCAAGTCGTCCGCCAGCAAGACCGCCACTGCCAAGGCTTCGCCGGCCTGGGTGACCAAGAGCAACGAGTACGCGCAGATCCTGCTCAAGGCGCAGGCCGAGTTCGCACCGGAGCAGATGTCGTTCTTCGGCGTCCCCGGCTACGACGACCGCGTCGTCGACCTCAAGCCCGACAACGCCAAGCGCTTCCGCGACGCCACCGCCAAGGCCAGGGCCGAGCTGCAGGCCAAGCTCGCCACCGAGCGCGACCCGAACGTGCGCCAGGACCTGGCGATCATGATCAACGCGGCCGACGAGAACATCGAAACCAGCGCCCTCAACGAGAAGCTGGCGCTGCCGTGGACCGATGCGCCGCAGACGGTGTTCAGCGGCATGCAGGGCCTGCTGTCCGACCAGACGCCGCCGGAACGCCGCGCGCGCGCACTCGACCGCCTCAAGGCCTACGTCGGCCAGGCGCCGGGCACGACCCCGATCACCGAACTGGCACGCGCCCGCTACGAAGAACGCGCCACCGACAAGGCGCTGCTGCGGCCGACGAAGCTCGAGGTCGAGCAGGCGCTCGGCAATGTCGATACCTACGTTGCCGGCATCAAGGACCTGTTCGCCAAGTACAAGGTCGCCGGCGCCGAGGAAGCCCTCGCGGCAATGGACACCCAGCTCAAGGCCTATGGTCAGTGGGCGCGCGCCAGCGTGTTGCCCGATGCGCGCACCGACACGCGCCTGCCGGCCGAGTTGTACGCCAACCAGCTCAAGCAGTACGGAATCGACATCGACCCGATGCTGCTGATCCGCCGCGCCCAGGTCGAGTTCATGGAGACCCGCGCGGCGATGCAGCAGCTCGCACCGCTGGTGGCGAAGGAAAAGGGCCTGAAGGTCAGCGATCCGCACGACTACGTCAGCGTGATCCGCGCGTTGAAGCAGCAGAACATGCCCAACGACCAGCTCGAGGGACGCTACCGCACGGTGATCGACCAGATCGATCCGATCATCCGCGCCGAGCGCATCGTCGACGTGCCGCAGCGTCCGATGGTGATGCGCCTGGGCAGCGAGGCCGAATCGGCCGCGCAGCCGGCACCGCATTTCCTGCCGGCGCCGCTGATCGGCAACACCGGCCAGCAGGGCCAGTTCGTGCTGCCGGTGTCGGTGCCGACGCCGGACGGCAAGACGCTGTCCTATGACGACTTCAACTTCGACGCGGTGCGCTGGACGCTGTCGGCGCATGAAGGCCGCCCGGGTCACGAGCTGCAGTTCACGGCGATGGTCGAGCGCGGCATTTCGCTGGCGCGCACGATGTTCGCCTTCAACTCGGTCAACGTCGAAGGCTGGGCGCTGTACGCCGAAGCCGAGATGGTTCCGTACGAGCCGCTCGACGGCCAGCTGATCGCGCTGCAGTTCCGCCTGA
>DATDBK010000205.1:0-39759 GCA_036524935.1 Lysobacter sp. | reverse complement strand
GGTGATCGCCCAGCCGGTTCCCTTGGTCCAGTCGGTGTCGGTTGCGAAGGTGCCGTTCGTGATCTTGTTGGCACCCTCCACCGCGACGACGTGGCTGTGCTTGAACAGACTGACTAGGCCGCCGCGCACCGCCTCGACCTCGATGCGCAGATCGGCGTCTACGCTGGCGATGTAGTCGGTCGCGGCGGTACCGGTGATGCCGGCCTGCGTATCCAGCAGCGTCGACGGTAGCTGGTAGATGCGCCTGGTGTAGGTGACACCGGCCTCCGGTCCGATGCTCGGGTCGGCCTGCGTGGTCAACGGCTCGGCCAGCTGCTGCAGCCGATCGCGATGCGCCCAGCTGACCGCGACACGCGCGAACGATGTCGCCGGGAATACCGCGCCATTGATGCGGAAGTTCCCGGGCGGGTACGGCCGAAGGTGGCGCTGTGCCATCACGACGGTGTCGGCTGGCGCGCTGGCGATTGGCAGGCGTCCGCGGATCGTCGCCGGCAACAGCTTCACGCTGACCGAGGCGCCGTTTGCGAAACGCTCGCCCGGAACGTTGTCCTCGAACATGATCAGCCCCGCTCCCAGCGCATGGGGCGCCGGCACCGTGTCCAGCATCCCTCGAGAAACTGTCAGTGATGCGGCCACTGCGTCGATGCGAACGATCTCGTTGTCGATCTTGGCCAACTGCCCCACCGACGACGCCGAGATACCAGGCGCAACCGGCAGCGTCGAGCTGCCCGCGGTGACAGCAGCAGACAACGTGGTCGCCTCCGAGAACGCCCCGGGCTCGGCCAGCACTTCCGCGTACGGCGTACCGGCCCAGAACTCGAAGTCGGTCGCGTCGTTCGTCGGTCGAACCGCCAGCGCCAGCAGCGTGCCATCGGTGGGCGGGTCGAACGCCCCCGGCCCGGTCAGCCAGAAAGGTGCTTCGAACACCGAGCGCACGGTCGCCGGCGCCGGATCGTTGACCGGGTCCACCCAGCCCGACGGCGGCGGCTCGGCGTACACGGCTGTCGGAAGGCTGAAGATGTCCTCGACGCAAATGATGCGAACGCGGCCATCGGCGAGCGACCCGTAATCGATGCGCTTGGCGCGCATCACGATCTGCGTGATCCCCAGCTTCGGACACGACCAGCGGAACACGCTGCCGGGCTTGATGCCCGACGCCTTCCGGTTCGCGACGATGGTGGCGACGCCCAGGTCCGCCGTCATCTGCCGCAGGTCGCGCTCGCCCAGCCGCGCGGCGATCTCACCTTGGAAGATCCAGGGGTAGCGGTTCACGCGCGCCACAACGCCCCCCTGGGCCTGTTCCGCCGCGGGGTCGTAGATTGGCGTTGTCGAACGGTCCTTGTCCGCCTCCAGGTCGTAGTAGCTGATCGTGACCTGGTTGATCCGCTCGCCCCAGCCCAGCCGGGTGTATTCGTCGACCGAGAGCACGCAAGAGTCATCGAGCAACGGAAGCGACGGGATGTCGTAGCCGCCGCGGTTGAGCGTGAGGCTCAGCTTGCCGGTGAAGCGGTCCTCGAAGAGGGTGCCGTCGATGTGGCGCAGGATCTCGCCGATTGCGTCGTCGGCGCTGATCGCCTCGTCGGAGATCTCCGCAGCCAGGCCGAAGTCCTCGGCGAAGAGCTGGTCGGCGGCCACGGTGAAGCTGGCATCGTCGATGTCGAGATCGTTGTACTGCTGGTTGTTCCACGGCTGTCGGGTCGCGACCACGCGGAGCATGTGCGCAGGGTTCATGCCGCCGCTGGGACAGGTCACCTTCGCGCCATACCAGCCGCACATGCTCAAGGTGGCGGACAGCAGCACCGACACCGGCTGGATGTTGACCTCTTGGCCAGGCGGTGATGCTGTGATCTCGCAATCGCGGAGGATCATGCCGACGACACCGCGGTGAGCGGAGACAGGCCCGCTGATCAGTCCGTCGAGGTAGGCATTGACGCCCTGGGCGGGCAGACCAAACTCGAAGTCGATCGGCCCCACGAATCCGCCGCCGGCCTTCTCACCGCCGAACAGCTCTGGCTTGTTGACGCTGATCGTGCCGTTCGACGTGACGCTCAGGCCTTCGGCCAGAACCTTCTCGCCGATGCGTGCGGCCATGATCTTGTCCGCCTTGTAGGCGACGATCAGCTGCATGCCGAGCGAGTAGATGTAGTTGATGACCGTGTAGCGCTTCGGCCCGAAGAAGGCGTACTTGCGCCCGGCCGACTGCTTGATCGCCCGGTTCTTGAGGTTGCCCCACCAGACGACGTTCGGACCCTTTACCCAGCGCGGGCCGAAGATCACGGGTACTGCGCGATCCTCGCTCGCCGTCGGGAACTTGAACTTGTCGGATCCAGCCGCCGGTCCGCCCTTCGGTACCTTCATCTGCGAGGCGGAGATCGCGGTGGTCACAAGCCACACCACGATCTGCCAGACAATCGCCCAACCTGCCATTAGGGTTCGCTCCGGATGAGGGCCTGCAGCGCGCGCGGGTCGCCGTGCAAGGGATTTGTCTTGACCACGCGCAGCGAACGCAGCAGTGTCAGGCGCGCGTCGCTTGGGCGGTGGCCGGTCAGGTACTCGGCGATGTCGCCGGCCCTGTCGATTACGTCGGTGTCCCGCACGAACATCGCGTGGCCAGACAGGATGGAGACGGCCCGAGCAATGCAGGGCGCCACATGGCGTATGAAGCCAGGGCCGTCGACCCCGAGCTTCGTCAGGGAAGCGGCGACCCGCGCCGGCTCCGACTGAATGACCACGATGCGCGAGTCAGGAAACGCCCCGAGGAGCGTCAGCGGAACCGCCAGCCCAGACGTCTCAGCGAACCCGACACCCGGCGCCGCCGACAACTCGTGCATGCGCGCCAGGCCGCCATTGGTCAGCACGTCGTGGTGGCAGACGGTTCGATCGGTCGTGAGCAAGTTGGCCAGCCACGCCGTCATGCTCCGCGGCGGCGCCAGCACCAGGAAGGTCACGCGACGCCTACTTCGAACGGGTTCTTGTCAGGCGTATTCGGGAACCCGCCGTGGTTCGGGGTATTGCTGAAGCGGTTGAGGCAATCGCCGTTGATCAGCTTGTCGCACGCCGGGAAGGCCGTCACCGTGGCGCCGCCGCCGATGCCCGCAATGTTGGCCGTCAACGTGATCGTGTCGCCGCTGTGGTCGATGATCCGCCGGCGCCGCCCCAGGCCTGCGTCCAGCTCCCCGCCCCGGAAGTACCCCGACGAGTGCGCGGCAAACGCGGCCGACTGCATGGTGACTCCCGTCGCGGCGATCAGCACAGCGGTGACCGCGAAGGCGGCCTTCGACACACCGCAGCCGGGGTCGAACAGCGCATGCCGGCAGGTGACTGAGAATCGCAGGCGCAGCATCGGTCTAGCCAATGCGGTGAATAGCGGCTCGCACTTCAGGAGCGCGGTGCTGTTCGACCAGGTGACCCCCAGCACGCGCCAGCGGCCGAGCGTGATGAAGTCCGCCTCACCGCGATGCTCGCGGAAAATGGTAAGGAACATGGTCCCGTCCGGCGCCTGGGCGTTGAACAGCGCGGCCACGGGGTTGTCGCGCGCCACCGTTACGTCGAGTCCCTCGCGGGGCGTCTCGTCGGTGACCGACAGCTCCCCGCGCTCGATGTAGGTCGGGGCGTAGGTCTTGCCAGTCAGCACGAATGAGCGATCGGCCGACGTCTGCAACCACTCGCTGGTGCCGACGTTGAACCGATAGAGTTCGACCGGTGCGCCGCTGTGCGCGCCGGTCTCGCGGCTGTCGTAGGTCATTGCAGCTCCAGGAAGTCCGTCAGCACTTCAGCCACTTCTCCCCCAAGCCAGTTGATCTGCACGGTGTCAGTGGCCAGCCGCTTCAGGCCCATGAGGCTGATCCGGCGGATCTGGTTGTAGTTGATGGTGAGGCTCTGGCCGAGGTTGAGCGAGATTGAGCCCAGGCCTCCGTCGGTCACCGACGCGATGTCGGCGAAGACCCAGGCGCCGGTCGTAGTGGTGATGGCCAGCGCCTTGGTCTTGCCGTGCTTCTCGTAGCCGTTGGCCTTGACCTGGAGCGTGTTGCCGACGGCACCGGCGCCGACAGTCTGGAAGTCAGGTTCGAAGCTCGGGTGGTAGAACGGCAACGTCGCGCCACGGCGGCGGTGCAGCCATCCACGCAGGCGCCAGAGTCCCCCCTTGTTGACCACCCAGCGCATCGGCCGTGCGACCTTTGCACGCGACCAGTACCGGTCCTGGATGTCCCAACTGGTGCCGTTGTCGAGCACCTCAATCCGCTGCCCCATCGTGTCGTCGACGGGGTTGAGCATCGGCGCTTGCAGCAGCACGTCGTAGCCACTCCACTGCAGCGCCGGCGCGGCCGAAGCCAGGTCGCGGCCGTTGATGAACTGCACGGTCGCCTGGATCATCCCAGCCCTGCCGTAGCTGGTGCGCACCGGGTCGGCAATGAGTCGCGCCGTCGCCGTAGGGTATGCCCTGCCCTTCCGGGAGACGATCACGGGCCGCCTCAGCAGCAGCCTGTCCGGCAGCACGCTGGCGATCTCGATCACCTCGAAACTGGTCTCGCTCGACCAGATCATGACCATCTCGCGCCAGTCGCCGGACCTGGTGTCGATCACGATCTCGGTCGCGCCGGCGCCGACGGTGCAGGGCTTCCCCTCGCCCATGCTCGGCACCGCGAAGCTGCGGCCATACCCGCCCACGAAGGCATGCTGCGCGCCGGTGAAGTCAGCGGTGTGCACCGACAGCAAGTAGACCTGGCGTGGCGTGTCGCGAAGGCTGACGCGCTGCTCGGTGCCGTCGCGCGCGGTCATGATGTCAGTCAGCCACGTCAGGGTCTCCGACATGGGGATCATCTGCGGCCACGGCATCGGGATCACCGACACGCCGACCACCGCCAGTGTCGCGCCGCTGACGCCGGTGAACTCGAAGGTGAACACCACGTCCACCGTCGGCGCCGCGTCTGCCCCAGCGGTCAGGGTGAACACCACCGACTGCAGCGGCTGGAAGGTCATCGGCGGTGCCGGCGAGAACGTAAGGCCATCGGCCGTGCCGACTGCGCTGATCCCCGTCAGCGGCTTCGGCTCCATGAAAGCGTTCCACACTTCGACGAAGCGGACCTGCGGCGGCGAGATGTTGCCCAGATCGATCGCCTTGGGGATGACGTGGATGCGGTTGTAGTAGTCGTCGAAGTAGCTGGGCGTCACGCAGCCATCGCGCCCAACTGCGTGTGACGCGACCGGCAACGATGCGGAGCGGCTTCCTGCTTGCGTTAGCGCATCGTCCGCCGCGTGAGGTGGCCAATAGTCGTTCTCGTATCTCGACAGATCGGCGCTAAGCCCCGGCGTGACCTGACCGCTGATTCCTACCGAGGCGAGATAGCCTGTCCTGGTCGCCATTGGTTACGGACCGTCATACCGGATCGCCATCGCGATCGTGCCGCTGTGAGTGAGTTGCGCCCCGCCGTTCCTCACAGACAGTTCTTTCCGGTAGCAGGGGTACACCTTCCATTTGTCGGGGCCAAGGGTGATGACCGCGCCGGGATCAATGAAGTCGTTCCTGGTGAACCGCAGGTGTTTCAGCTCGCCGATGAGTGAACTCTTCGACTCTGGTCGCACTTGCAACACTTGGCACGGTAGCAAGACAGCCTCGTTATTCCAGGCATTCGGGATGTACCCCATGAGGGGCCTAATTGGCACGGCAGAGCTGACGCGACGGTCACCCGAACCGCTCGTTAGGAAGGCGTTGATGTAGTTGGACCAATCGGGCAGTCCGTCCGTGTCACCAATCGCACCGTGCATTTGCGAGTTCAGCCGCATCTCACTCGACAAGTTGAGGCACTGCCCCCAGAAGAAGGGGGCCGGGCACCATGTTTCCTGGTTGGCGTAGTTGAGCGAGCCGCCGTCCGGAGCGATGCACGCGCCGTTGACCCGTTTCCTATACGAACCCGAGCTAGTGCTCGGGATGGAACCAGTTTGCCAGTTTCCAGTTCCGGCGTTGCCCGGCGATGGGCTCTTGCCGAAGCCGACATGCTGGAAGTAGGCACCAGCCCCGTAGTTCACGAACATATAGACTTCGTCGGGGCTGTCGTGGATGTGAATGTGATACGCCACCGGCCAGTCCCAATCGGGCCATGACGCTTCGTTAGCGGCGATCAATGGGCCTAGCCGGGGGCCGGACGCGGGTGCATCGGTCAGAGCGTTGGCACCGTCTATGCCGTTCCCTGCGCGCACGATGAGGCGCCAGTTCGCGGGAATGCCGGTATCGTCGTTCGTGCTCCCAACGAGCGTTTCGGCGTAACAGCCGCCCTTGTGCAGCACATTGCCGGACAAGGCCCAGCCGTTGGTTGTGCAGGCGTTGCGAAGCGCCGTCAGCAAAGCCGCGAGTGAGCTCGCCGTGCCGGTGACGTAAGCCATCAGTCCATCCTCATAGCGTAGTAGTCGTTGAACGAGGTCCGGGCAACGTCCTGCACGCAGAGCCAGTCGGTCGCCCCAATCCCGACGGTGCTCTCGACGGTGTTGTTGAAGTTGCTGACGTAGCTGATGCCGTCTAACACTCCGAAGATGTTCGGGGTGCTCTCGCACAGGGTGATCGGCATCACCGGGTAGTTGGCATCGGTGTCCCGCAACTGGTTCGTCGCACCTCCGACATATGCGTTGTTCCACGGATAGGTCAGCGGCTGCTTCCAGGTTCCATCCATCCAACGGATGCGGAAGTTCGCGCGGTTTCCCTTGTAGGGAATCGAGTGCGATGTATCGCTGTACCGGGTCGCCGCTGCGCCGCTGAGCATTCCCGCGATGCACAGCGGGTATGGGTACTGCCCGGGTGAAGCAAACGGCAGGAAGAATCCTGCATAGGCACTCTCGTACACCGGCGTGCCGACCTTCATCGCCAGAGCAATGCGCTGCGCGTTGACCGCCAGCCAGTAATCGACACGCTGGTTATGGCTAGGGATGCCGCTCTCGATGAACCCAGGCTGCGTGGCCCAGGTGTTGCCGGGGATGTAGCCGGTAAAGCCTGCGACGGCCAAGTTGTAGTAGTCGGCCGGCACGCTCTCGTAGGTACGGAAGCCGACAAAGATCTCCTTGTCGCCGGCCAGGCCTTCGCCCTGCAGGATCAGCTCGTGGCTGGCTGGATCGCCGGTCGCGTAGCGAAGCGTGACCCAGCCGTTGGCCTCGGCCAGCGCCTTGATCCGCAAGAGCATCTCTTTGTGCGCGAACCCTGTCGCGCCGGACTGGTCGGTGAAGCTAGCCTGGAAGGCCATCAGGAAACCCCTAGCTGTTTCTGGTTGCGCTGGAAGTGAGTCACCGCGATGCGCTCGCCCTGCGGCCCCTTATTGAACTTGGCCACGGCCTTGTTGAAGTCGTCTTCGCCGAAGACCGCCAAGACGGTCATTCCCTTCTCGCCGCCACCGCCGCTGCCGACGGGACTGACGTGGCCATCGCGCGCGCCGGCCATCAGGAACGTGCGTCCGCCGCTGCTGTACAGCTCAGGTTCGTTCTCGTTTACCTCGTAGAAGCGGCCGCGCTGGGTGGGGCCTCCGAGGGAGCGGCCACCGCCGAACGCCGCGGCGACAGTGGTCAGGAATCCACCCCAGCCTCCACCGCCGCTGCCGCCGCCACCGTCCCTCCCGAGGTTGCTGAGGAACTTTCCCAACTGACGCAGTGCTGCATCGGCAAGGAGTCGAGCAGCCAGCATTCGAATGTCGTCGACGAAGTTGCTGAACGCCTCTTTGCCGCCGCGCGTGTAATCCAGAACTCCTTCGAACAGCCCGCGGGTCGCATCGGCAAGTTCGTCCAGAGATGCGCGCGCCTTGCGCGCCTCATGTGCCTGCTTGGTGGTCTTGGCGATCTCCTCGCCCAGCGCCGACTCGGCATCGACACCGGCCCACTTCAGGTTGTTGTAGATCTCTTGCTGCTCGGCCGACATGCCAAGCATGGCGATCTCGTCATCGAGGCCGTCGAGCACCGAGTCGATCGCGGCGGTCTTGGCGATTGCCGCATCGGTCGACTCCTTTGCGGCGTTGGCCCAGACAGCCTCGATGTCGGCCGACTCGCTCTGGAACTCGATCCACTTCGCGTTCTCGACAAGCAAGTCCTTCTGCGCCTGGGTCAGCTTGACCAGCTCGCCGGTGGTGATGTCGTAGGTGACCTGGGCCACCTCGCCCTCGGTGCCGAACAGCGCAATGCGCTCGCGCTGCTGGCTCAGCAAGCTTTCGTACCGGCGCTGCAGGCCCTCGGCTTCCTTCTCCTCGTCGGACTTTCCAGCCTTGCGACCACCGGACTTGCCACCGCTGCCGGCCAGCGCCTTGCGCAGCTGCTCTTGCAGCTTCTCGGCCTCGGCCTCGGCCTTCACCTGCTCGAGCGACTTCCGGAACATGCCGGGCGGCTCGGGATCGCGGCCGGCGATGGCGACCTTCACCTCGCGCTTCTGGGTCTCTCCGAAGCACACACGCCCGATGTCGGCGCTCTCCTGCGCCGCGAGCGCGCGCGCGTCGGCCGCCTGCCGCATGCGATCGGCCGCGCCCTTCCAGTCGCCCGTCAGCGCGTTCCAGGCACCAGCGCCGGCATTCGCGAGCGCGATCAGGTCGAGCGTCACGCCACGCACCGTCGAAGACACCACGGTGGCTGCGCCGGACAGGATGCTGAAGCCCGCGCGGATCACGTCGGCGATCTCGGCGGCGCCCTTCCCTTGCTTGGTCAGGTCGAGCAGGTTCTCGGTGAGCTTGATCAAGTCCGGCAACAGATCCGCGGCAATCTGCATGGCGAAACCCTGCACCGCGGACTTCAGCCGGGTCAGGTTGTCGTTGAACTCCTCGGCGCGCTGACCCGCGTCGGTGGAGACGACCACGCCCAGGCGCTCGGCCTCGTCACCCGCCTCCCGGATGGCCTGGCTGCCGTCCTTGATCAGCGGCACCAGCTGCTGGAAGTTGCGGCCGAAGATCGAGAAGCCGGCGGCCATCGCCTCGGGCGAGCCCTTCAGCGCCGCAAAGCGGTCGGCGAAGTCGAGCAGCACGTCGCTGGATTTGCGCAGCTTCCCGCTGGCGTCGGTGACCTTGATGCCCAGGGCCTCGAACACACGTCCCTGCTCGCTTGTCTCCTTCAGCGCGGCCGCCTGCGACTTGGTCAGCTTGCCGAGCGTCGACGACAGCGTCTCGAGCTGCACGTCAGCAAGGCCCGCCGCGTAGTTGAGTTTCGACAGCTCCTCGGTCGGAAGGCCAACACGCTGCGCCGACTTCGATAGGTCGTCCATCGCGTTGATCGACTGCTTGATCGCAGTCGCGGCGAGGGCCAGGCCGGAAGCGATGGCGAGGCCGAGAGCCTTGCCGACGACCTTGGCCTGGTCCTCGTACCTCTTCAGCTGGGCCTGCCAGCGCTTGGCCTCTTTCTCGAGCAGACGGGAGGCACGCCCCAGGTCCGACTCGAACTGTGCCATCGCAGCTTCGATGACGATGCTGACTTTGCCGAGAGACATGGGTGCTTTCCTGGTGAAGTGGACCCCGCCGAAGCGGGGTCAGTCCTGCGAAGGACGGCCGTCGAGGTGGCCGATCATCAGCATCTCTTCGGGGCTGATCCCGCCGCCGGGCGCTGCGGCCGCCGGTTCTGGTTTGATGGAGCCCCACAGGTCGGGGGGCAGGAGGAACTCGGTCGACTCAAATGCCGACTGGCCTTGGCCGCGCGTAGCGTTGAATACGCGTGCACCGATCCGGGCGAGGATCAGCTCGATGCGCTGCTCCGGCGGCGGCTCCCTTTCGAGGAAGGCCCGGTAGGCATCGGCGTGCCACGCAGGCCAAGCCAGGATCTCCGCCAGCGGAGTCCGCAGCAGGAACGACAGGCGCAGCGCGAAGCGCAGCCCAGGGTCAACCGTTACGGCTTTCCCGCGTCGTCCTCATCCTCCTTGTTCACCTCGTCGGCGAACTGAGCGAGCTGGTTGACCAACCAGTCGGGCAGCGCCTGCACGTCCTCGAGCTTGCGGAAGACCTGGGTGCCGTCTTCCTTGACCGTGGCGAACTGCACCAGCTGGTGGCGGTTCGACAGCAGGTCGCCGATATC
Organism: Lysobacter sp.; assembly: GCA_036524935.1. Taxonomy (GTDB): domain Bacteria; phylum Pseudomonadota; class Gammaproteobacteria; order Xanthomonadales; family Xanthomonadaceae; genus Lysobacter_J. Next base: position 29,742 of record DATDBK010000205.1, on the reverse strand, counting down.
GACGTCCATCGTGTTCGTCTCGCCGACGACAACGCGCTTGCCCTTCGAGAGCTTGATGCGTTCGGCACCGGTGATGCGGCGGAAGTAGGCGGTCTGTTCCTTGCCGGCGCGCTTGATGGTGCGAGGCACCGGGCCCTCGGATTCGAGCAGCTCGGCAAAGTAGTCGTTCTGGTTCTGCTGGGACATGGTTGTTTCCTCGCGGTCGGGTTCCAGCCGGATGCGCCACGGCTAACAGCGCAGAGCCGGCAGGAACCCGAAAGCGGTAGCCGTTCGGGTGAGCCGTTGAGATGCGAAGGTCAGGTCTTCCAGATGCGATCCATCGCACCGGAGATGCCGAGCGCGACGTTCGCGCTGACGACGTTGTCGATCGGAACCGACTGGCGGAACGCCTTGATCGCTGCGGTGAACCTCTGCGACGTGCGCTGCGCGGCGGACGGCTGCACGATCTCGGTCGGGGCAAGCGCCGCGGTGGCGGTCGCGCCGGTGCCAGAGCCGCCGGTGAACCCGACGGTCGGCGCCGTGGTGTAGCCGGTGCCGGCGGTCGTGACGGTGACGCCGGTGACCACGCCGCCGACCACCGTGGTGATCGCGGCCGCGCCGGTGCCGCCGCCACCCGTCAGGGTGACCGTCGGAGCGGTGCTGTAGCCGGTGCCGCCGGCGGTGACGTTGATGGCGCCCACACCCTTCGACGCGGTCGGCGCGATGCCGATGCCATCGCTGTAGCCGATGACGAACTGGCGGCGCGCGTCGGTGCCGGCGAGCGCCTCGAGCTTCTTGTGGGCGCTCGCCTTCGGGTCGACGTTGACGGTCAGGGCCAGGTCGCCGTTGTCCGGCAGGCCCGCCAGCTTCTCGACCGCGGTGGAGTCGAGGTTTGTGGTGATGATGTCGTTCGACTGCTTGCCGAAGTCGCCGTAGCCGGTGATGTTGCCGATCTTCAGGATCTCGCTGCCGGGAGTGCCGTCCGGGTCGAGCATGTACAGCTCGGTGCCCTGGGTGCGGAGTTCGTTGCTCATTGCTTTTTCCTCGTAGAACCCCGGACCGGGGCCATGAAAAAGGCCCGCACTGTGGCGGGCCTGCGTACGCTCTGGGAGCGATCGGTTAGCGCGACTGGTGGAAGTGCCAGTCGCTGAAGTGGACGAACAGCTTTGCCTCGGCGTCGAACTCGGGCCCGTCGGCGACGATGCACTGGCCGTCGAGCTCGAGCGTGTCGCGCACGATCGCAGCGATCTGCCTGCACTGGCCCTCGGTCTCCGCCATGACCTTGACCGTCGGCCGGAACAGGTCCATCCCAGGACGGCCGGCCATGTAGTTCAGGGGCGCGGTGCCGATCTCCTGGATCGTGATGTACGGCGCCGTCGCCTTCTCGCCCGCGTAGCCGCTCTTGTAGACGCTGCCGGTGGCGACGATGGCGGTGAGCACAGGGTTCGCGACCAGCAGCGCGTAGACCGGCGATTCCATTGCCATCAGCTGTGCCTCCCCAGCTTCTTCTCTGCTCGATCGACCGCGCGTAGGAATGCCCCCGAGAACGCGTTCAGCGCGGCGCCGCGATCGCCCTCGATCGTCGGCCGTAGGTATGGCTGCGCGGGCATCTTGGCCGTGCCTAGCTCGAGGAAGCGCCCGTAGAACACCTTGCCCGCCGTGCGCACGATCTGGCCAGCGCGGCGGGCCCCGCGGTTGCGCCGGGTGTTGGCCAGGCGCCGCGTGCCTCCCTTCATGCCGATGTCGTAGCGCTCGGTGGCCCCGACCGACTTCGGGTTCGGGTGCCGCTTCGAGATGATGCTGTCGCGCAACTGCCCTGACGTCACCTTGACGCGCCTTCGCGCGCCCGCGACCAGTACCTTCGCGCCCTGAAACAGCGCGGACCGCAGCGGTCCGCCGCCCTTCGAGCCCAGCTCAGGCGGCAGCGCGCGCAGGCGCCGGCCGACCTCGGCGAGACCCCTGATCTCAGCCACCGTTCACTCCGGCGCCGACCAACAGCGTCATCTCGCGCCGCGCCGTGTGATCGACGATCGGCGGCGCCTTGATGTTCCAGACCAGGCCATCCCACAGCACGCGCATGTCGGCGGTCACGCCGGCGACGTAGAGCATCACGAAGCGGCCGGCGGTCTCGGCGCGGATCGCCTCGGCGGCAAGGAACTCGCGGCCAGGTCCGGACTTGAACCCCGCCGGCACGTCGACGAATACGGGCACCCACGCCCAGGTCCGGTCGCCATTTACCACGACGTCCTGCTTCTGCTCGATCGTGATGAGGAATCGGCGCTCGCCGGCATTCATGGGCGCACGATCCGGTACGGGAACAGCAGTCGATCGACGGTCGGGTTCTCGAACAACTGGTCGCCCTGCCCTTCGCGGTTGAGGAACAGGTCACCGATGATCAGCAACATCGCGGAGCGGATCGCCTGGGGTACGTCGCCGGCGGCCGCGCCAAAGCCGGCCTTGAACACCACTTTCACTGCGCCGCTCTCGCTGCGCGTCCTTGGCCACGACGTGCCGTACACCGGATACAGCCTGCCATCTTCGCCGGGCTCGACCTTGTAGGCCGCCGCAGGCAGCGTCTGCTCGACTCCGTTCGGGTCGATGAACTTCACCGAAGTGACCGATACCAGTGGAGGGAGCGGCAGGCAAAGCGTGCCCGCAGGGAACGCATCGAGCGTCAGGTCCCACTCCTGTTCGATCAGCGCGCGACCGAGTAGCCCGTCACGGCCGTCCAGGTGCGCGACCGCGGCGTCGATCATCGCGGTCAGCTTCGCATCGTGCGCTGAGCCGAAGGCCTCAACGTGCGCACGCGCGGCATCGATATCGACTGGCTTGGCGGATGGTGCCGTTACCTGGCGAAGGCGCATCGGTTTGCTCCAGACGACTCACGACAGGGGCCGGCGAACCGGCCCCTGCGATCAGTCCTCTACCGCGTCGGAGGCGGCCTTCCGCTTCTGCTGCTCCGCGTAGCGCACGGCGGCCGGATCGGCATCGAGCTGATCGGCGTGCGCCTTGAGCGTCTTCGTGTCGACGCTGATCACGTCGTTCGGCTGGAAGCGATCCTCGCCGATTGTCACGGCGGCCAAGACGCGCGCCTTGACCTTCTTCTCGGTCGACGGCTGATTGGCCGTCTGGTTCTGGTTGTCGGACATTGCCGTTTCCTCTGGGGTCGAATGAAAGCACCCGGCCGGAGCCGGGCGCATGGGGTGCGCGACGCTCCCTGGCGGTTAGGTCGCGCTGTGCTGGTAGTGCCGAACGGTCGTGCCGGAGATATCCAGCAGGTTGCCGCCGGCGCGCTGCCACGCCAGGAAGCCGACCTGACCCTTCTTCGTGTAGGCCGAGTCGGTGAAGCGGAACATCGTCGCCGCCATCACATTGCGGATCCGGTAGTTCGACAGCAGGCCGAACAGGATCGACTTCGCGTTCGCCGCAGGCGCCGCCATGTGTTGGTTGGGGGTGATCGGGCGGTTAAGCAGGCGATCCGGCGCGCCGCCCGGGTTGCCCTGCTCGTAGCCCGGAACGAAGATCGGGCGACCCTGCGTGTCCTTGATCTTGCGGATCATCGCGATAGCGTCGTCGTGCATCATGAAACCGACGCCACGGCCGCTACGGTAGGACGGATCGACCGAGTGCTCGAGCGCCACCAGATCGTCGTAGCTGACGGAGGTCGTGGTGCCGGTGGCGCCCACCTTGCCCACGCCCGAGGCCACGACGATGCCACGCGGTTCGGCAGTGCCTGTGCCAACGGTGTACTTCCGGTGGCGGACGCGCGCGAGACGCTCGCCCAGGAGCTCGGTCACGACGCTCTCGATGTCCACCTGCGAGTCCTGCAGCAACTCGATCGGCACCGCCACGGTCTTCGAGCTGAACTTGTAAGTCGCCATCGACACGTTGCCGAAGGCCGGGTCGAGATCGGTCGCCGAGACGTTCTCGGCCACGATCTCGCCTTCGTTGGCGGTGTCGTCAAGCGACGGCCAGCTCATAGACGCACCGGTGGAGGTGTTGAACGAGGTGGCAACCTCGAACAAACCGCCAAACGCCTTGGTCGCCTTGATCAGCTCGGACGCGACTTCCTGCTGGACGGTGAAGCCGCCCTCGGAACCGACGCCGGTGGACATGGTGTTGCGGACGGTCTGCCACTCCTGCGCGCTCAGTGCCGAATCACCGCCGCGCAACCAGCGGTCGTAGAGGGCATTGCGCACGGCGGTGGTGGTGACGTTCTGGTGGATCTGGATGCCCATCTCTTCGGCGCGGGCTTCCACGTCGAGGGAGGCAACAGCCTCCAGACGGCGGATCTCGGCGCGGATCGTCTCGATCTCCGCCATCTTCTCGTCGTACTGGGTCTGGTGCTCGGCCTTCCAGGTCGCGCCCGGGTTCTGCTCAAGCAGGTTGTTGAGTTCGCGGGCCAGTGCGTTGTGACGCTCCCGCAGAGCCTGGATCGACTTGCTCATGGTGCTTTCCTCATGTCAAAAAGAAACCCGCCGTGTGGCGGGTCGGGTGCCTGCGCGGGAGCGATTCCTACGCGGGGATCAGAGTGCGGCGATTGCGGCCGCTCGCCGGCGATGGGCGTGCTCCGCTTCCGCCGTCGGATTCGGTTCCTGGGTGGGCTCGATCACCGGCGGCGTCGGCTCGGCCTCTGCCTTGGGGGCATTCGCGTACGCGGCCACGTTCCAGGACGCGCGGGCCTTGGCGCCTTCGCCGCCCGCGATGCGGTCGGCAAAACCGTGCTCGACCGCTTCCGCAGCGGTGAACCACGTCTCGGCGTTCATCCAGGCGACGACCTGGTCATGGTCGACGTTCACTCGGCGCATGTAGTCGTCCTGTATCGCCCCGTCGATCTTCAGCAGCAGCCCTGCCGTATCGGTCATCACACGGTTGTCGCCGGCGGCGAAGGTCCACCCGTTGTGGATCATGATCATTGCGCCCTCGGTGACTTCCACCTCGTCGCAGTGCATGAGGATGAAGCTCGCTGCGGACGCGGCCCAGCCGTCGACATGGCCGATCTTTCGGGCAGGGTGTGCATCGAGTGCGGCGCATATCGCTCGCCCGTCGAACACGTCGCCACCAGGGGAGTTGAATCGCAGGCGGATGGTGCTCGCGCCGCGAAGCGCATTTAGGTCCGCTGCGAACTGAAGGGCAGTGATGCCCCCGTCGGTCCACCAGTCGTAGCCGATCACGTCGTAGAGGTAGATCGTAGCCTCGTCGGCGGCAGCTTCAATGCGGTACGCGCGCGGCGCGCTACGGTTTGCGGCCTGCAGGGCAAGCAGGCGGGTGTGCGGTCTATTCATGCGGGCTCTGGCTCCTGCGGTTCGTCCGACTCATCGGGCGCGTCTGGTTTCTTGGGGTTGGGTTTGGCGGAGGCCTTTGCCGGATCGAACAGCACATCGCCTCCAGGCAATGGAGGAAGGTTCTTCAGCGCGCGCACTTCGTTGACGGCCATCCAACCAACTGCGCCCGGCCCGCCCAAGGCCTTGCCGAAGTACTCGGCCTGGGCCTTGCTATCCCCCTCAAGATGACCGTCGACGTTGAACTCGGCGAAGTAGCGATCACGTATCGGGAACAGCTTGCGGTTCAGCTCCTGCGCCCAGCGCGTCAGGTGCGGTCGGATCGCCCACTTGATGAAGCCAAGACTCATCTGCTCGATGCCCGAGCCCCAGCTCGTCGACGCTGACGTTTCGCCAAGCATGTGCGGCGGAACGCCCAGCGCGCGCGCAATGTCGATCACCTGGAACTTGCGCGATTCGAGCAGCTGCGCGTCAGCCGAGGTCATCGACAGTTCGGCCACGTCCAGACCCTCGGTCAGGATCAGCGGGATCTTGCTCTGCCCGTTCCCGCTCCCGTACTTGGCCACCCAGGCGTCGCGGAAGTCCTGCTGCTGCGCCGGGGTCATCTTGCCGGGCACTTTCACCGCGTACTGCACGGACGCCCCGCCGGCGAACGTGGCGCCAGCATGCTCGTCTGCCTTCATTGCAATGCCGATCGCCTGGCGAGCGCCCCACTGGATGACGCTCATGCTGCAGATGCCGTTGAAGCCGAAGCCCGGGAAGTGCAGCACGTCGTCCTGATCGGCGACGAAGTAACCCCACGTCCCGTCGGCGAGCTGGTCGTGGATCCGGTACCGCAGGCGATCGCCGATCCGGATGATATCGACCTGGTCCCGCGGAACCGGGATGACGGCCGTCGCGCGCGGGCTGTAGCGGTTCTCGCGGACCATGTACGCGATTCCGTCCCCGCGCAGCAGCATCTGCGCCGTGACGAACTCCCAGAAGGTGGCGGCGGTAAACCGTCCACAGGCCTGCTCATTGAACAGCCACCAGTAGTCGTGATCGTTCGCCTTTTCGCGCCCGTTGGCAGTGCGCCTGAAGAAGCTGCAGGGCGTGGTCGCGACCGCCCCGCTCAGCAGCCGCACACCGGCGTACACCGCCGACACCCGCATCGCCGACGACGGCGTCACGGTCGCGCCCGAAGCCGTCTCGACCGCCCCGAAGATCTCGCCCATCCGAACTAGATCTGACGATGGAACGTCGTGGTAATCGGCCTGATTGACAGCCCTGCCGACCTCGGCCCTCGCTGCTGCGACGGCGGTCTGTATGGCGTGATCTGCCGCCTGCACGGCGCGGTCGGACGCGACGGCCGAGCTCAACCTGTCTCGGGCGAACTGTGCTGTCACGGTAAGGCTCCCATCAGAGGTTCACGAACCCCTGCTCTACGGTTCCGGATTCGACCTCGCCCAGGCTGACGCCAACGGCCATCAGCAGCGCGGTCATGTCGTCGATCTTGTCCGCCGAACGCTTCTTGTCCGGTGCGAAGTTCATGTTGCCGTCGTATCGCGGGACCAGGTTCGAGGCGCACCACGCCAGCACCGGGTCGCCACCGTGGGCGAGGTTGCCGGCGATGTACGCGCGCTCCAGCGCTTGCCATGCAGGCTGGTAGGACTTCGGCCCCTGGATGAACTCAATCATCGGCACTTCTTCGCCGAGCAGCTGGCTGACCAGTTGCGTCGCGTTCCAGCTGTCGAAGCCGATCACCTGCAGGTTGAAGCGACTGCGCGCGTCGAGCACCGCCGCTGCGATCACGCCGTAGTCGGTGACTTCGCCCTCGGTTTGCTCCAGGTGCCCGGCCGCTACCCAGCCGGCATAGGGCACGGTCCCACGCTGAGTGCGCTGAGACACCGCCGCCGAAGGCACCCACCGGCGGCCCCAAGTCAGAAGCAGGTCGTCCAACCTCCAGACCAGCCGGAACGAGGCAAGGTCGCGCGTGCTGGCCAAGTCGAGCCCGCCCCAGCATGGGACGTCCCGCAGCGCCTCCAAGTCGACGGCGCCACCGCATGCCTTCCACTTGGGCAGGACGATGACGCTGTTCGCCGCCGAGGCTTGACGGTTGAGCCGCTTGATGCGGAACTCAGCCAGCTTCGACGGCATGGCTTTCGCTTCGACAGCCTCCTTGCGGATCGCCGCCAGCAGATGCGGATTCGCATCCATCAACGGGTTCGCCTTCATCCAGGCCGACTCGTCGAAGTCGTCGTCGGCCTCGCGGCCGGTGTCCTTGTCCTCCTCGTCCACCGCGAAGAACAGGACTAAGAAGTGGTCGGCCTCGAAGCCGAATGCCCCCTCCAGCAACTGCCTCGCGAACTGCCGCAGCTCGCCCCACGGCCCCGGGTTCAAGTACCCCTCGGTCGTTGTGTACAGGAAGAGTGGGTTACTGCGCGCGCCGGCGGCGGACTGCAACACGTTCAGCAGGTCCGGCGTCTTGTGTGCGTGGATCTCGTCGAGACCGACGTGGGATGGGTTCAAGCCGTCCTGCGTCGATGCTTTGGCGTTGATCGGCTTGAACGTCGCGCCAGTCTCCGCCCGACTCACCGCGTTGGCCCAACACTCCAGCCCGTATTGCTCGCGCAGCGCCGGCGTCTTCTCTGCCATCCGCTTGGCAACGTTGAAGATGATCCGTGCCTGGCTACCTGTGGTGGCCGCCGAGATGACCTGAGCGCCCTCCTCGTCCTCGCAGCACTGGCAATACAGCAGAACCGCAGCGGCCAGCGTGGACTTGGCGTTCTTGCGGGCCACGGCGAACAGCGCCGATGTGAATCGCCGGGTCCCATCCGGCTTGCGGAATCCGAACAGCTGGACCAAGAACCACACGTGAGATGGATGCAACCGGATCTCAGGCGTGTCCCACTTTCCCTCCACATGCGGCAGAAGCTCGATCCATGCGCAGGCATGGTTGGCGTGTTCCCGCGAGAACCAGAAGGGCGCGCCCTTCTTCTTGGCCCGCTTCAGGTCACCGAGGAACCGCGCGGCCGCCAGCTGGATCAGCCGTCCAAACTTGCCTCCCCGGTTGGCCGCCGCCGTGCGCGCGTACTCGAGCGCAACGTCGACGTAGTCATCTGGCGCGGGCGGCCGGCTTTCCGAGCGCGCCGAACGCGTTGCCCGGCTTTTCCGTGTCGCCATTTGGCCTAACCTTCCCTTGTGCCACCGGCGTCAGGCCGAAGTCGTTCGACAGCGCGCGATGTTGCGCGACCATTGATGCGACCGGTGCCTCGCCAGCGGCGTAGAGCTGGACGATCTTCCCGTGCAGGGCGCAAAGCATGCCCAGGGTCGACAGCCCGGCTTCCGTCAGCAGCTTGTTTGCGTGGAGGATCGGCGCGAGCCGCTCCCATTCCTTGACCGCGTGCCCGTTTGGCAGCCAGTCCGGTGCCAGCGGCACATCCGAGACCAGCGGAAGCTCCGCCACCGGCGGCTCTGCACGGTCGGGCCGGTCCGTTCCTGCGACCACCTTCAGCTGTGTCGGCTTACGTGGGCGGGCCATGGTCCTGTCTCAAAAAATCCGGTTTTTCTGAATTGACGGTGCAAATAAACGACTGGGCGCACGTTGAACGCTGGAAGGGTTCCGGACTTTCGCCCCTCCCCCTCCAGTCAGCCTGTGACCGCGGACCCATCCATGTAGGTGGTGGTGTCGATGTTGCCGTCACCCTCGGCTTCCTCTTCAACGTCCTCAGCATCGCGGTCGTCTATCAGCACGCCGGTCAGCCCCTTCACCACGAAGGTCAGCTCCTTGAGCGTGTCGATCAGCTCGCGAGCGGTTGCCTCGGTCAGCGTGGCCACAGCAGCTCTACCTTGCTCACGACTTCTTCCTGTTGCCGAACCCGCCGTCCTCTCTCGCCGTCTTGGCGGAGTGATGCGGCTTGCACAGCGATTGCCAGTTGGTCTGGTCCCAGAACAGGGTCCAGCTGCCGCGGTGCGGCACTTTGTGATCGACGTCGGTGGCGCCTCTCGTCTTGCCCAGCGCCAGGCACTCCACACACAGCGGGTTCTCGGCGATGAAGGCGTCGCGAGCCTTGCGCCATGTGCGACCGTACATCCACGGCTTTAGATCTCGACACTCGCCAGGCCGTACCCGTTCTGGCGGGCAATGCCGGCGTGCTGCTGGTGCGAACGGGCGATGCTTCGGCGCGGCCTTCGGCATCAGCCCTTCTTCCCTCGGTTGCGGTCCAGGCAGTCAGCCGTCTCGGCCCTCTTTGTCTCGCTGTCCTCGTAGGCGCCGGTCGCGCCCACATAGGCCTCGGCCCAGGGCCGGTAGTCGGTGCTATCGGGGGGCGGTGGCGGCCGGAGTGCAATCGCTCGTTCGCTGCACCCTGCAGGCGGCACGAATGGCGCGGACGTGCGCTTCTTGAGCAACCCGCAGGATGGCAGGGTCAGCACCAGCAGCAGGGCGAGGAGCAGCCTCGATGCGTTCACGAATCGTCTCCTGTGCGGCGCGGGTGCGCTCGCGTGTCTCGGCGCCCTGCACGTCCACGCGGCCGGCGGTGTCGCGGCTGATGTCGGTGCTGACGGCGGTGGCCTTGGCCTCAGTGCGCAGCGTCGCGACGTCTGACCGCCCCTTGCTGCCGCCTTTGCAGTACGTCAGACCCAGTCCAATGAAGGCGAGTAGCAGCACGACCAGTAACAACGTCAGGCGGTTCATGCCGCCATCCCTAGGCCTGGAACTTCGATGCCATGCTTCTTGAGCTCGAACTCCAAGCGCATGATCTGCATCCGCAGCTCGTACACCTTGGTTTCGGCCTCGCGACGCAGTCGACGCTCTTCATCCAGCCCGGTCTCCAGCGCCGTCATGCGGCCTTCCTGAGCGGTGATGCGTTCGCTGAGCTGCACGACCAGAGCATCGTTTGCCTTGCCCTCGGAGCTGAAGAACCTGTTCCACGCAGTCTGCCCAAGCCACGCAAGGATGCCGCCGCCCGTTGCCCAAGCAACGCCAGTCTCGTCCATCATTTCCCCCGCTATTGCGTGATCTGACCACCAGCGGCGACGTACACCGCTTGCAGCGTGTCGATTGGGATCTCGCGCTGGCCATATCCGGCCCCGGGCAGGCTTGCCCACTCCTTCGCACACTTGGCGACCGCGACATCAAAGCGTCCGGCCTTCACGTCTTCGAGAGCCTTGCGGCCGCGGATCAGCTCGATGGCGCCCAAGTCCTGATAGATCGGTTCGAAGCTGGGCAGGCTCAGCTGCTTAACCAGGTTCGCCCAGGTCTTGCGTAGGAACTGGTAGCGGCCGGCCGCAGTGCTGTTCACCTTGTAGCGAGGTAGCCACACCGGCTTGCCGGGATGCGTGCCGTAGTCATCCAACAGCGTCCCTCCCACCATCACGTTGTAGCCGTTGTCGCCCTTATGCCGAGTACCCTCGGAGAAGGCCAGCGTGTCTAAGAATGCGCAGACATTAGTGCCACCGGCACCGATGCGGGCAGCGGTGATCCGCGGCATAAGACAGCTCCTGTTCGTTGCTGCGCGCCGGCCTCCACCCGCAAGTCTTACCCGGCATATCCACCTAGGAGAGGCGAAGCATTCTGGTGACGCAAATGAAAAGCCCCCGGCTTTCGCCGAGGGCTTCTATTGCATCGTGCCTGAAATCCTACAGTTGCCAGTCGGACTGTCAACTCAACTTTGGCTCAGTTCACCCAGATTGCCAAGTCGCCGAACTCACCCACGAGGCGCTTCTGGTTGGCATGACCGATTGCCATCCCCACGCTGGTCAATGTGAAGGCCTTCAGGTCCGAGTCGTCCCAAACGGCGAACAGCTCCGCCATGTACGGCCGCATTGCGACGATGTGACTCTGCACGCGCGCGTCGTCAAACCGGTTTGCATTGAAGAGCGTCCTAATCTTGTCCTGATCTTCGGGCGGCACAGAGTGCTGCTTCATCAGATCGTTGAGAACGTCCTCCGTCATAGCATTGACTTGCGCCTTAGACGGCTCGTTCACGCAGGCTGTAAACAAGCGCCGGTCGCGGCCGATGCTGATTCCGCGACGTTCGATCTCCTCCCACTCGAACCCCTCAGCGAATAGGCCCGTGTAGCTGTTTAGAAGAACTTGGGATAGCGAAATGGACGTAACCTGGATGGATCCACAGCCCGCGTACTCCATGTGCTGAAAGGTCGCCCGACCGATAGCTCCCAGTGGCAAGAACGGTCGGAGATGCTCGTCCAAGTACGCAGCTAACGTTGCATTGTTGTTAACCTTGCGATTCAGCGAGTACCTCAGCACAAAAGCGAGTGCCAGGATTGATAGCTGCTGCGATGTCAGCTTTGCGGCAGTGGTGAGCGACTCACTCAGGACAATCTGCATAATGTTTCGCTGATCCTGCCTCGTCCGGTCAACCAGCAGCTGCACCAATAGATTGCCGAGCTCCTCGTCTCCCGTCGATGCGAACTCGACCTGGACGGAATGGAGAGCGCGCTGGAACCCGGGGTCATTGGCCTTGGCAATGCCTTCCTTGTAATGGGCATTCAGTTCGCTGAGGTACTTGTCTGCGATGTGTTCGGCGCGCTCGCGCGCCACCTCCAGTGCCTTCGGCGCTAGATCCGCATACACCGACTTCGCGACATCGAGGGCGACTGCTTTGGCGTCCTCGTACGTCAGGCCTTGGGTGATCACGACTGATCCGCCCGCCTGCACTGCGATAGCGCCCTCTCCTGCCCGCTGCTCCTGTTTATTGGTCATCTCGACCCTTACCCTGGCCGATATCCCCGGTCTTCACATCGCGGCCGGCCTGGATCCCAATGGATTGTTTTCCAACATGCTGAGACTGCTTTCCCCTTGCCGAGTCCTTGGCACGCGTTGCGAGGAACGTCCCGAGCAACGTCAGCAAAGTTGCCAGCGCTGCCGAGCCTGACTCAAATCCCGGATCGACTACTACCCATGCGACGGCAAGGCCGAATGCCAATGCCGCGATCGCTTTAATTGCGCCCATGATTCCCAGAGTCCAAAGTGGTCGGACAAGCGTACATCGCCTACGCGGCCCGGGCGATCCCGAACAGCACCCCCCGGATCTCCGCGACTCCAAGATCATGCTCTGCGAAGTACTTGGTCCGGGAAAGCTGAGCCAGACCAAACCCTACCAACAGGTCGTTCGCAATTTCGAACCTCTCGCCCCCTCGCCGGCCCATCCCGCAGTAGTACGCCCGCAGGACCGTTGCCCGGGTCAGGTTGAACCGGGCAATGTCTGTAACAACTGCCTCAATCTCCAGAGGGCGCGGCGGGATCTCCAGCGGCTTGAAGCCCACGCCCTTGGGCGGAATCTCGCCGCTGTGCTCGATCAGGACCTGCAACATGTCCTTCGATCGGTGCCCCAGGTATTCGCAGTCACGATGCAAGGCGAACTCCCTGCCCCATTCCTCCAGCCTGCCGCGCACGATCACGGCGAATGTGTCGATCTGGTGTCCCATCTTTCCCCCTTCGCGGCGTCCCGCATCTGCTCGTTCGCGAAGAACACGTCCTCGCGCAGCTCCACCAGCGATACCGTCGTCGTGTACGTACCGATCTCGACGGCCCTGGTGGACGACAGGTCTCGGCTGTACCAGACCACCCGCCGGCCCGGCGTCAGGAAGAGGGTCCGCTTGCGCTTGGGGGGCATCTTCGTCAGGGCCACCCATGCCTCCTCGATCTGCAGCTCCATAGGTTGCATCAAGCCCCCCTCCTCCAGTTCTGCACCAGGAACATCGCCTCTTCTGTTGTGCTCACCGCGTACATCTGCCCGCCTCGCCAGTCTCGCGCGAAGGCCTGCTGGTTTGCGCTGAGGCCAGCGCGGCCATAAGCGGTCTCGGGATTCTTGAACTCGACCAGATGGTTTCGGCCAATGCACCCGACCACGACATCCGGCCATCCGGCCACGCCGGCGTGTGAGAGATCCTGGACGGTGCAGCCGAGCTGCTCGAAGGCCTTCGTCAGCTCCGCGTGGTTCGCATCGCGTTTGCACTGCCGACGGGTCATGCCTTTCCCCGCGCGGCGTTGAAGGCGTTGAACCAGCGGTAGGCCGTCGCACGGGAGCATCCCAGGTGTTCGCGGATGTCTACCACCGTTAGGCGATCGGCCTTGCCCTCGGCCCATTTCAAGAAGCGAAACGCAGCCTCCATGGAACCAGAGATGCCAGCCTGATGGCGGCACGTGGTGACTCGGAGACGCACCTGCGCGTGTTTCATCGGATGTCCTCGATATTTCGAGTGGCGGCAACTGGGTTGAATTCGTCCTTTAGCACTTCGCTGAGGTACGCGATGCGCTCTTCGCGACTGCGGGGAATCGGGGCCGAGGGCTGCATCGGTTGGTGATCGAGGTCCGCGATCGGCTCCGGGGGCAACGGCTCACCGCGCAGGACACGTTCGCGAGCGGTCTCGTAGGCGTCGCGGCGGATTCTCTTGGCGTCTTCTGACCTCGCATGCCGGTGCGCGTGCGCGTCGATCAGCGACCAGACCAGACGTGAGAAGGCACTGCGATAGGTGCTCTCCAGCGTGACCAACTCAAGGTTCACGGCTTCGAAGCTCGGAATGCCCAGGCACATGGCGCGGAAGCGCGGCGCACTTGGCGGGAACTCGGCGCCCTCGACGACGCATGCCCGCAGCCCGGTGGCGAGATGGTCTGGCGTCAGCCCAGCCAGCGCTGCCGCCCAAGTGCGCGCGGCATCGTTGCTCGGGTCGTCGCCGTACTGCGACGTCCACGCGCTGCCGTAGAGCGCGGCCATCTTCAGGCACAGCGCCTCAATTCGCGACGCGGACTGCGGTGCCATCGATGAACGATCCGAAGTCGTGGAGCTCGCCTCGGTCTTGGCGGGCACGGTGGACGTTGGCCTGGACGCGCTCGACAGCGCTGAGGCGGCCGACTGACTGGCGTGGTGCATGGAGGTCTCCAGGTGCACCGTCGCGCAGCTGGCCGCGCGCGGTGGCGATCAGGTACGGGGCACCCTTGCCGGGGTGGGCTTGTGCGAGTTCCGTGAGGTGTTCGACGGTGATCCCCTCTGCGACGGCTTCGAGCAGACGCGGGTCGGATGCAGTCACGCGGATGCCGATCCGGTTGAGGGCGATTGCGTGGTCTGCGGCGCTCGAGCGCGCGCCTTGAGGCTTCTCAGTTCGCTCTACCCTCTCTGGGGTAGTTATGGCGTGTGGCGTGTGGAGAGCTTCACCAGAGTGGGTACCCCGCTGGGTATCCGACTGGGTAACCCGCTGGGTTCCTTCCAGAGGGTCCAGTGGGTTACCTGTCGGGCTACCCGGCGGGTTCTGCGCTGGGCTGCCCGTTGGGTTACCCGCCGGGTTCGCCTTGCGACCACCCTTGGAGCCGTTCGCACGCGCGGTGGCGATCCGCTTCTGTGCCTTCTCGATCTCCTCGTCGGCGCGGCCGTTCCTGCGCAAGCCATCCTCCCCCACGGGAAAGAAGCGCTCGGCCACCTTCTTGAGCGCGGCTTTGTCCGCGGAACTGATGGCGCCAACGATCTGGAAGAGCTCGCTGACGTCGCCCGGTAGTGGCTGCTCTTCGGCGTAGTACGCCATCAACAATCGGAGGTACGCACCGTGTTCGATGAGGCTGAGGCGAGTGGTGTCGCGAAGGTAGTCCCCTGGGTACAGCTCGAAGTAGTTCATGGCGACACCTGCGGGTGTCGCGCCAAGCAGCGCGTCATGGCCGCACCCTCCCCGCCTCGGCCAGGGCCCTGAGCTTCGTCAGGAGCATCATCAGCGTCGCCTGCTGGCGGACACCCGCTTCGTTGATCGCCTTCAGCTCGTTGGGCGTAATGAGGTCGTCCGATAGCGCCTCTTGAAGCACTCGGTCGAACTCCCCTTCTGCAGCGTTCGCTACAAGCACGCACTGCAGGAGTCCGCCGACATCGGGTTGGGTATCCGCTCTCTGCAATACGTAGCCGTGTTCGGCCGAGAGCGCATGCAGGATCCGATGGTCTCCCGTCACCGACATGATCTCGTTGGCTTCGGCCAGCGACAGGTGGTGGGTGTCGTTGTTCGGATTGACCTTGTTGCGCAGTACTGCCGGCGACATGTCGATGCGTGGCCCCAGCGACTGCGAGCCGCCGGGGTAGTCGTGGACAGTCTTGTGCGCAGCGTCGATTAGGTTCATGCGGGATCTACCTGAACGTGGTTGTCGCAGCCGCGGCGCAGCACGATGGCGCCATGGACACACGGCTGAAGTTCGAATTCGGATTGCGCGGGGCGGCAGCTATGGGCCGCCTCTTGGCGTTGCTTGCTCATGTCCCCTTCCCCCTCCACAGAACGGCGATCGCTCGCTCGAGCTGGGCCGATTGGTCATACAGGTCGGTAGGCTTCATGGCGGTCGCCCCCTCAGGCCGCCTTCGGACATCGAGAAGCGTCTGGGTCCTCCTCGTTCGATGGATCGGCCTGATCCACGGCGGCTGTCTTCAACGGGACGTGGTATCCCGTCACCAGGCCGACTTCATCGCGTGTCCAAACGATGTCAGGCCGCAGGGCCTCGCAGCGGACGCCGCTGAGCGCCTCCAGCCGCGGGCAATGCTCCGGAGGCAGCGGCCGCTTCTTGTTGAGCCACTGCCAGATCAGACCTGCGGACACTTCCAGTCCAGCAGCTGTCGCTGCCTGACCTCCGATGACGTCTACCGCTTGCTTGAGGACCTTGGGCTCGTTCATGGAACGAAATACTAGCCATGCTAGTCGCATGCGACAATAGCCAAGCTCGTTGTTCCGACGAACGGCTATCCGTAGCGTCACTAGTTATGAGCCGCCCCCGCCTACTAACCGACCCGGCCGAGATCGCAGCGTCCGACGAGTTCAAGCGCTGTCTTCAGGCGTCCAAGAAGACTCAGGAGCAGGTTGCTGCTGAGATTGGCGCGGGCGTCAGCCAAGGAACCGTCTGGCAATGGGCGAACCGCCGACTCGCCATACCGGCGCAGCGCGCGCGCGATGCCGCGCGGGCAGTAGGGGCCCAGCCGGAGGGCATCAGTGTGGAGTTCCGGAGCATCATGGAGAACCCGCCCATCTTCCTGGGTGAGTCGCCCCGGCGACATTCGCCCAAGGCACCATCGCGCAAAAACGAATCTGGAGAAGGCGATGCCAGCACCTGGCAACTACAGGACAAGCCGGACCAGTCTCATCGGATGGGAATCTCGCTCAGTACAGTGACCGACGCGATGATGGTCATTCAGGCCTATCTCGAAGACAAGGGGGAGCGCGTCGACAACCTGCCTAGTCCTGTGCTGGTAAAGGCGGCATTGGACTTGGTTGTAGAGCGCGCTGAGCCGCTCAGCCTGAAGAACGTCATTGCCTTCAAGCGGCAGCTAGCGAAGAAGTTGGGAGAGGACACTGATGGGGATGAACGACACGAAGCTGCAGGAGCTGGTTGAACTGCTGGACCAGCGCGTCGTGCGACTCAATCCACCACCCCGCCCTGCTCTCACTGTCGTCCCAGCGCCATTGGAACCCATGGCTCTGGACAGTATCACCCGCGAAGCCATGTCTAACCGCATCCGCGACCTGCAGCGGATGTATCAGCTTGGCTGGCTGGTCCGGCAGGAGACTTTCCACGTTCCAGGAATGGAACTCCTGGAAGACTCGGAGTTGTCCGCCCTGCTCCAAGACATGGAGCGTGCACGAGAGTGCATCGTCGAGGGAGTTAGCTTCGACGATGCCGGCCTCGTCCGCTCGCGCGCGGACAACTAGCCGCGCGGATCGGCGGTCAATTCCGCCAGCGTCTTTTCGGGAACCTCGGACGGCGTCGCCGGGAAGGCGCGCTGTGCGCGAGCGCCCTCGTTCTGGCTGACCAGCGTGCGCAGCAGCTGCAGCTCTTCGTCCTTCTTGTCGCGCTCGTTCTTCGACGTTCCGGTGAAGGCGACGACCAGGAGGATCACCCATCCAATGACGGTCCAACCTAGCAGCAGGTTGAGCAGGAAGAGCATCCCTATCCCATCGCGCCCGCGCCGCTCGGCCACAACCACCGGAAAGAAGTAAGCGACCACCATTACGATCAAGAACAGCAACCCCCAAATCAAGCTCATCGCGCATCCCCTGTTGTGACCCCTGCCGCATTAGACCCCGACCGTTCGTCGGAACCTACTAGCGTGGCTATTGCTGTAATGGCTAGCCATGCTATTTTTCGTCCGTCGCCCCGACTGCGGGGCAGTCCGGGACCGACGGGCCATGAACCAACCGCTGACCTCCTACCGAGTGACCCTGCCGAACGGGCGGGCCGTTACTGTCGAGGCTGACTCCGAAGAGACCGCCCGCGCCGCGGCGGCGATCTGGATGAAGGTCGACCGGCTTCCGGCCGGAACCAACGTGACCCGCGAGCTGGTCGCCAAGGCTCGAGATCTCCTCGACGCCGTCCGCGGTGTCGAGCTCCAGGTCAACCAGCTCAAGGCAGAGGCCGAACAGCTCCAGCTCATCGACTGTGCCACCCACCTTCGCGATGCAGGCGTCGAGTTGCTCGGCGCTTGTTGCGTGCTGCACACCCGTCGGACTGACACTAGCTTGGCGCGCGAGCTCGGCACCGACGACCAGACCTCCAGCCAGGAGGCCGCATGAGCGCTGCCGAGGCCTTCGCGATCGACGAGTTGCTCACCCAGGCTCGAAAAGCTTGGGCCGCCAAGCTGTCCGCCGAGGGCGACCTCGCGCGCTTACGCCGCTACAAGGCGATGACCGAAGGGATGAAGCGCGATCAAGCGCGCCACCTTGAACGGCTCAACCAGGCAAACGCCACGCTGGCACGCGTCCTAGGGGCCGCCGCATGAGCCGCCTGGACGACGTCCTCGGTCCCGAGCTCAACCGCCTGTTCTGCGATATCCATCGCCCGGTAAACCCGTGCGACGACGAACAGCGCGCCGGCGAGTCTCTTCCCCCCTCCCGAGAGCCCAGCGCCAATGCGCGCGAGGCCACCCCTACCCCGCATCTCCACGGTCACGAAGGAGTCGAGCTGTGAGCAACGTCATCCAGTTGAACTTCAGTGCGCGCCAAGCCTGCCTCATCAACCGGGCCCTCAAGGAACGCGCCAAGAACCTCGGCGCGAGTGACAAACAGCGCCGGCACGCGCTGGTCGCGGTGTCGCTTCCCGCCTTGGCCGACGGCCGCTCCGTCGGCTGCGCAGTCGCCTTGGGCAACTCCAAAATGCGACCGCGGCACCTGGTAGCCGTCGCCACTCCGTTCGGAGGCGACGCCGCATGAGCAGCGTCAACGTCCGCCAGCTGCGGCCGCGTCGCGTCAATGTGCGCGCGCCGTCGCCCGAGCAGGAGCCTCTCTTCCCCCGCGGTGCAGCTGTCTCGCTGCAGCCTATCCCCTGGGGTAAGCGAGACGCAGAACTCGCCCGCGGCATCTGTCACCACATCGTTCATGCCACGCCGCCAACCGTGATCCCGTTTGACCCAGGCACGGACCGCGCCCTGCGCAGTGCGCTGCAGTCGCGCGGTATCAGCACCGACAAGGGCCGCCCGTCTCCGCGGAAGCCCGACGCACGCCGCCCCAAGACCACCGTCCACGCGATCTGAGGCCTCATGGACCGAAGCAACACCCCCTTCATCAACCCTCGAGCCCTGGACATGCCCGGTCCCGACTTCCTTCGCGCAATCGCGGACAAGGAAGCGGCCCTCGGCAACGAGGTCAACGCGGCCGAATACCGTCGGCGCGCGAGCCAGTGGCAGGCCGATATCGACGCGACTGCTTCGGCACCAGCGCCCGTGGAGTGGCCCGCGCATCGGCCGCCCGTTCGGCGCGCCTGCGAGCTGCCGAAGCACCACATCACCCCAACCGATCGCCGCTGAGGCCCGGGCATGCGCTTCGACACCACCCAGCTCGATCTCTATACCCATAGCGACCAAGGTCTCGCTGAGGCCTTCCGTGCCGCTGCCGACACCGCGCGCCGTAACCCATTCGAGACCCCTGACCAGGGCGAACGGCGCGCGCGGCTCTACGAGCAGCAGGCGGCTGAGCATGAAGCCAGGGCTAGGAGAAAGGGATGACCCAGCAACTGATCCCGCGCGCCCCGCGACGCATGAAGCAGCCCACGAAAGACGTACTGCGCAAGCAACTCGCTCAGACCGACGAGGACAACGCCCGTCTGCGCGCCGAGAACGAATCCCTCAAGCGCCCCTGGTGGCGCCGCCTACTACGGAGAGCCTCATGAACCGCATCGACCCGCACGCCACCCTTCGCACCGCTGAAGCCGCCGGCGCTCGCATCCAGGCTAACCGCGGCACTGAGTCCGAGCCGAAATGGGAAACCATTGAAGGGAAGGCACGCTTCAGCTGTCCGGCGCACCTGTACCGCGTGCACCCAGAAGACGCCGGCAATGGCTGACGGCTCGCGGCGCTCGGAGCCACGTGCATGAAGCTACTGACCGCCCAAATCTGGCTGGGAAAGTACTTCTCCGAAGACAGCCGGCCTGCCGAGATCACCCTGCATCGCTGGCTGCGGCAGGGGAAGATCCCGGGACGCAAGGTTGGCGGCACCTGGTACGTCGATGAGCATGCTTGGCTAGCCGAGGGCGACGATCTCGTGAGGCGCGTCCTCGACGAGGCCAGCTAAATGCTATCTAGAGGACCAAGCCGTCGATCAAGTCGCGGCCGACCCGAATGCCAAAGGCGACCGCCTCTTCGGAGGTAGCGGCGCTAATTGTGGAATGCCGCGAAATCGATCCACCCTCAGGCAGTTGGATGCGGATATCGAGCAGCCAGCCCAACGGGTCGTCCCGGTCATTTGCAAACACCGTAATGACGTGACAGTTGTGGCACTGGCGGCCGAAGCCCTGTTCGCTTTTGTGTCGATTGGCCTTCATGGGCCCCCTTCGATCGGCTTTCCTTGCCCGCCCTCTTCGAGGCTACGAGTTCCACACCTCGACACAAGCTTTGAAGCGCAACTCGGCAAACTCGGCTAAGTGGCTTTACCGCTTGCCCCATTCATTCAGGAGTCTGGAGTCAGATCATGGGACGCAGTCGATCGCGAAGCCGCCAAGGCTGGCCGCCCAACCTCTACCCGAATAAGGCCGGCTTCAAGTACCGACACCCGGTCACGAAGAAGGAGACCCGGCTAGGTACCGACAAGATCCGGGCCTTCGCCGCGGCCAATAAGCTCAATGCCCTGCTCATGCCGACCACCGACCTGGTAGCGCGCGTCCTAGGTACCGAGAAGACCGTATCCGACGCCATAAAGGTCTTCCGGGCCGACGATGTTCCAGGGCGCAAGTGGGCGCCGAAAACCGCCGAGGTCTACGAAAGCGTCATCCGCCGGATCGAAAATGGTCTGGGTGAGCAGGAACTACAGAGCCTCTCGGTAAAAGAATGCGCAGAGTTCATCCGGGCTATCACGCAATCGCCCCGTGCCCGTCAGCAGTTCCGCCTGGTCCTCGGTTGGATCCTCGCCTGCGCCGTCGAGGAAGGCTGGATGGAAGACAACCCGGCGCTGGCCACGCGCAAGTTCACACACGAGCGCAAGCGCGAACGCCTCACGCTGGACGTCTATTGTTCGATCTGGGAGAAGTCACCGGGGTGGTTGCGCAATGCGATGGACCTGTCGCTGCTGACGTTGCTGCGTCGCGAGGATGTGGTCTCTTTGAAATTCGCCGACGCGAGAGAGGGCGCCCTATGGGTCGTGCCGACAAAGACCGAGGGAAGCAGCGGCGTGCGGCTGCAGATTGCCATCGGCACCGAGCTGGAGACGCTACTGACGCGCGCGCGAGACGACGTCGTATCACCATTCGTGGTGCACCGGTTGCCGGAAAAGGCCAGACCCCAGGATAAGCGCGCGAAATCCCGCACCCACCACACACAGGTGCTCCCGGAGCAGCTGTCCAGGGCGTTCGCAGGTGCACGCGACGATGCCGGAGTAGCTGGCGAAAATCCGCCGACCTTCCACGAGATCCGAAGCTTGGGCGGCGCCCTGCTGCAGGAAGTCGGCTGGACGCTTCAGCAAGTGCAGGCCCTAATGGGCCACACAAGCGAGACCATGACGAAGCATTATCTCGACGGTCACGATTCGCCATGGTCCGTAGTGCAAACTGGAAGCTCTCTGCCAGTTCACGGCCCAGCTCTCCGCACGCGCACAGACTGACGTGCAACTAGATCAGTGGAAACCCACGTCGCGGGAATTTTCGCCTTTCCTTGCGAATAGACCCGCGCGTCGCCATCAATCGACCGCAGGGTTACAAGCACGAAGGCCTTCTGCACGCTCGGGTTTGCCAACTCCTTTCGCGCGGTCAAAGAGAGCTTCAAGCGCCACTGCTCGCCACCACACCCCTCTGGGAACTTCTTTCGATAAACCTTAACTGGAGCGTACTTCAGTGCCTCAGCGATAAGTGCCTGTTCCTTCGTGTCGCTCCCAACAGGCCGATCCTGTGGAATTCGGCCAACGTGCTTCCGTTTGGAGGGGTCCATGGGGTCGATGTCATACGTCCCAAACGAAGCCTCGACATCATGCTGAAGGTATTCCTCACCTGCTGCCGAGCTTACTGGTGCCGAGTAGCAGAGCGACACGATAACCTCGGCGCGAAGTCGTCCATCCTCGGTAAGTAGCGCATCGGGAATTGGGTACGGGGTTTTGTCCCAGTCGTGCCCGGGCTGGAGATCCACCTCGAATAGCATGGTGAACTCAGAAGGATCACAGAAAAGACTTGCGACGCTGCTCTTCGGCATTCCGTAGCCGTAGTAGTTCCGGTTTGATGGCTCGTAGGCGGGCGATGCTAATGCCGATGCGTGTACGACAAGCGCCTTGATCAGGGCCGGATCACGCGGGACCCCATCTGCCTCCAAGGCCTTCCAAGCATTCGCTGCGAGGCACGAAATAATCGGGGTGGAGAAGCTGGTGCCAGCGCTTTCAGCCAACTGATCGCCAGGAATTAATGAACGAATTCCATTGTGCGTTTCGAAGTCGACGTTAACGCCCCCGCCAATGTGCACTACTTCTGGTTTCACTATGTAAGCCGGCCCCGGACCTCGGCGCGAATAACTCGCCGGTGACATCGACGTGACTGAGCAGTCAAGGTGAGATATCGCTCCGACCGTAAGTGCCCTGGGACTTTCTGACGGTCTCGCCACCCGATCGTCAGGGAAGTGATGGATTTCCGCCGGCCATCCTCTCGCTGGCTTACAGCCGTAGTTTCCAGCCGCAATAACGAACAGAACTCTCTTCTGATCACTAAGCTGGTCAAGTGCTCGCGCGAACTGGCCGAACTCAGGTGGCTGATTTGCAACAGGAGCAGCAAAGGAGCAGTTCCAGACTCGAACGTCGGGAAATCGATTCAGAGAGTCGGCTATTCGAGCCAGCAGGTCCCCCTCGACAACGAAGCCCGTCGATAGAACTGTCGAATCGAGAAGGCGCGCGGATTCAATCGGGAAAAGGTCACTCCCGTTGTTGAAAGACCTGCTTGCCGCGATGATCCCCCCAACAAAAGTGCCATGCAGGTGGTCGGTGTCAGGTGGGACTTCGTACATCACTCGACCGGCCACATATGCGTCCAAGACTGGCGAGTTAATTCCTGTATCGAAGACGCCAACTACCGGAGCGTCATCCCGGGGAGGGACAATCGCTGGAAGCGGCGAACCCGTGACCAACTGAAATGATTGAGGAGTGAATCCGAGTGGAGCCCTGTACTCCGGTTCGACCGAAACGTGCCTAACTTCGGGAATAGATGCGAGGGCTACGATTTGCTCTCGAGTGGAAGCTCTGGCATAGAGAATCGTCGCCCCCGCAATAGGCAAGGATTGCTCAATTGCAACGACGCCACCAAGATCACTGGCAAGGGTCTCGTTCGGCCCTTCTTCGGTATCCGCCCACGGGAACAGCTCAATTGCTACGCGCTTCCCTTCACGAAGCGCGGCGACTGTGCTCTCAATTTTGGCATCTTTGGCCTCTTTGTCGACGCCGAAGACGCTTTCCGCTGTCCAAGCAGCGAAGTGCTCGACGGTTGAAATCGCGAACTGGCCCGCCTTTGTTCCATCATCACGGATTCGACGCTGCAGTTGCGCGATCGAGTCGGGCGAAACTTGCGAGATGAGCTCGCCTATTCGCCCCGCCCCTACGACTGGGGCACCGTGCGACTCCAAGAACTCATTGGGTCTATTGGATTTCGCAAGCGCTTCGTCCTTCAGCTTCACTATCAGAGCCGCCGAACGCCCTCGGCGACCGGCAAGCGGAAGCGCTTGCTTCGCAACTTCGAGTTCGGCGATGAGCCGGTCTCGAACTTTTGCTGTTACTGGCTCTAGGGGCGGCTTGGCCTTCCCTCCTCCTGTTTTTCGAAGGAAATCAGCCGGCGTCCCCAACACACGAATGATGGGCTTCTCCAGATCGCTCATCGTGCTCCCCTAGTACCTTACGCACCTGCCTGGTGCTCAGCGCGAACGTATCCTCAATTGCCCGCCATGTGAAGACCCTTGGTTCGGCGCGTCGCAACAGCCTCACTTCTTCTTCGGTCGACATGTCACCGTCGCTTGCTCCGAGGCGGCGGATCCGAAAGAGCGACCGTAGCGCCTCAGGAAGGGTCAGAGTTTTCCTACTCGAAAGTACGACTTTTCTGAGGATGTCATAGCAGGCGGCCTGAATTGCTGCTGCACTCATGCCCTCGGAATTTCGAACTAGGTACTCCACCTCGCCATCATTAGGAAGGTAGCTCCCTAGCCAGCGAGTCCACATTTTTCCCCTCAGGATTTCACTTGGGAGCCCGAGCTGACAGAGGAATGCGAATCGCCGCCATACTGCCCGGTCAAGCAGTTCTGCATGATTCGTGGCCGCGATAACGACGGTTTCCACAGGAAGGGCGTCTAGATTCTGAAGGAGCGCAATGACGACTCTCTGGAGTTCTCCAACGTCGCCTTCACTTGAGCGCGACTTCGCTAGAGCGTCGAACTCGTCCAAAAAGAGAACACATGGCCGACTCGCAGCATGGTCGAAAACCACGCGAAGATTCTTGCCGGTTTGACCGAGCAAAGATGAAACGAGGGTGTCACACCGCACCGTAAGTAACGGCAACCTGAGCTGATGTGCCAAGTAACGAGCGCCTAGCGTTTTGCCGCATCCAGGTGGACCGAAGAACAGAAGCCGCGGTGGAATCGCCACGCCAGCGATTCTTAGTTCTTCGAAGCGCTTAACCGATTCGACAAACTCCGACAGTCTCGCCTCGACAGTTGGATCAAACACTGGAGGCAAATCCAGTGAAACATTCTCTTCATCTACCAGAGCCAGTTGGCTCTCGCGCTCGACTGGCAACCCCGACGGAGCTACGCCAACACCAGGGCGTGGCACCAGCGCGAGTCGCTCGCGAATTAGCCTCGCCTCTCGTGGGAGGCCGTCGGCTTCTAGCTTGGAAGCCAGTAAGTCGGCATAGCGAGCAGACTGCTGAGGATTGTGGCGAAGCGCCCCATCTAGGATCTTGAGGACCTCTGAAACATACATAGGCTTAGCCCCGCTCACGTTAATGGCGGAGTCTAGTACGCTTTTTCGCTTTCTGCTTACGCTTTTTGTGCTCATGGTTACGCTCCTGCGCTCCATGCTCCACATTGCGATATCACTGGATGAGACGCGACCTTGCCACAGATCTCAATCTGCGCGGGCTCATAGGGTGATATTAGGGTGACTTTAGGGTGACGCGTATACCCAGCGTCACGTAAGTACTTGATGCAATGGTCGGGACGGCCGGATTTGAACCGACGACCCTCTGCCCCCCAGGCAGATGCGCTACCAGGCTGCGCTACGCCCCGACGTGTATTGCGATGTCCGCCTTGCGGCGGGCGGCAAGTATAGCCGCTTGTTGCCTTGTCCGGCCATCGTTTGGCCGGGATGCCACATCAGCGGCGCAGCAGCGTCAGGACCTCTTCGAGCTCCATACGCACCTGCTTGATGATCTGCGAGCTCAGCGCGGACTCGTCCTTGGCTGATTCGCCTTCCAGGCGCAGGCGGGCGCCACCGATCGTGTAGCCCTGCTCGTACAGCAGGCCGCGGATCTGCCGGACCATCAGCACCTCGTGGCGCTGATAGTAGCGACGGTTACCGCGGCGCTTGACCGGATTGAGCATCGGGAACTCGGTCTCCCAGTAGCGCAGCACGTGCGGCTTGACGTCGCACAGCTCGCTGACTTCACCGATGGTGAAGTAGCGTTTCGCCGGGATCGGCGGAAGTTCACGATTGCTGCCCGGATCAAGCATGCTTCACTCCTGCCTGTTCAACGCCGCTGAACGCTTCCACTCGCTCCTTGAGCTTCTGTCCCGGTCGGAACGTCACCACGGTGCGCGCGGAGATCGGAATCTCCTCGCCGGTCTTCGGGTTGCGCCCCGGCCGCTGGTTCTTGCGGCGCAGGTCGAAATTGCCGAAACCCGACAATTTGACCTGGCGGCCCTGTTCCAGCGCCTCGCGCAGGGCGTCGAAGAAGGAATCGACGAATTCCTTGGCCTCGCGCTTGTTCAGCCCGACTTCGTCGAACAGGCGTTCGGCCATCTCAGCTTTGGTCAGTGCCATCTCTTTTCCTTCAACCTCAGCTGCGGATCACAGCACCGTGTTCGCGCTGCAGGGCATCGGTCACCGAAGCCACGGTCGCGTCCACGTCACGGTCAGTGAGCGTGCGCGATTCATCCTGCAGAATCAAGCCCATAGCAAGACTTTTGAAACCCGGTTCCACACCTTTGCCCTGGTATTTGTCGAACAGGACCAGGTCGCGAAGAGCGGTTCCCGCAGCCCGACGAACGGCGGCAGACAGGTCTCCCCAAGTGACCGATTCAGGAACCACGAAAGCGAGATCGCGGCGCACCGACGGGTACTTCGACAGCGCGCCGGCCTTGGCCACGGATCGGCTGAACAGCGGCTCCAGATCGAGCTCGAAGGCCACCACGTCGACGTCGAGGTCCAGCGACCGCTGCAGGCGCGGGTGCAGCTGGCCGATCCAGCCCAGCTGGACGCCATCGCGGTAGACGTCGGCAGAGCGCCCCGGGTGCGCCCACGAGGGCTGCGACGGGCGGTACTCGAGGCTGGCGCCGGCGAGTGCGGCCAGGCTGTCCAGATCGCCCTTGAGGTCGTGGAAACCGACCGGACCGGCGGTCGTCGCCCACTGCTCGGCGGTCGCGTCGCCGCAGACCGCAGCGGCAATGCGCGGTGTCTCACGCGGCGCCTCGCTGCCATTTGCGCCAAACACGTTGCCCAGCTCGAACAGGCGCACGCGCGGCTGCTGGCGGACGGTATTGCGCGCCAGCGCGGCGACCAGGCCCGGCAGCAATGCCGTCCGCATCACGCCCAGTTCGGCGCTGAGCGGGTTGGCCAGCGGCACGGCGCCGTCTTCCTTGCCCCACTTCGACAGCAGGTCGGCATCGACGAAGGCGTAGTTGACCGCTTCGAGGTAGTCGCGCGCGGCCATCTGGCGGCGTGCGCTGGAATCCTCGACGCGGGTTTCGCTCGGCGCGACCAGGCGCGCGGCGCCCGTCGGCAGCGTCGTCGGGATCGCGTCATAGCCGTGGATGCGCGCGATCTCCTCGATCAGGTCTTCCTCGATCGCCAGATCGAAGCGGCGGCTCGGCGGTACCACACGCCAGCCATCGGCAAGGGTCTCGACCGAAAGGCCCAGCGCACGCAGGATGCGTTCGACCTCGGCATCGGCAACCTGCAGGCCCAGCACGCGCGCGAGACGGGCGCGGCGCAGCACGATCGGCTGCGATGGCTGCAGGTGTTCGGGCAGCACGGCCTCGATGACCGGGCCGGTGACGCCGCCAGCGATGTCGAGGATCAGCCTGGTCGCGTACTCCACGGCGATGCGCGGAAGTTCCGGATCGACGCCCCGCTCGAAGCGGTGACCGGCATCGGTGTGCAGGCCGAGCTTGCGGCTGCGGCCGATGATCGCCGACGGCACCCAGTGCGCGGCTTCGAGGAATACGTCGCGGGTGTCATCGGTGACGCGGGTGTCGAAGCCGCCCATGATGCCGCCCAGCGCAACGGCGCGTGCGCCATTGCCGCCGCGGCTGTCGGCGACGACGAGGAATTCCTCATCGAGTGCGACCGTGCGGCCATCGAGCAGCTTGAGTTCCTCGCCCGCGCGCGCCGGACGCACGACGACGGCGCCTTCCAGCGTCGCCTTGTCGAAGGCATGCATCGGCTGGCCGAGTTCGAGCATCACGTACTGGGTGACGTCGACGAGGAAGCTGATCGGACGCACACCACTACGACGCAGGCGTTCGGCCATCCAGGCCGGCGTCGGCACTTTCGCGTCGACGTTGTCGATCACGCGACCGACGAAACGCGGCACGCGAGCGCCGGCCTGCAGTTCAACCTTGAGCGTGGCATCGCTCTGCGCGGCCACCGGCGCGGCATCGAATGCCTGGACTTCGCTGGCCAGCGCGGCCGCAACGTCGTAGGCGATTCCGCGGACGCTGAAGCAGTCGGCACGGTTGGGCGTGAGCTTGATCTCGATGCTGGCGTCGGGCAGGCCGAGGCAGTCGGTCAAGGCCTGGCCGACCGTCGCCTCTTCGGGCAGCTCGAGCAGGCCCGAGGCATCGGCATCGATGCCCAGCTCCCTCGCCGAGCACAGCATTCCCGACGACTCGACGCCGCGCAGTTTCGCGGCCTTGATCGCGATGCCGCCGGGCAGATTCGCGCCGACCATCGCCAGCGGTGCCTTCAGGCCCGGACGCGCGTTCGGCGCGCCGCAGACGATCTGCACGATGCCGTTGCCGGTGTCGACCTGGCAGACCTGCAGACGATCTGCTTCGGGGTGTCTTTCAGCGCTGACGATGTGCGCGACGACGACGCCGTCGAGCGATTCGCCCAGCACGGTCAGGTCCTCGACTTCCAGGCCGATCGCGGTCAGCGTCGCGGCGAGTTGATCGCGCGTCGCGGTGGTCGGCACATGCTGTCGCAGCCAGTTTTCGGAGAATTTCATTGCGTCGGTGGTGTCCGATTTTCTGCTTCGTCATCCCGGCGAAAGCCGGGATCCATTTTGCTGTTGCTTTCGCCGGGACGACGACTAGGCGAACTGCTTCAGGAAGCGCACATCGTTGTCGAAGAAGCTGCGCAGGTCGTCGACGCCGTAACGCAGCATCGCAAAACGCTCCACGCCCAGGCCGAAGGCATAGCCGGTGTACTTCTCCGGGTCGATGCCGACATTGCGCAGCACGCTCGGGTGGACCATGCCGCAGCCGAGCACTTCCAGCCAGCGCGTCGAACCGTCGGGCTGCTGCCAGGCGATGTCGACTTCGGCGGACGGTTCGGTGAACGGGAAATAGCTCGGGCGGAAGCGCATCTCGAAGTCGCGCTCGAAGAAGGCGCGCACGAACTCGGCC
This sequence comes from Lysobacter sp., assembly GCA_036524935.1. Taxonomy (GTDB): domain Bacteria; phylum Pseudomonadota; class Gammaproteobacteria; order Xanthomonadales; family Xanthomonadaceae; genus Lysobacter_J. The sequence continues at coordinate 1,238 of DATDBK010000205.1, read as the reverse complement.
AGCGTGCCCTTGAGGTCGGCGAAGCTGGCGTGCTCATCGACGAGTAGGCCTTCGCACTGGTGGAACATCGGCGTGTGGGTCTGGTCGCTGTCGCTGCGGTAGACCTTGCCGAGCGCGATCATGCGCAGCGGCGGACGGGTGTCCTGCATATAGCGCACCTGCACTCCGGACGTGTGCGTGCGCAAAAGGCGGCCGTCGCCGAAGTAAAAGGTGTCGTGCATGGCCCGCGCCGGGTGGTGCGGCGGGAAGTTCAGGGCCTCGAAGTTGTGCCAGTCGTCCTCGATCTCCGGGCCGTCGCTGAGCTCGAAGCCGAGGCGACCGAAGATCTCGGCGATGCGCTCCATGGTGCGGCTGACCGGATGCAGGCCACCACGACCGGGGTCGATGCCCGGCAAGGTGACGTCGATGCTCTCGGAGGCCAGGCGCGATTCCAGCGCGGCGTCGTCGAGCACGCGCCTGCGCTGCGCAAGTGCGTCGGTCAGCGCGTCACGCGCAAGGTTGATGGCCTCGCCCGCGCTCTTGCGCTGATCGGCGGGCAGTGCGCCCAGCTGCTTGAGCTGTGCGGTGACGCTGCCCTGCTTGCCCAGCAGCGCGACGCGCAACGCCTCGACGGCGTCGGGCGTTTCGGCGGCCGCGATATCGCCCAGCGCCTGCTGCGTCAGTGATTCGATTCCACTCATCCCCGTCCAACCTCTTTGGATCTCGTGTCGTCATCCCGGCGAAAGCCGGGACCCATCTGGATCTTGCCGTTGCCGGCATCGGAACGACGCAGAGCAAGAGCAAAAGTGGATTCCGGCTTTCGCCGGAATGACGGGCAAGCCCAACGGCCTGCCCGAATTTTGGCGGCTCCAAAACGAAACATGGGGAAGGACTTGCGCCCTTCCCCATGCGTGTACTTCGTTGTGCCTCAGCGATGCGACCCGCAAGCGGACCGCGTGGCCAGGCGAGCAACTTACGCTGCGAGCGCGCTCTTCGCCTTCTCTGCCAGCGCCGCAAAACCCTGCGCGTCGTGCACGGCGATGTCTGCCAGCACCTTACGGTCGAGGGTGATGCCAGCCTTCAGCAGGCCGTTGATGAAACGGCTGTAGCTCATGCCATTGATGCGGGCAGCCGCATTGATGCGGGTGATCCACAGCGAACGGAAATGACGCTTCTTCTGCTTACGACCGATGTAGGCGTACTGCAGAGCCTTCGTGACCGCCTGCTTGGCGACGCGGAAGACCTTGCGACGGGCGTGA
>DATDBK010000204.1:0-15236 GCA_036524935.1 Lysobacter sp. | reverse complement strand
GTCTCTATGGTGGCCCCGTCGGCCCCTCGCGACGCTAGGTCGAAAACTCCGCCAGGGCCGGAAGGCAGCAACGGTATTGACTGATGCGGGTGCCGAGGTCAGCCGGCGGGGCCATCGCCTTTCCGGGCCAGGCCTTCAGTCCACGACCCCGAGCGCATCGGGTTCGCGCCCGGTCTTCCAGTGGTCGACCACCTGCCAGCGCTGCGTATCGACCACGGCGATCTCGTCGCCGCCGCTGATCGCCACGTACACGCGCTTGCCGGACGGATCGGCAATCACCCCGATCGGCAACGCGGCACGGCCGAGCATCGTCTCGCTGTACTGCGCATCCTTGCGTGCCAGCTCGACGGTATGGATCACGCGCTTGTCCTGCACATCGATCACCGACAGCGTCGCCGCCCGCGCGTTGGTCACCAGCGCATGGCGACCGTCGGCGCTGAACACGACCCGGATCGGGAAGCCCGGACTGGGCACCGTGTTTTGGATTGCCAGGGTGGCCGGATCGTGCACCGTCACCGTTCCGGCCTCGCGGTTGCTGACCCAGACCTCGCCACTGCGCGGGTGCACGGCCACGCCTTCGGCGCCGGCACCTGCCGCGACTTCATGCGTCTTGCGGGCCGACTTCAGGTCCACGCGGCTGATCGTGCCGGCATCGATCTTGCTGACGAAGGCGGCCGCGCCATCGGCAGACAGGGCGACCATGTGCCCCCTGCCCTCGCCCATGTCGATGGCAGACGTCACCTGGGCCTTGCCAATGTCGACCACCAGCAATTTGCGCGAACCCTCTGTGGTGACCACCGCGCGGCCGCTGCCTGGCAACAGGCGCATGCCGTGCGGGCGGGTGTTTTCTCCCAGCTCGATCCGGCGTACCGGTTTGCTGCCGGCCAGGTCGAGCACGCTCAATCCGTTGCCCGGCAACTGTGCGCCGTAGTTGCTGACCAGCGCCGTTCGTCCATCGCTGCTGACGACGATCTCATGCGGCCCCTGGCCGGTCGCGAACTCGCCCAGCTTGCTTCCGTCCTTCGTGGACAGGCGCCAGACGGTGTCGGCGGACTTGTTGCCAACCAGCAGCTCGGTCGAGTCTGCAGTCGACATCATCAAGGCCAGTGACAGCGAAAGCAGGATCAGTCGGACCATTGCGGGACTCCGGTAACGTCTAGCGGGACGGTTACGACGGTTGCGGATGCAGCCAGCCGGCATCGCCGTCGACATATCGCTCATGCTTCCAGATCGGAACGCGCGCCTTGACCTCGTCGATCACGAACCGGCAAGCCGCAAACGCGGCATCGCGATGCGCAGCGCTGACGCCCACCCACACTGCAAGCTCGCCGATCGCCAGGTCACCGATGCGATGCACGCAGCGCACATCGAGGATATCGAACTTCGCCAGCGCCTCGGCCAGCACCCGTTCGCCTTCGGCTTCGGCCAGCGCCACGTAGGCTTCGTAACGCAGCCCGTTCACGGCGCGGCCGTCGTTGTGGTCACGCACCCAGCCTTCGAAGCTGGCATACCCTCCGACGCGGTCATCAAGCAGTTGCGCGCGCAGGCTGGAAGTGTCGAAAGGGGTTTCGGAAAGGCTGAAATGCTTGCTCATGTCTTTGCTGCTGCCCACGTGCTCAGCCGCCGCTGACCGGCGGGATGAAGGCAATCTCGCTGCCGGCGCGGACCGGCTGGTCCCAGTGCGCGAACTCACCGTCGACCGCCACCCGCAGGCGTTCCTGCGGCAGGACGAAACCATGGCGCGCGCGCAGCGAGTCGTACAGCATGCGCAGGTCGCCATCGGCGTCGACGCTTTCACTGGCGACGCCGGCGGCGTCACGCAGACTGGCGAAATACAGCACGGTGGCCAGGGCCATCAGGTCGCTCCGAAGTCGTGGCGGCCGCCGCGCTTGCCCAGCACCTTCGCCGGGCCCAGCACGATCGCGTGCGAGAGCGCCTTGCACATGTCGTACACGGTCAGGGCGGCCACGGTCGCGCCGGTCAGCGCTTCCATCTCCACGCCGGTGCGATGGGTCGTGCGCACGGCGCATTCGATGGTCAGCGTGGTCGGGCTGTGCCATTCGATGGCGATCCGGCAGCCGTCGATCGGAAGCGGGTGGCAGAACGGGATCAGTTCGTGCGTGCGCTTGACCGCCATGGTGCCAGCGATGATCGCGGTATCGACGATCCCGCCTTTGGCGCTCTTCAGCCCGGAAGCGCGCAACTGCGCCGCCACCGCCGTCGGAAACCGCACCTTGCATTCGGCCCTGGCCTCGCGCGTGGTCACGGCTTTCGCCGAGACGTCGACCATGGCCGGGCGCCCGACCGGATCGATGTGGGTCAGCTGCTTTCGCGCAGCAGGTTGCTTCTTCGCTTTCATTCAACCGCCAATCAGGTACATCTCGACGTGCCGCCGCGATGCGCCGGTGGCGCCGCGCAGTTCACTGTAACGGTCGCCGCGCTGCGACCACAGGCCGGTCACGCGCTCGCGCAGCGCGGTTTCGCCCAGCGCCAGCGCCGGGCGCAGGTCGTGCCCGTCGGCAGCGAACAGGCAGGTGTACAGGCGGCCATCGGCAGACACGCGGGCACGGTGGCAATCGCCACAGAACGGCTCGCTCACCGAGCTGACGAAGCCCACCTCACCTTGTCCGTCTGCAAACGCGTAGCGCGATGCGACTTCGCCCCGGTAGTTCGCTTCCAGCGAACGCAGCGGCCAGCGGGCGGCGATGCGGTCACGCAATTCGGCCGACGGCACCACGCGATCGCGCACCCAGCCATTGCAGGTGCCCACGTCCATGTACTCGATGAAGCGCAGCACATGGCCGCTGCCGCGGAAGTGCTCGAGCAGCGGCAACACCTGGTCATCGTTGATGCCGCGCTCGACAACGCAGTTGAGCTTGATCGAAGCAAACCCCGCTGCCTGCGCCGCCTCGATCCCGGCCAGCACGTCGGCGATGTTGCCGCGGCCGCCGCTCATCCGGGCGAAGTGCTGAGGATCGAGTGCGTCGAGGCTTACTGTGATGCGCCCCAGCCCGGCATCGCGCAGCGCGCGTGCCTGCGCGGCCAATAGCGAACCGTTGGTGGTCAGGGCGATGTCATCCAGGCCCGGAATCGCAGCCAACCGCTCGACCAGCTGCGGCAAGCGCTTGCGCAGCAGCGGCTCGCCGCCAGTCAGGCGCAGCTTGTTGACGCCGAGCGCGACGAACCCACGCACCAGCGTTTCGATCTCGTCAAACGACAGGCGCGAGGCCGAGTCGAAGCCGTAGTCGTCCGGCACGCGATCGGCCGGCATGCAATACGGACAACGGAAATTGCAGGCCTCGATCACCGAAAGGCGCAGGTCGTGCAAGGGCCGGCCGCGCAGGTCGAGCGGCAAAGGCGAAGCGACCTGAACGCTGTGCACGGCGTTCATGTCAGTTCGACCTGCAAGGCCGTGGGCTCGTCCAGCGCCACGACCTGGCCAGGATGGGCGACACGGTAGCCGCGCGCGGCGAGGATCTCGCCTTCCTCGCGGTTGCCGTAGTGGTAGAGCAGGCAGCGATCGAGCAGTGCCTGCGGGTACTCGCGTTCGAGATCCTCGATGCCACTGTGCGAAGGATTGCCGTGGAGCGCGCAGTCGTGGGCGATCAGCTCACCGGCATCGGCGTAGCGCGCCAGCATTTCCGGGATCGGCCGGGTGTCGCCGGTCCACACCACGCTGCCGTGGAGGCGCAGGCCGTAGGCGGTTTCGGGCCAGTGGTGGCGCGTCGCGAACACTTCCAGGCGGACCCCGTCGTGCCAGAACGATCCGCCGACCGGGATCACCTGGAAGGCATCCCAGAAGTTCACGCCGCCCTCGGCCAGGGCATTGGGGTAGTCGCCAACGCGCTGGTGCAGCAGCGGCAGCACCGTGGCCGGCACGTACAGGCGGACCTTGCCGCGCCGCGCCGGATCGAAGTACGTGGCAACGAACAGGCGCTCGAAACCGGCGACGTGGTCGAGGTGGGTATGGGTGATGTACAGCGCCTTCGGCGCCTGGCCGTAATGGGCGTGGTACGCGGTCAGGCCCTCGCCGCCGCAGTCGATGGTCAGCCACGGCACGCCATTGCGCTCGATGGTCGCCATCGCCGAGCCGAGCTCGACCGCCGACGCATTGCCGACGCCGTGCAGGCGCAGTTGCCAACCCGTGCTCGGTAAAACCATGCTCAGTAACCTCGGTCCCAGGCCCGATCGTACGCCTCGCGCAGACGGCTGAAATCACGCTCGACTTCTTCGACGCTGCGGCTGCCGCGCAGCTTGAGCAGCGAGCGTTTCAGGCGGGCCAGGTTGCGCTCGCGCCAGGCAGTGGCAGGGATGCGCATGCGGCCACGATCGAGGTCGATGATCCAGCCTCGCCCGGTGGTGGTGAACAGGAGGTTATGGGCGTTGAGGTCGGCATGATCGAGGCCGGCGCGATGGCCGCGCGCGATCAGCCGCCCGGCTTCTTCCCAGGGCGCACCGTCTCCGGCGACGGCCGCGCGGTCGGCCAGGGTGCGCACGTCATCGAGGCGTTCGAGCAGGATCGCGGCACGGTAGAACATGCCGTCGCGGCGGTAGCAGGCGGCGATCGGACGCGGAACCGGCACGCCCTTTTCCGCCATGGTGCGGGTCAGGCGGAACTCGGCAAAGCTGCGCGTGCCGTTGGCACCGCTCCACCAGTAACGATCGCGACTGACGCGCGCCGCCATCCCGCCGCGCAGGTAACGCCGCAGCAGCGCAGGACCGAAAGGCGCATCGATGAACCAGGCGCCACCGCGGCCGCCACTCTCGACCGGGCGCGCCCGCTGCTCCCAGAACGACGGCACGAACCACTCCGGGCTCGCTTGCCGCACCCGGTTGCGGTCGAACAGAATGGCGCCGAATCCGCTGTCGTCGCGGAACGGCGTCAACTCTTCGGTAGCATCGAACCCCGTCATTCCCCGGAGTCTAGCAATTCACGTGCCCTGCAATCAGCCTTCACGCGCCGCATGCACTTCGCCCCGGTTGTCTGTCCGCCCGACAGTGGAACACGAAGCCGGCGGCGTCGCCCGTGGGGCTGACCTTGCCCCGCCCCGGCCGGCACGGATGCGCCGCGCATGACGCCTGCCGCTTCGGTGCCCGCGTCGATCTGCCTGCTGCGCCTGTCGGCACTGGGTGACGTCACCCATGTCGTGCCGCTGGTGCGCACCCTGCAGGCGGCCTGGCCGCAGGTGCGCCTGACCTGGGTGATCGGCAAGGGCGAGCATCGCTTGCTGGCCGGCCTGCCCGGCGTCGATTTCGTGGAGTACGACAAGAAGACCGGCCTGGCCGGCATGCGCGCCCTGCACCGCGAGTTGCGCCGGCGCCTCGGCGCGGAACGCCGCTTCGACGTGCTGCTGCAGATGCAGGTCGCCGCGCGCGCCAACCTGCTTTCGGCTTTCATCCCGGCGCGGCTGCGGATCGGTTACGACCGCTCGCGCTCGAAGGACCTGCACGGACTGTTCGTCAACGAGCGCATCGCCGATCGGCCGGGCATCCACGTGCTGGATGCGATCGGCAGTTTCTGCGAGCCGCTGGGCCTGCATCAGGATCGGGTGCGCTGGGACCTGCCCGTGCCCGACGAGGCGCGGCAGTGGGCGCACGAACAATGGCCCGACGACGGCACGCCGACCATGCTGGTCTCACCCTGTTCGAGCCACGTGCTGCGCAACTGGCGCCCGGAACGCCATGCCGCGCTGGCCGATCACGCCGCAGCGCGCGGTTGGCGAGTGGTGATGTGTGGCGGTCGCAGCGAACTGGAGCGGCAGACCAGCGACGCGATCATGGCCGCCATGCGCCACCCCGCCCTCGACCTGGTCGGCAAGGACACGCTCAAGCAACTGCCTGCCCTGCTCGAACGCGGCCAGTTGCTGGTGACGCCGGACTCCGGGCCGATGCACATCGGCAACGCGATGGGCACGAAGGTGCTGGGCCTGCATGCGGCCAGCAATCCGGCCCGCAGTGGTCCTTACAGCGACCGCAGCTACTGCGTCGACCGCTACGACGATGCCGCGCGCAAGTACCTGGGCAAGCCGGCAGCGGAACTGCGCTGGGGCACCAAGATCGAGCACGATGGCGTCATGGACCTGATCACGGTCGACGATGCGATCGCCGCGTTCGAGCGCTATTGCGCTGACCACCTGCCGCCGCGCGCGGCGCATGCAACCGCGGAGACAACCTGATGGCCGCCTGGTTCACCGTGGTAGCGCCACTGCTGCCGGAACTGCTCCGCGCCGCGCGACCGATGTTCACCCGTAGCAAGGAGCCCACCCAGATCCCGCAGCAGATCCGCGAACTGCAGGACGCGGTGGACCAGAACCACCAGGCCATCAAGACGCTCGCCGCGGAAATGGAAATGACGCTGACGGCGCTGAAGCAGGCATCACTGGAGCTGGAGCGGACGATCGCCGAACTGCGCCAGCGGCAGGCGCTGCAGGAACAGCGCCTGATGCGCACGCAGATCGTGGCCGTGGTGGCGGCGACCGCGTCGGCGCTGGCATTTGCGGTGGCCGCGTACGCGCTGGCCAACTGAGCCCTTCGGTCCGGGCGGGCCTGCCCGCGAGCGGGCCCGCTCCTGAGGAGGAAACGCCTTACGGCGTCGCACCGGTGCGGTAGTCCTGGTACGACTTCTCTTCGACGTAGGACGAGCCGAGGGCGAGGTTGATGTCCTTCTTGATGCGCGCGCGCTCGTCGTTCTCGAAGTAGACGCTGCGGGCCAGGCGCACGAACTCGTCGTCGAAGGCCTGCGCCTTCTCCTTGATGCGGATGTCGTCTTCGATCACCCACAGGCGCTTGTTGACCGCCTTCAGCTCGGCACGCAGCCGGGCGATGTCCTTGCCGGCGGCGGGATGCGCCATCCAGGTCTGCTCCAGCGCGGACAGTTCGTTGCGGACATTGGCCAGCTTGGCGGGATCGCTCATGCGCTCGGACTTGATCTGCAGGATCGCGATCTTGTCGAGCAGTTCGCCAAAGGATACCGGGACCAGGATTTCGGACATGACGACGCCGTTCGTTCAGGGGAGTACTAGTGTAGCCGGCCCGAGTTTGGACATCCGACCGGGACGCTTGCCGCAGACGCGCAAGCCCCGTAGAATTCCCGGCTCGCTGTACCATCCGGAGAGGTGGCAGAGTGGTTGAATGTACCTGACTCGAAATCAGGCGTACGTTTATAGCGTACCGGGGGTTCGAATCCCCCCCTCTCCGCCAGATTCACGCAAACGCCCCCTCGTGGGGCGTTTTGCGTTTCCGGGCCGTTCGCCAGGTTGCTTGTCCGCCCGCCGGTTCTCCTTGCCTCGCGGCCGCTCGGCCACGATGATTCCGTTATTCGCCATCAAGTACCGCCATCGAGCACCATGACAGCGACCGGCATGATCGACGCATGATCGAATTCGGACACCTCACCCACGTCGGCCTGCGCCGCGAGCTCAACGAAGACACCTATTACGGTGACGGCGAGCTGGGACTGTGGCTGGTCGCCGACGGCATGGGCGGTCACGAATACGGCGAGGTCGCCAGCGCCCTGGCGCGCGAGACGATCGTCCGCGAGATCCGCGACGGCACGCCGCTGGCGCAGGCCATCCGCATCGCCGACGAAGAAATCATCCGCACCTCCAAGCGCCGCAACGACGCCTTGCCGATGGGCACCACCGTGGTCGCCGCGCGCATCGCCGGCAACCGTTTCGAGGTTGCCTGGGTCGGCGACAGCCGCGTCTACCTCTGGCGCGAGGGCCACCTGGCCCAGCTCTCGCAGGACCACAGCTACGTCCAGGAGCTGATCGCCAACGGCGCGATCACCCATGAACAGGCGCGCAGCCATCCGCACCGCAATGTCGTGACGCAGGCGCTCGGCGTGACCGACCCGCGCAACCTCAACGTCGAGACCATGACCGGCGAGTTGAAGCCGGGCATGCAGCTGCTGCTGTGCAGTGACGGCCTGACCGAGGAAGTGGACGACCGTGGCATCGCCCGCGTGCTGGCGCTGGACGACTGCAGTGCGCAGGAGTGCGTGGACTCGCTGGTGGCCGCCGCTCTCGACGGCGGCGGTTCCGACAACGTCACCGTCATCCTGGTTCGCCACCACTGACCACCCGGCCTGGCGCCGGGCGGGCACCATCCTCAGGCCGGCTCGAGCACCGCTTCGGCCTCGGCGACCACCATGAACTGGTCCCAGACGACCTTGCCTTTCTTGCGCAGCTTTTCCAGCCGCGCTTCATGCGCTGCCTGTTCGTCCGCGGACACCTGGACGCGCGGCCGCATCGCCGCCGGGTCGGTGCGGAAGCTGATTGCCTCGACCTGCGCCGCGGCCGAATCGCTGGCAAATCCAATCTCTTCCTGACCCGAGGTCAGGGCCAGGTAGACCTCGGCCAGGATCTGCGCATCGAGCAGCGCGCCGTGCAGCTGGCGGTGCGAGTTGTCCACGCCCAGGCGCTTGCACAGTGCATCGAGGGAGTTGCGCTGGCCGGGAAAGCGCTGGCGCGCCATCAGCAGCGTGTCCTCGACGTTGCAGCGCTCGCGCAGGCCGCCGTACTGCGAACCGATCCGGCGCAGCTCGTTGTCGAGGAAGCCGACGTCGAACGCGGCGTTGTGGATGATCAGCTCGGCGCCATCGATGAAGGCGATGAACTCTTCGACCACATCGGCGAACACTGGCTTGTCGGCGAGGAACTCCAGGGTCAGCCCGGTCACTTCCTGCGCGCCCTGTTCGAAATCGCAGTCCGGCTTCAGATAGACGTGGAACGTGCGGCCACTGGGCCGGCGCTCGATGTATTCCACGCAGCCGATTTCGACCACGCGGTTGCCGCGCTCCCAGCTCAGGCCGGTGGTTTCGGTATCAAGGATGATCTGCCGCATCGGCGCCATTCTCACACGTTCGCCGCTCGCCCGGGCGAGCGACGGGAGCCTGGGGAGACACGCTCGGGCATCAGCGCGCCACGGCCGAACTGCCGCGCAGGCGTTGCGCCTGCAGGCGCGCCAGCACGTCGACGCGCTCGTTGTCGGGATCGCCGGAATGGCCCTTCACCCACTTCCACTGGATCGAGTGCCGCTGCGCCGCCGCGTGCAGGCGTTCCCACAGGTCGCGGTTCTTGACCGGATCGCCGCCAGCGGTCTTCCAGCCGCGACGTACCCAGTTGCCGATCCACTCGGTGATGCCCTGGCGGACGTACTGCGAGTCTGTGTGGACGATCACGTCGCAGGGCTCGCTGAGCGTTTCCAGCGCCATGATCGCCGCCATCAGTTCCATGCGGTTGTTGGTGGTGTCTGCTTCGCCGCCGGCGACCTCGCGTTCGCGTCCGCGAAAGCGCAGCAGCGCGGCCCAGCCGCCCGGACCGGGGTTGCCCAGGCAGGCACCGTCGGTATGGATCTCGACCTGCTTGCGCGCGTCGTCTTTGCTTGTGTCTGCATTCATCGCGGCATTATCGCCGGCCGACTGCCGTTGTGGGCACACATCACTACACCTGGCTCCAGCGCAGATTCCGCAGCGGCGCCGGCGGCACCAGCGCATGCACGCGCTTGTTGACGGTCAGGGCAATGCCGGCGCGCAGACGGTCGGCCGCGCCAACGCCGACCTCGCCATGCGCAACGCGCCAGTGCGGTCCAAGCCACTGCAGGCCGACCGACTCGACCGCGAAGCCGGCCCGTCGCAACGCCGACTGCCAGCCGCCGGGATCGCGCGCATGCAAACCGGTGCGCGCCCAGCGCGCGCGATACGGGCTCCACGGATTGAGCGCTGCCAGCCACAGCGTGCCGCCGGGCATCAGCATCCGCGCACAGTCGTCGAGGACGAGGTCGATCGCGAAGCCATCGTCGAGGGCGTGCTGAAGCAGGATCGCGCCGAATGCCTCGCTGGCGAACGGCAAGGGCAGCCGGCAGCGCACGGCGCCATCGAAGCCGGCACCGTTGCGGCGCAGTGCCAGCCCGCGCCCGCCGCTGACCTCCGGCGCGGCCGACCCGGCCACCCCCAGCCACGCCCAAGGGGCCGCCGGCGGACGCGAGGCGAGCACCCGCGCCATCGCCGCTTCCTGCACCGCCAGCAGGCCCTGACCGGCTTCGCTGCTGAACCAGCTGAGCGGGGCATGAGCCGGATCTGGTTGACGGGGGCGGGACGGCAGGGGCATGGTCGGGACCGGTTTCGGGATGGGTCGGCTTGATTGGACCGCCGGCCTGGCCGGCCAGGCCAGGCGACCCCGGCCCGTCGATTGTGCGACACGCCCGCGTCTCCCAGGCAAGCATCCGAGGACCAAAGTGCATGCGCCTGCAGGCCCTGCCCGCCTTGAACGACAACTACATCTGGATCTGCGCCGCCGACGACGGCTCGCGCGCCCTGATCGTGGACCCGAGCGAGGCCGGACCGGTCCTGGCCGCGGCAGACGCGGGGCTGCAGCCGGCCGGGGTTCTGCTGACCCACCATCACCACGATCACATCGGCGGCGTCCCCGGCCTGCTCGAACGATGGCCGCAGTTGCCCGTGGTCGGCCCGGCCGATGAGCGGATCGGCACCGCCACCCGGCGCGTGGGCGATGGCGACCGCATCGAGCTGGCAGGCTGGGAATTCGCCGTCATCGCCGTGCCGGGGCATACCCTCAGCCACGTCGCCTACGTCGGCCATGACCTGCTGTTCTGCGGCGACACCCTGTTCAGCCTTGGCTGCGGGCGCCTGTTCGAGGGCACGCCGGGGCAGATGCAGGCGTCGCTTTCGCGCCTGGCCGCCCTGCCCGGGCAAACCCGGGTCTGTTGCGGACATGAGTACACGCTCTCAAACGCGGCCTTCGCCCGCGTGGTAGAACCCGGAAACCCGGCGCTGACGCGTCGCACCGAGGAAGCCCAGACGATGCGCCAGACCGGTCAACCGACCTTGCCCAGCACGATCGCCAGCGAACTGGCGGCCAATCCATTCCTGCGTGTCGACGCTGCGGAAGTCCGCACCTCGCTGCAGCGCCAGTCCGGCCAGTCCCCGGCGGACAGTGTGGAAGCGTTCGCCGCGTTGCGGCGCTGGAAGGACGGATTCGTCGCGTGACCTGCGCCCACCCGTGGCGCCGGCGGGCCGTCGGCCTTTTCCTGGGATGCGCGCTGGCGCTGCCAGCTGCTGCGCAGGACCGCCCGGCGCAGCCAGGAAGCGCGGCCGGTGCTGCAGACGCAGCCATAGCCATCCCGGCGACGTCCGGCCCGGACGAGCCCGCCACGCGCAACGGCCGCCAGATCTATGAGGACTTCCGTACCGGCCTGGCGGAACCCGAATGCGAGGCTGGCGGCGTTTCGAAGCGCTGGCGCCAGCATTTCGCCACCGCGCCCAAGCGCCTGGCGGCCGACGACGACCTGCTGCCCCTGTTCGGCTACGTCGTCGACTCGCTGCGCCAGGCGCACCTGCCGACCGAGTTCGCCCTGATCCCGTTTGTCGAAAGCGGCTACCAGCCCGGCGCGCGCAGCCCGGCAGGTCCGGCCGGCCTGTGGCAGATGATCGCCATCACGGCACGCAACCACGACGTGCCGATGCGCAAGGGCTACGACGGCCGCCTGTCGCCGGTCGACTCGACCACCGCTGCCGTGCGCTATCTGAAGACCCTTCATGGCATGTTCGCCGGCGACTGGCGCCTGACGGTGATGGCCTACAACGCCGGCGAATACCGCGTGCTCGGCGCGCTCAAGCGCAGCGGCCAGGTCGCGCGCAACGCCAATCCCGAACAACTGGTGGGCCTGTCCGACATCACCCAGGCCTACGTCCGCAAACTGCATGCGCTGTCGTGCCTGATGGAACAGGCCGACGACCGTGAAGAATGGCTGCGCTCGCTCGACCGCCCGGTGCCGCACCTGCAGGCGGTGACGCTGCCGGCCGGGATCAAGCGCCTCGACCAGTGGGCCAGCCGTACCGGCCAGGACGGCGGCCAGCTCAAGCGCCTGAATCCGGTGTTCGCCGATGGCATCGGCACCCGCCCGGCCCGGCTGCTGGCCACTGCCGCGCCGCATGATTCCACCGATGCGCTCGCGGCGACGACGCCGCCGGTTGCTGCCGCTACGCCCACGGCCGACCCATCACGCAGGCACACCGTCCGTCGCGGCGAGAACGCCTCGACCATCGCCCGCCGCTACGACGTGCGTGTCGCCGACTTGATGCAGCGCAATGGCCTCGCCTCGGGGGCCGTGCTCAAGCCCGGCCAGTTGCTGGTGATCGACCCGCTCGACGGCCAGGCCAACCGCGTTCCCGGCGAGGCGGGCTCGCCGTAGCAACGCGCCCGCACCCTACGCCGCCGCATCGTCGGGAGGCCGCGACAACGCCCGCAACCGGCACCTGCAGGCGGCTACACTAGAGTCTTTGCTCGACCGCGCTACGCTCACGCCGCTGCGGTCATCAACATCAGAAGGGAAAGGCTCATGGGTTTTCTGCAAGGCAAGCGCGCACTGATCACCGGCATCGCCAGCGAGCGCTCGATCGCCAGCGGCATCGCCGAGGCCATGCACCGCGAAGGCGCGCAGCTGGCATTCACCTACCAGAACGAGAAGCTCAAGTCACGCGTGCAGTCGGCAGCCGCCGACTACGGCAGCGACATCGTGCTGCCTCTCGATGTCAGCGATGACGCCCAGATCGCCGCCTGCTTCGAGCAGCTCGGCCAGCACTGGAGCGACGGCTTCGACATCCTCGTCCACGCGATCGCATTCGCTCCGCGCGAAGCCATCGCCGGACAGTTCCTCGACGGTCTGACCCGCGAGAACTTCGCCATCGCGCACGATGTCTCGTCGTACTCGCTGTCGGCGCTGGCGAAGGCATCGCGTCCGCTGATGAAGGGTCGCAACGGTTCGATCCTGACCCTGAGCTACCTGGGCGCCGAGCGCGCGCTGTCGGGCTACAACCTGATGGGCGTGGCCAAGGCCAGCCTCGAATCGTCGGTGCGCTACCTCGCCGTCAACCTCGGCCCGGAGGGAACGCGAGTCAACGCGATCTCCGCCGGCCCGATCAAGACACTTGCTGCCGCCGGCATCGCGGGCTTCCGCAAGATCCTCGGCCATGTCGAGGAGAACGCACCGCTGCGTCGCACCGTCACGATCGAGGACGTCGGCAACGTTGCCGCGTTCCTGTGCTCCGACCTGGCCGGTGGCGTCACCGGCGAAGTCACCTACGTCGATGCCGGCTACAACATCCTCGGCATGACTGGCATCGGCAGCGACTGAGCCGGCGCGGACAAGGCAACAAAAAAAGGCCCGGCATTGCCGGGCCTTTTCTTTGCACGCACGAAACGCGCGGTCAGAGGTTGCGCTCGACCACGGTGACCGAGACGCGCTTGCGCAACTGCGAGACCAGCGCGCGCATGTCATCGTTGCCACCGATGCGGGCGATCTGCTGCTGAAGCATTTCGCGCTGCGGTGCCGGAATGGTGGTGAGGTCGCCCGGCGTCACCTTGCTCACTGCGAACAACACGATCCGGCCATCGGCCAGCTGCGATTTACCCGGCGAAACCTTGCCGGCCGCAGGTGCCGCCACGGCGAAGATCGAGTCCGCGACGCCGGGTTCCGGCACCGGCGCACCACGCGGCACGCCCGCCAGGACCTGCGGCGGCGGCAACTGGCGCGAGGCTGCAATCGCCTCCAGCGTTTCGCCGTTCTTCAGTCGCGCCACGAGCGCCTCCGCATCCTTGCGGGCAGCCTGGGCGGCGCGGTCGGTACGCACCGCCGCGATGACCTGGTCCCGCACCTGCGCCAGCGGCAATGCGCGCTCCGGCGCATGCGCCGTGACGCGGATCAGCACGCTGTGGCCGGGGGCAATCTCGATCGGATCGCTGATGGTGCCGTCCTGGATCAGGTTGTCCGAGAACGCGGCACGCAGCACCGCCGGATTGGCAATGACACCCTGTGCATTCGTGCGCGAGAACGGGCCGGCCTTCTGCAGCGGCAGGTTCATCTCGCGCGCGGCCGGAGCCAGCGACGACGGATTCTTCAGGGTCAGGTCGACCATGCGGCTGCTGAACTCGCTGGCCGCACGCTCGCGATCGGCTTCTGCCTGCTCGCGGGCGAGCGCGTCACGCACCTGCTCGAAGCTCACCTGCGCACCGGTCTTCAGTTCGCGAAGCTGGATGACATGCCAACCGAATTCGCTCTTGACCGGGGCACTGATCTCGCCCGCCTTCATCGCGAACAGGGCGTTCTCGAACGGTCCGACCATCATGCCCTTGCTGACCCAGCCCAGGTCGCCGCCGGCGGCCTGTGAACCGGTGTCGTCGCTGCTGGCGCGGGCCAGCGCGGCGAAGTCCGCGCCCGCCGCCCTGGCCTGCGCGGCCAGCTGCACGGCCTTCTGCTCGGCCGCCTTCTGCGCGGCCGCGTCGGCGCCTTCCGGCACGCGCACGAGGATGTGCGAAGCCAGGCGCTGCTCGGGTTCGACGAAACGGTTCTTTTCCTGCTCGTAGCGCTGGCGCAACGCGGCCTCATCGGCCGGCGCCGGTGCAGGCAGCGTCGCGCTGTTGATCTCGACGTACTCGATCGTCACCGATTCGGCCGCGCGGAACTGCGCGGCATGGCCGTCGTACCACTTCTGGATTTCCGCGGCGCTGACCGCGCCGGTGTCCGCGGCCGGTGCCGGCAATGGCAGAACGCTGACGTCGCGCTGCTCACCCATCAGCCGCAGCAGGCGATCGAGTTCCGCAGCGGTGACGAAATTGCTGTTGGCCACGCTGTATGCCATCAGCGACTGCTGCAGGCTCTGGCGCACGGTCTGCTCGAACTGGCGCTCCGTCTGTGCCGGCACCTGCGAGGCCAGCGCCAGCTTGTAGCGCGCGTAGTCGAACTTGCCGTCGACCTGGAAGCCCGGGACTTCCTGGATCGCCTTGCGCACCAGCGCATCGCTCACGACCACGCCGTCTCGCTGCGCGGACAACTGCTGCACGCGGGCGTCGATGAGGGTGTCGAGGATGGCTCGCTTGTTGTCGATGCTTTCGAATGCGCGTGCATCGAATGCCTCGCCCTGCTGCGCACGCTGCTGCTGGCGCGCCTGCTCGAAGCTGCGGCGGAACTCGTCGACGCCGATGGACTCGTGCTGCCAGAACACCGACACCGGCCAGAACGACGGTGCCGACGACCACCAGCTCGGCGGCATGTCGATCTTCGCGACCGAGTTGTCAGTGCGCTGGCCGAGGTACTGCTCGATGCCGACGAAGGCGAAGGGAACGATCAGCAGGCCGAGGATCACGGTGGCGATCCAGCCCGAGGTCTTGTCGCGAAGTTTCTGCAGCATGTCCGGTACGCGTCAGTCGTAAGCCGGA
>DATDBK010000203.1:0-16441 GCA_036524935.1 Lysobacter sp. | reverse complement strand
CGGGGCGCGCAGCGCCTCCTTCTCGTTGCCGCGCACCGACTGGCGGGAGACAGCACGATTGAGGCCGGTCGCGACCACGGTGACCTTGACCTCGTCCTGCATGTCCGGATCGAGCACGGTGCCGATGACGACGGTGGCGTCTTCCGAGGCGAAGTTCTCGATGGTGCGACCGACTTCGTCGAACTCGGCCATCGTGAAATCCGGACCTGCGGTGATGTTGACCAGGATGCCGTTGGCGCCGGACAGGTTGACGTCGTCCAGCAGCGGGTTCTGGATCGCCGACTCTGCGGCCGCCTGGGCGCGGTCGTCACCGCGTGCCGAACCGGTACCCATCATCGCCAGGCCCATCTCGCTCATCACGGTGCGCACGTCGGCGAAGTCGACGTTGATCAGGCCCGGACGGACGATCAGGTCGGCGATGCCCTGCACTGCACCCAGCAGCACGTCATTGGCAGCGCGGAACGCCTGGATCATCGTGGCATTGCGGCCGAGCACGGTGATCAGCTTCTCGTTCGGGATGGTGATCAGCGAGTCGCAGTGGTGGCTCAGTTCCTCGATGCCCTTGAGCGCGACCTGCATGCGGCGGCGACCCTCGAACGGGAACGGCTTGGTGACCACGGCGACGGTCAGGATGCCCATCTCCTTGGCCAGCTGTGCCACCACCGGCGCGGCGCCGGTACCGGTGCCACCACCCATGCCGGCGGTGATGAACACCATGTCGGCACCGGTCAGTGCATCCATGATGCGCTCACGGTCTTCCAGCGCGGCCTGGCGACCGACTTCCGGGTTGGCGCCGGCACCGAGACCCTTGGTCACGTTGCTGCCGAGCTGCAGCTGCAGCTTGGCACCACAGTTCTTGATCGCCTGCGCGTCGGTGTTGGCGGTGATGAACTCCACGCCATCGACATTGCCGCTGACCATGTGCGCCACGGCGTTGCCGCCGCCACCGCCCACGCCAACAACCTTGATCACCGCGTTCGGGGCCATTTTTTCAACCAGTTCGAAATGTGCCATGTCGTCGTCCTCGTTATGTGTTGCTAGTTATGTGTCGTGTTGCTTTCGAAGTACTGGTGTTGCCTGTGCCTGCCGCTCTTCGCCTTCGCCTCGCCTGCCCTCGTGGCCCGGACTCCCTGCCCGGACCGGGAACCGGCTGCGGCATGCGCCGCGTCGATTCCGTGCTTCCATCGTTCGTGCCTGTTGCGGTCGCCCTGACCATCGTCAGAACTCGCCGCGATACCAGTTCTTGAGCTTGCTGAAGAAGCTGCCTGCGCGACCGGTGGAGATCACCGGGCGGCGCGGGTGCTCGATCTGGCTGCCCATCAACAACAGGCCGACGCCGGTGGCGTGCACCGGGTTGCCAACCACTTCGCCCAGGCCCGTCACGTGCTGCGGGATGCCAACGCGCACCGGCATCTGCAGCATTTCCTCCGCCAGTTCGACCACGCCTTCCATCTTTGCCGCGCCGCCGGTCAGGACCATGCCGGCGCGCACGTGATGCTCGAAGCCGCTGCGGCGCAGTTCGGCCTGGATCATTTCGAAGATCTCCTCGTAGCGCGCCTGCACCGCCTGCGCCAGCGAGGCGCGCGGCATGCGCCGCGGCGGGCGGTCGCCGACGCTGGGCACCTGGATCGATTCCTCGGCGGTCGCCATCTGCGCCAGCGCGCAGGCGTAGCGGACCTTGATCTGCTCCGCTTCCGGCGTCGGCGTGCGCAGCATGTGGGCGATGTCCTCGGTGACCTTGTCGCCGGCGATCGGCAGGCTCGCGCTGTGCGCGATCGCGCCGCCGACGAACACCGCGATATCGGTGGTGCCTGCACCGATGTCGACCAGGATCACGCCAAGCTCGCGCTCGTCGGAGGTCAGCACGGCCTGGCTGGAGGCGAGCACGCTCAGGACCAGGTCGTCGATCTGCAGGCCGCAGCGCTGCACGCACTTGCTGATGTTGGCCGCGGCCGACTGCGCGCACACCACCAGGTGCGCGTGCACCTCCAGACGCACGCCGGTCATGCCGACCGGATTGCGAATGCCGTCCTGCGAATCGTCGAGCACGTAGTCGCGCGGGATCGCGTGCAGGATCTTCTGATCGGCCGGAATGGCCACGGCCTTGGCTGCCTCGAGCACGCGGTCGAGGTCACCGTAAGTGACTTCACCGTCGCGGATCGGGGCGATGCCCTGCGAGTTGCGGCACTGCACGTGGTTGCCGGAGATCGAGGCGTAGACCGAGCGGATCTCGCAGCCGGCCATCAGTTCGGCCTCTTCGATCGCGCGCTGGATCGACTGCACCGTCGATTCGATATCGACAACCACACCGCGCTTGAGGCCGCGCGATTCGTGCGATCCGATACCGATCACCTCGATCGGGTTGCCCGGCGAGTACTCACCGACCAGCGCCACCACTTTCGAGGTACCGATGTCGAGGCCGACGATCAGCGACTTGTCACCCTTGCGATTCATGATTGTCCTTGCGGTTGTTGCGGCACTGCCGCCGGCGCCGGGACCGGCGCCCACGTCAGTGCAAAACCATTGGTGTAACGAAGGTCGGCGCGCTTGAGCACCTGCGCCTGCTGCGCCAGCAGCTGCGGCATCAGCCGTACGAAACGGCCGATGCGCGCGCGTGCCTCGCTGCGGCCGACCACGATCTGGGCGCCGTTGTCGAGTCCGAGCGTCCAGCTGCCGCGCGGATCGAGCGCGACTTCCTTGACGTCCAGCCCGATCGGCGCGAACTGCGCGCGCGACTCGTTGTAGAGCTCCACGACTTCGGCCACGCGGGCGTGCGGGCCACCGAGCTGCGGCAATCCCTGCGGAACTTCCACGCCCTTGGCCGGGAACAGCTTGCCCTGCTGCGACAGCAGCAGGTCCTTGTCCCAGCGTGCAAACGGGCGGTGCTCGACCACGATCACTTCCAGCACGTCCGGCCAGCGCTTGCGCACCTGCGCGTGCTCGACCCACGGCAGCTTCGACACCGCGTCCTGCGCGGCGGCGAGGTCGACGGCGAAGAAGCCACTCTTGGCGTACGGCATCAATGTCCGGCGCAACAACGCCTCGTCGACGCGAACGAACTGGCCGGTCGCGCGCAGCTTCTGGAGCGGCCACTGGCTCGCGCCGATCCAGCCGTTGAGCACGGCCACGATCGGCAGCATGACCAGCGCCAGCGCGAGGATCCAGCCAACGAGGCGAAGCACGGCGTTCACGCCAGCGCACCTCCTGCGACGTTGCCCAGGCTCGACTCGAGCACGCGCCAGCAAAGCTCGTCGAACTCGATGCCGACCTGGCGTGCGGCCTTGGGCACCAGCGAGTGGCTGGTCATGCCCGGCGCGGTGTTGACTTCCAGCAGGTACAGCGCGCCGGTGGCGCGATCGCGCATGAAGTCGACGCGACCCCAGCCGTGGCAACCGGCAGACACGAAGGCGTCCTGTGCCAGTCGGCGAATCGTGTCTTCCTCCGCCCCTTCCAGGCCCGGGCACAGGTACTGCGTGTCATCGGCGATGTACTTGGCGTGATAGTCGTACCACTCGCCCTTGGGGACGATGCGGATCGACGGCAGCGCCACGTGCTTGCCAGCGATGAGGAGCATCGGCACGGTCAGTTCTTCACCCGAGATCAGCTGCTCCATCAGCAGCTCGCCCGGATAGCGTGCGGCATGTTCGACGGCGGCCTCGAGGTCGGCGTCGGCCAGCACGCGCGAGACGCCGACGCTGGAGCCTTCGCTCGAGGGCTTGATGAACACCGGCAAGCCCAGTTCGCGCGCGGCCGCGTGCACGTCGGCGCCGGGGGCCAGGCGCGCGTAGCGCGGCGTCGGCAGGCCTTCGCTGAGCCACACCTGCTTGGTGCGGATCTTGTCCATCGTCAGCGCCGAGCCGAGCACGTTCGAACCGGTGTACGGCACGCCCAGCGCTTCGCACAGGCCCTGCAGGACGCCGTCTTCGCCGCCGCCCTTGTTGCCGTGCAGGATGTTGAACACGCGATCGACGCTGCCGGCGCGGATTGCGTCGACCAGTGCCGGGACGCCGTCGACGGCGAACGCAACGACGCCGCGCGAGCGCAGTGCATCAAGCACGTTGCGGCCCGAGTCGAGCGACACCTCACGCTCGGCGCTGGTGCCGCCCATGAGCACGGCGACGCGGCCGAACACGGCGGGATCACTGACCTGGGCCGGACCGATCGGGAACTGCGCGCTCACTTCCTGCCTCCGTTGTTGTTGGTTCCGTTGTTGTTGGTTCCGTTGTTGCTGGTTCCGTTGTGACTGGAACCGTTGAAGCCATTGGCAGCAATCTGCTGGGCGGCGTAGCCAATGTCGCCGGCGCCCATCATCAGCAGCAGATCGCCATCGTTGAGGACGTCGGGCAACACGCTGGCCAGATCGCCGGCGCCGTTGACCACGATCGGATCGATGCGGCCGCGCGCACGGATCGCACGCGCCAGCGACTTGGCGTCGGCGCCGGCGATCGGCGCTTCGCCTGCCGGGTAGACCTCGGTCAGCACCAGCACGTCGACACTCGACAGCACCGCGGCGAACTCGTCGAACAGATCGCGGGTGCGGCTGTAACGGTGCGGCTGGAAGGCCACGACCAGGCGCTTGTCGGCCCAGCCGCCACGCGCGGCGGCGAACACTGCCTCCAGTTCCTTCGGATGGTGGCCGTAGTCGTCGACCAGCTGGACCTTGGCGCCCTTGGCGGTGGTCGGGCTGGCGAGCAGGTTGAAACGGCGACCGACGCCGGCGAAACCGGCCAGTGCGCGCGCGATGGCCTCCGCGCTGACACCGAGCTGCCAGGCGACCGATGCCGCCGCGAGTGCGTTCTGCACGTTGTGCCGGCCCGGCAGCGCCAGCGTCACCTGCGTGCGCGTCGCGTCGGGCAGGCACAGCGTGAAGCGCATGTTCGGACCGTCCTGCTCGACGTCCTCCGCACGCACGTCGGCGACGTCGCTGAAGCCGTAGGTCATGACGTGGCGCGGAGTCTTGGCGGCCAGCGCGGCAACTTCCGGATCGTCGATGCACAACACCGCCAGGCCGTAGAACGGCAGCCGGTGCATGAATTCCTCGAACGCCGCCTGGACGTTGGCGAAATCGCCGCCGTAGTTCTCCAGATGGTCGGCATCGATGTTGGTGACGATGGCGATCTGCGGGTTCAGGCGCAGGAAACTGCCATCGCTCTCGTCGGCCTCGGCCACCAGCCAGTCGCCCGTGCCCAGGCGCGCGTTGGCGCCGGCGGCGAGGAGCTGGCCACCGATGACGAAGGTCGGGTCGATGCCACCCTCGGCAAGGACGCTGGCGGCAAGCGAGGTGGTGGTGGTCTTGCCGTGCGTGCCGGCGACGGCGATGCCGCGCTTGAAGCGCATCAGCTCGGCCAGCATTTCCGCGCGCGGCACCACCGGAATGCGCTGCGCACGGGCTTCCATCAGCTCCGGGTTGTCGGCGCGGATCGCGCTGGACACGACGACGCAATCGGCGCCGAGCACATTGGCGGCAGCATGGCCGCGCTGGACGGTGATGCCGAGCCCGCCCAGGCGCCGGGTGACGGCGTTGTCGGCATTGTCCGAACCCGAGACCTGGTACCCCAGCGTGCACATCACTTCCGCGATGCCGCTCATGCCGACGCCGCCGATACCGACGAAGTGCACGCGCGGAAACGCTTTGGCGAGGTCACCGGTGTGCTGCAGGCGGCGACGCAGGGCGGTACTCATGGCGTAATTCCGTGAAGCTGGGTGTGGGACGGGGCGGGGAACGTTCTGGTCACGACATGACCTCCATGACCGCATCGGCCACGCGCTGCGCGGCATCGGGCCGCGCGATCGCGTGCGCGCTCTGCGCAAGCTGCAGCAGCACGCCGCGCTCGCCGATGATCTCGATCGTTGCCGAGATGCGGTCGCCGAGATCGTTGCCGACGCCCTGCGGCACCAGGTACGCGGCACCGCGGTCGACGAGGTACTGCGCGTTCTTGGTCTGGTGGTCGTCGACGGCCTGCGGGAACGGCACCAGCACGCTGCCGACGCCGACGGCGCACAGCTCGGCGAGCGTCAACGCACCGGCACGGCAGATCACGATGTCGGCCCAGGCATAAGCGCCGGCCATGTCGGCAATGAACGGTTCGACCGACGCGTTGACGCCGGCCTTGGCGTAGGCCTGCTCGGCCTCCTCGCGCATCTTCTCGCCGCTCTGGTGGCGCACTTCGCAGGCAAGGCGCCCGCGCAGGCCAGCCACGGCCTTGGGCATCGCCAGGTTGAGCGCGCGCGCGCCCTGGCTGCCGCCGAGCACGAGCAAACGGATCGGGCCGGTGCGATTGGCAAAGCGGCCGCTCGGCGGCATCACCGCGGCGATTTCGCTGCGCACGGGATTGCCGACCACTTCTTCCCTGAGGTTCGGGAAGGTGTCCGGGAAGCCGGTCAGCACGTGCCGGGCAAAACGCGCCAGCACGCGGTTGGTCAAGCCCGGCGCGCGGTTCTGCTCGTGCACGAGCAGCGGGATGCCGGCGATCCGCGCGGCGATGCCACCGGGGCCGGCAGCGTAGCCACCGAAGCTGACCACCGCACGCGGCTGCCGCTCGCGCAGCGTCTGCAGCGCCGCACGGACCGCACCGATCAGACGGAACGGCGTTGCCAGCAACGTGCCGATTCCCTTGCCACGCATGCCGCTGACAGCAATCGTGTCGATGGCGATGTCGTGCTGCGGCACCAGGCGCGTTTCCATGCCGCCCTCGGCCCCGAGCCACAGCACGGGGATGCCGCGCGCCTTCAGTTCGCGCGCGACCGCGAGGCCGGGGAAGATGTGCCCACCGGTGCCGCCGGCGAGGATCATCACCGGATGCAGGTCGGAGTCGGTCGCGGCGACCTTCATGCGATCCTCCCGAGCGTGGGTTCGACGCGCTGGCGCAGGCGGCTGGTGCCACGGACGGCTTCGCCGGGACGCTTGGACTGCGCTGCGGCGATCGGCGCCGGCGCGGGCGTCGTCGGCGACGGCGACGCGGTCGGTGACGGCGTGGTCTCGTTGCGCACGCGCGCGACCTGGCGCTGGGCACGGTCGAGTTCGTAAGAGACGCGCAGCAGCAGGCCCAGCGCGGCGCAGGTCATGATCACGCTCGAGCCGCCGTAGGAGATCATCGGCAGCGTCAGGCCTTTGGTCGGCAGCAGGCCGAGGTTGACGCCGATCGAGACGAAGCTCTGCAGGCTCATCCACAGCGCGATGCCGAACGCGCAGTAGCCGGCGAAGTGGCGGCGCATCTCGACGCACTTCAGTCCCAGCCAGAATGCCCGACCGGCGAGGCCGGCATACAGCGCGACCACGGTGCAGACACCCAGGAAGCCGAATTCTTCGGCAATCACCGCCATGATGAAGTCGGTGTGTGCCTCGGGCAGGTAGGACAGCTTCTGCACCGATGCGCCCAGGCCGACGCCCAGCCATTCGCCGCGGCCCACGGCCATCAGCGCGTTGGTCAGCTGGTAACCGGTCTTGAACGGGTCCTGCCACGGATCGAGGAACGAGGTCAGTCGGGTGACGCGGTAGGGCTCGGCGATGGCGACGATCGCCAGCACCGGCAGGCCGATCAGTACCGGTCCGAACATCCGCGGCATGTTGACGCCGCCGAGCACGAGCATGCCGGCGGTGACGGCCAGAATCAGCGACGAGGAACCGAAGTCGGGCTGCAGCAGCAACAGCACGACCAGCCCGACGGCAACGCCGATCGGCTTGAGCATCGCTCCCCAGGTCGCGGTGACTTCCTCGCTGTAGCGCTTGAGGTAGCTGGCCAGCCAGACGATGTAGAGCAGCTTGACCGCCTCGACCGCCTGGAAGTTCGACACGCCCAGGTTCAGCCAGCGCCGCGCGCCGTTGACGCTGCGGCCGATGCCCGGCATGAACACCGCGATCAGCAGCACGAAGCAGACCAGCAATAGCCACTGGTTGTGCTGCTCGATGGTCTTGAGTTCGGTGCGCATCACCCACAGCGCCATGACCAGGCCGATGGCGAGGAACACGACGTGGCGGGTGAGGAAGTAGAACGGGCCGACGTCGTGGCCGTCGGCAACACCGATCGACGCCGAGCCGACCATGACCACGCCCAGGCAGGCGAGCGCGCACGAGATGCCCAGCAGCCACGGATCGAAGTGGCCGCCGATGGCATCGAGGCGTGTTGCCTGGCGAGTGGTCGGGAGGTCGGTCATCAGCGCACCTTCAGCGTCGCCAGGCCGACCAGGACGAGGACCACCGAGATGATCCAGAAGCGCACGATCACGCGCGGCTCCGGCCAGCCCTTCAGTTCGAAGTGATGGTGGATCGGCGCCATCCGGAACACGCGCTTGCCGGTGAGCTTGAACGAGCCCACCTGGATCATCACCGACAGTGTCTCGATCACGAAGATGCCGCCCATGATCACCAGCACCAGCTCCTGCCGGACGATGACCGCGATCGTGCCGAGCACCGCGCCCAGCGCCAGCGCGCCGATGTCGCCCATGAACACCATCGCCGGGTAGGTGTTGAACCACAGGAAGCCCAGGCCGGCGCCGGCGATTGCCGCGCAGATGATCACCAGCTCGCCGGCGCCCGGCACCGGCGGAATCTGCAGGTACTTGGAGAACTCGGCGTGGCCGGAAGCGTAGGCGAAGATGCCCAGCGCGCAGGCGACCAGCACCGTCGGCATGATTGCCAGGCCATCGAGGCCGTCGGTCAGGTTGACGGCGTTGGAGAAGCCGACGATCCAGAAGTAGGCGATCGCGACAAAGCCAATCCCGGCCAGCGGCAGCGCGATCGACTTGAAGAACGGTACATAGAACGTGGTGGCCGCCGGCACGTCCGCATACAGATAGAGGTACAGGCCGGCAGCGAGACCGAACACCGACTGCGCCAGGTACTTCCAGCGCGACTTGAGGCCATTCGGATCCCGGCGGACGATCTTGATCCAGTCGTCGTACCAGCCGATCGCACCAAAGGCGAGCATGACCAGAAGGACCGTCCACACATACTTGTTGCGCAGGTCGCCCCACAGCAGCACCGACGCCATCACGGTGAGCAGGATCAGCGCACCGCCCATCGTCGGCGTACCGGCCTTGGAGAAGTGCGACTGCGGGCCGTCCTTGCGGATCGGCTGGCCACCCTTGAGCTGGCCCAGGCGACGGATAACCGCCGGCCCCCACCACAGCGACAGCGCCAGCGCCGTCAATGCGCTGAGGATGCCGCGGAAGGTGAGGTAACTGAACAGTCCGAACAGGCTCTGCAGTTGCTCCAGCCAGCGAGTGAGTTCAAGCAGCATCGGGACTCCCCTTCTTTTCCGTGCGCGGCGCGGAGCCGGCCTGCGCGGGTCCGACCAGCGCGGTGACGATCCGATCCATCGCGCTGCCGCGCGAACCCTTCACCAGCACGCGAACGCCCTCGCGCAGCTGCGCGCGCAGGGCATCAGCCAATGCGTCATGGCTTTCGAAATGAGTGGCGCCTTCGCCGAAGGCTGCCGTTGCCGCGGCACTGAACGGTCCGAGCGTGAACATCCGTGCGATGCGCGCGCCCTTGGCGCGGCGTCCCGCCTCGGCATGCATTGCTTCGGCATCGGCGCCCAGTTCGCGCATGTCGCCCAGCA
The DNA here is from genome assembly GCA_036524935.1 of Lysobacter sp. GTDB lineage: Bacteria > Pseudomonadota > Gammaproteobacteria > Xanthomonadales > Xanthomonadaceae > Lysobacter_J. The sequence goes on along the minus strand of DATDBK010000203.1, from coordinate 6,881 downwards.
CCAGCCAGGACTCGCCACCGCCTTCGGACAGAGTGTCGATGGCGGCCGCGAGCGAACCCGGGTTGGCGTTATAGCTGTCGTCGACCAGCACCGCACCGTTGTCGAGGCGGTAGGTGATCAGGCGGCCAGGTACCGACTTCGCCGCATTGAGGCCCTCGGCCACTGCCTGCAACGGGGCACCGACGCCCAGCGCCAGCGCGGCTGCGGCCAGTGCGTTGCGGACGTTGTGGCGGCCGGGCAATGCGAGCGAGATCGCGGCCTCGCCCTGCGGCGTGACCAGCGTGAAGCTCGACCTGTCGGCCTCGGCGACGATGTCGCGCGCGGTGATGTCGGCGCTGGCGTCGAGGCCGAAGCGCACCAGGCGACGGCCGTGCGCGCGTTCGGCGAAGTACGGCGCGAATGCGTCATCGGCATTGATCACCGCCACGCCGTCTGCCGGCAGTGAGTCGTAGATCGCGGCCTTGGTGTCGGCGACACCGAGCAGGCTGCCCATGCGCTCCAGGTGCCCAGGTGCGACGTTGTTGATCACGGACACATCGGGGCGGACCACGGCCGTCAGGTAGGAGATATCGCCCGGCTGGCCGGCGCCCATTTCGTAGATGGCGAACTGCACGCCTTCGGGCGCGTCGAGCACCGCCAGTGGCAGACCGATCTCGTTGTTGCGGTTGCCCGGCGTCGCATAGGTCGGGCCGACCCGCTCGAGGATCGCGAGCGTGAGCGCCTTGACGCTGGTCTTGCCGTTGCTGCCGGTGATGGCGACGATCTTCTCGCCATTGCCACCTTCGATGCGGGTGCGCTGCACGGCCGCCGCGAAGTCGGCCAATGCGCGCTGCGTGTCGGCGACGACCACCTGCGGGATCGCGATGTCGAGTTCGCGCGACACCAGCACCGCGGCGACCCTGTCGGCCGGCAGCGATGCGACGTGGTCGTGCGCATCGAATCGTTCGCCTTTGAGCGCGATGAACAGCACCGCCCCGCCCTGCGGCAGCGCGCGGGTATCGGTGGCGACGGTGGCCACCACGACGTCGTCGCCGTGCAGGCGGCCGCCGGTCATGCGTGCGATCTGCGACAGATGCAGCGGCTTCATGTCCGCGCCTCCAGCGCCGCACTGGCAACGAGGGTGTCGTCGAAGGGATGCTGCACGCCCTGGATGTCCTGGTAGGGCTCGTGGCCCTTTCCGGCCACCAGCACGATGTCGTTCGACCCGGCCATGCCCACGGCGCGGGCGATCGCGGCGGCGCGGTCGCGCTGCACGCTGACCAGCGCCGGATTGGCGAAGCCGGCCATGATGTCGTCGACGATGATGTCGCCGTTTTCGAAACGCGGGTTGTCGTCGGTGACGATGACGACGTCGGCGTGGCGCTCGGCGACCTGGGCCATTTGCGGGCGCTTGCCGCGATCGCGGTCGCCGCCGCAGCCGAACACGCACAGCAGCCGCGATTGCACATGCGCGCGCAGCGAGCTCAGCGCCTGCTCCAGGGCATCGGGCGTGTGTGCGTAGTCGATCACCACCAGCGGCAGCGCGCCGTCGCCGCCGAGGCGGTTCATGCGCCCGTGGATCGGCTGCAGCTGCGAGAGGGTCCACGCGATGTCTGCCGGCTGTTCGCCCAGCGCCAGCAGCGTACCGGCGACCGCAAGCAGGTTGTCGACGTTGAAGCGACCCAGCAGCGGCGAGTTCACCGCGTGGGCCACGCCTTCGTGCACCAGGTCGAAGCCGATGCCGGCATTGTCGAAGCGCAGCGACTGCGCCTGCAACGTTGCACCCTTTGCGTCGCGCGAGCTCAAGCCAATGGCGCGCACGCCGACGGGCAGCGTCGCGATCAGCTCGCGGCCGAACTCATCGTCGAGGTTGATCACCGCCGACGACAGGCCCGCCCACGCGAACAGGCGCGCCTTGGCGGCACCGTAGGTGGCCATGTCGCCGTGGTAGTCGAGATGGTCGCGGGTGAGGTTGGTGAACACCGCGACGTCGAAGTGCACGCCCTCGACGCGACCCTGGTCGAGCGCGTGCGAGCTGGCTTCCATCGCGATCGCCTTCGCACCCGCGTCGCGCATCTGCGCGAGCAGTTCGTGCGTCTGCAACACCAGCGGCGTGGTGAAGCCGGTCGGCACGACTTCGCCGTACAGGCCAGCGCCGAGCGTGCCAACGCTGCCGCTGCTAATGCCGCGCAGGTGCCAGGCCTGGGTCAGCAGCTGCACGGTCGAGGTCTTGCCGTTGGTGCCGGTGACGCCGACCACGTCGATCTGCGCCGTTGCGCGACCGTGGAAGGCATCGCCCATCTCGCCCAGGCGCGAACGCAGCCCGGGCACGGCGATGGCGTCGGCCGGAGCCGGCAGGTCTTCGGGTGCCGGCGGCTCGAACAGGATCGCGCTCGCACCGGCGGCGCGCGCCTGGTCGACGAAGCGCAGGCCGTGCGCACCGAAACCGGCGATGGCGACGAATGCGTAACCGGGCTTGACCGCGCGCGAATCCAGCACCAGGCCGCTGATCTGCAGTTGCGGCGGAATGCCGGCGACGTCGGGCAGCAGTTCGGACAATGCCATCAGGCGGCTCATCGGCCACCTCCCGGCGTTGCGACCACGCCGGTGGACACCGGCATCGATGCCACCTGCACCGGAGCCGGCAGCACCGCGCCCGACGGCTTGCCACCGTTGGCCTTCGCGCGCTTGGCCTCGGCTTCGGCCTGCGCCGCCATCCAGGTGTCGATGTCGTCCGGCGCCACGTCCATCAGGCGCAGCGCGCCTTCCATGACGTTCTTGAAGACCGGGCCGGAGACGAAGCCACCGTAGTAGCCCTTGGCCGGGTCCGGGTCGTTGACGACGACGACCATCGAAAAACGCGGATTGTTGACCGGCACGACGCCGGCAAAGAACGACACGTAACGGCGTGAATAACCGCCAGTCTCGTTGAACTTGCGCGCGGTGCCGGTCTTGCCGGCGACGTGGTAGCCCAGGATCGCGGCCTGGGTGGCGGTGCCGCCCGGCTCGGTCACGGTCTGCATCATCCGCATGATCTGGCCGGAAATCGCCGGGTCGAGCACCTGCACCGGCTCGTTCTGCTCGCCGCCCTTGACGAAGGTCGGCGTGATCAGGCGACCGCCGTTGCCGAGTGCCGCATAGGCCTGCGCGATCTGCAGCGGCGTCGCCGACAGGCCGTAGCCGTAGGACATCGTCTGCTTGGTCGTACCACTCCAGCGCGACGGCGGCGCCAGCACGCCCGACGACTCGCCCGGGAAGCCGCTGTGGGTCTTGCGGCCGTAGCCGAAGCGGTGCAGGAAGTCGTAGTAGTTCTGGCTCGGGATCCGGGCCACGATCTTGGCGGCGCCGATGTTCGAGCTCTTGGTGATCACGCCGGTGGTGTCGAGCACGCCGTAGTTGCGGTGATCGGTGGTGCGGTAACGGCCGTTCGGCATCCAGCCCGGGTTCGTGTCGAACGTCGAGTGCACGGTGATGACGCCCGCTTCCAGCGCGGCAGCCACCGTCAGCGGCTTCATCGTCGAGCCGGGTTCGATCACGTCGGTGACGGCGCGATTGCGATGCGTGTCGGGGTTGCCGACGCTCAATGCGTTCGGGTTGTAAGTCGGCAGATTGGCCATCGCCAGCACTTCGCCGGTGGCGATGTCGAGCACCACCACCGAGCCGCTGCTGGCGCCGGTGCGCTGCAGCGTGCCACGCAGCTCGCGGAAGGCGAGGTACTGGATGCGGCGGTCGATGGTCAGCGTCAGGTCGTGGCCCGGCTCGGCCGGCTTGAGCAGATCGACGCTCTCGACGATGCGGCCAGCACCATCGCGGATCACGCGCTTGGCGCCGGGCTTGCCCCGCAGCCAGTCGTCGAACGCCAGCTCCAGGCCTTCCTGGCCGAGGTCGTCGATATTGGTGAAGCCGAGGATGTGCGACATCGCCTCACCCTGTGGGTAGAAGCGACGGAACTCGCGCTGCGAGAACACGCCCGGAGTCTTGTACGACAGGATCCGTCGCGCCTCGTCGGGATTGATCCGGCGCTTGAGGTAGACGAATTCCTTGTCGGCGCGCTGGCTGAGCTTGCGCGTCAGCGCGTCGCGCGACACGCCCAGCGCCTTCGCCAGTTGCGGAATACGGTTGGGATTGGCGAGCAGTTCCTGCGGGTTGGCCCAGATCGACTCGACCGGCGTCGACACCGCCAGCGGCTCGCCATTGCGGTCGGTGATCATGCCGCGCGAGGTCGGGATCGGGATTTCGCGCAGCGAGCGCGCGTCGCCCTGCTGGCGGTAAAAGTCGTTGCTGATGACCTGCAGGTCGAGTGCGCGCGCGACCAGCGCGATCGAGCACACGCCCAGCGCGCAGCCGACGATCAGCAGGCGGTTGCGCAGGTTGAAGGAGGCGCGGTTGCGGCCCTTGCCGGCGACGCGGTCACGCTCGCTGCCACCGCCGAACTTCTCGCTCAGCGCAAGGATCCGCTCGATCGGACTGGTGCGGCCGGCGGGCTTGCCGTTGCGACCGGTCATGGCCGGATCACCACGGTTTCGGCGCCTTCGGGGAACTTCATGCCGAGGCGGTCACGCGCGACCTGGTCGATGCGGTTGCTTTCGGCCCAGGTCGCCTGCTCGAGCTGCAGGCGGCCGAACTCGATGTTGAGTTCATCGCGTGCGCGCTCGAGGCGGCTGAGCTGGACGAACAACTGGCGGTGCTGGTGGCGCGCCTGCACCACCGCCAGCGCGGAAACGACATTGGCAACCACCAGCACGGTCAGCAGCAGGCGGGCAATGCTCATGCCGCCCCCTTGCCGTGAACCGGGCCATCAACCGGCAGCTTCTCGGCCACGCGCAGCACCGCACTGCGGGCACGCGGGTTGACCGAGGTTTCCTCGTCGAATGCTTTCTGCGCGGCACCGACGGCCAGCAGCACCGGCGTGAACGCCACTTCCACCGGCATGCGACGGTTGGCCGGCGGTGCCTTGCTGTGGCGGAGGATGAACTGCTTGACGATGCGGTCTTCGAGCGAGTGGAAGCTGATCACCGCCAGGCGGCCGCCTGGCTTGAGCCGCTCGAGCGCCGCATCGAGACCGATCTCGAGATCGGCCAGCTCGCGATTGATGAAGATGCGGATCGCCTGGAAGCTGCGCGTGGCCGGGTGGATCTTGCTGTCGCCGCGCGGCATCACCGACGCGATCACGTCGGCCAGCTGCGCGGTACGCAGCAGCGGCTGCTCGTCGCGGCGGGCCACGATCGTGCGCGCGATCTTGCGGCTCATCCGCTCCTCGCCGTAGGTCCACAGTACGTCGGCGATCTCGCGCTCGTCGGCCTTGGCCAGCCATTGCGCGGCGCTCAGGCCACTGTCGGGATCCATGCGCATGTCGAGCGGGCCGTCCTTGCCGAAGCTGAAGCCGCGCTCGGCGACATCGAGCTGCGGCGACGACACGCCCAGGTCGAACAGGATGCCGTCAAGGCCGGCAGCGGTCTCGCTCCACTGCGCCAGTTCGGCGAAGCTGCCACGGAAGATCGCCACGCGCGGGTCCGCGGCGAACTCACGTTCGGCAACGGCAATCGCTTCGGGATCCTTGTCCATGACCAGCAGCCGGCCTCCGGGGCCGAGTTGTTCCAGCACGCCACGCGCATGGCCGCCGCGCCCGAACGTGCCATCCAGGTACGTTCCGTTCCCGCGCACGTTCAGGCCGTCGAGCACCTGCGCGTACATCACGGGAAGGTGGCCGGAAGGCGCGCCGCGCCCCTTGCCACCCACCGTCACAGCTGCAGGTCGAGAAGCTCCTCGCTCAGATCGTCGTCAGAAATCGTCTGACGGATCTGTGCGTGGTGCGCTTGCTCGCTCCACAGTTCGAACTTGTCGCCCATGCCCAGCAGCACGGCCTTCTTCTCGATGCCGACGGCGGCGCGATGGCTGGCGGGGATGCTGATGCGGCCGTTGCCGTCGAGCTCGACGAAGGTTGCCGCGCCAACCAGCTTGAGCTGCATGCTGCGGTTGACCTTCTTAGCCTTGGGCAGCGCATTGACCTGGTCGCGGACGCGTTCCCAGATGGCCAGCGGGTAGACGTAGAGGGAGCCGGGCTCGAACGGGTTGTAGGTGATGACCAGGCGGTTGCCGCATTCACGCGCGACGGCGTCACGGTAGACGGTGGGCACCGCCAGCCGGCCCTTGTCGTCAATCGTGATGGCGGTCTCACCCTGGAACATTCAGCACCTGGTTGGGGCCACCTCTAAGCGGGCGGCTTGGTTACTGAAAAACCACAAAAAACCCGGTTTTCCCTCAGATGCCCACCTTAGGCACGCCCCACAGGGTTGTCAACAAGTTTCCAGAGCCAATTTCGCCAGTCGCATCAAGGGCTTGCAGCGAACTTCATAGTCTTATTCAAGACTTATCCACTAGCCTTTGTTTAGTCTCATTTTTTGAGACTGGAAGGGACTCGGCCGCCAACTCCGGCCGACCCACCCCCGGAGGCTTTGCCGATGCTGCCGTGCAGCAGCAGGCGCCCCATTTGCGACAGAAATCACAAATTAAGAATGAATCGGCGATGTCTATGGGAGCCAGAAAGCCCCCTCATCGAGTCCCATCAACGGGGTAGCCCGGGTAAGCGCAGCGCACCCGGGATAGCGGAGCGGAAGCCCGCGGCGACACGAGCCGAAGAGTCACAGCCCCCTCTAGTAAAGGGGGCGCGGCAGCGGCGGGGAATTGGGGGCGAAAAGCCTGGGGCCCGAGTTGCGAAAGCAACTTGGGGCTCTTTGAGCGCAAAGCGCCAAAGAGCAGGTGGCGGAGCCGGCCTGTAAGCCGGGTTCTGTCGTGGACAGTCATTCCTCTAGGCGCAGCGTCGCCGCTACGCTCAAGCAACCTACCCGGAGACACCGCGGGCCGCGGCATTGCCTCCCTATTTGGTCTTGCTCCCGGTGGGG
>DATDBK010000202.1:0-11856 GCA_036524935.1 Lysobacter sp. | reverse complement strand
GGCCAGCTCGGGAACGACCCCGCCGTAGTCGGCGTGCAGGGCGATCTGGCTGAACAGGGCGTGCGCCCGCAGGCCGGCCGCCGTGTCGTAGACGGCCACTCCGGTCTCGTCGCAGCTGGTTTCGATGCCCAGGACACGCATTTTTGCTGGGGTTTCCTCGGTTTCCGGGCGTTTTGGCTTGCAGGCCCCCGGGTCAGCCGCGTATCATACGCGGCTCGCCGTCCCGGGAATGAACCCGGCTCAGGCGCCAGCTGCACCCTACAAGCCCGAGATTCTGGAGTTTCCATGCCGTCCGTCAAAGTCCGCGAAAACGAGCCCTTCGAGTTTGCCCTGCGCCGCTTCAAGCGCACTTGCGAAAAAGCCGGCGTCCTCGCCGAAACCCGCAAGCGCGAGTTCTACGAGAAGCCGACCCAGGAACGCAAGCGCAAGGCCGCCGCAGCGGTGAAGCGTCAGGCCCGTCGCGCCTCGCGCGATGTGACCAAGCGTCAGCGCCTGTACTGATCGCCCCAGCGGGCCCCGCGCAGCGCGCGGACCCGTCACAGAGCGCATCACACAAGCCGGCCGCGCCCATGCGCCGCCGGCTTTTTGTGTTTCCGAGTTTTTGACCCACGCCGCCCCAGCCGGGGCGGCACCCTGCCAGGGAGCAGCCCGATGAGCCTCAAGACGCGACTCACCGATGACATGAAGGCCGCGATGAAGGGCGGCGACAAGCACAGCCTGGGCGTGATCCGCCTGATCAACGCCGCGATCAAGCAGCGCGAAGTCGACGAGCGCATCGAGCTGGACGACACCGCCGTGATCGGCGTGCTCGACAAGATGGTCAAGCAGCGCCGCGACTCGGTCAGCCAGTTCGAGGCGGCCAACCGTGAAGACCTGGCGCAGATCGAGCGCGAGGAGATCGTGGTGATCGAGCGCTACGTGCCGGCCAAGCTGGGCGAGACCGAGATCCTGGCCGCGATCGACGCCGCCATCGCTGAGACCGGCGCCACCGGCCCGGCCGACATGGGCAAGCTGATGGGCCCGCTCAAGGCCAAGCTCGCCGGGCAGGCCGACATGGGCCTGGTTTCGGTGCTGGTGAAGAAGCGCCTGGCCGGCTAAGGGCGTTTGCCCCCTCCCCTGTTCGCAGGGGAGGCCGTAAACCAACACCTCCCGCACCAACGCAGGACGCGGTACAAAGCTCCGATGGCCCGCATCCCCGACGCATTCATCGACGACCTGCTCGCCCGCTCCGACATCGTCGAGCTGATCGGGTCGCGCGTGCCGTTGAAGCGCCAGGGCAAGGAATACTCGGCGCGCTGCCCGTTCCATGATGAGCGCTCGCCCAGCTTCACGGTCTCGCCGACCAAGCAGTTCTATCACTGCTTCGGCTGCGGCGCGCACGGCACCGCGATCAGCTTCCTGATGAACTACGACCGCCTCGAGTTCCTCGACGCGGTCGAAGAGCTGGCCAAGCGCGTGGGCATGGAAGTGCCGCGCGATACGCAGCAGCGCAACGTCAACCCCGACAGCATCGACCTGTACGCCGCCGTCGAGGCCGCGTCGAAGTTCTTCCAGAAGCAGCTCGCCGGCAGCGCCAAGGCCCAGGCCTATCTCGATGGCCGCGATGTCAGTGCCGCCATCCGGGAGCAGTTCGGCATCGGCTACGCACCCGACGGCTTCAACGCGTTGCGCGACGCGCTTGGCACGGACCCGCGGCGGATGTCGCTGCTCGAGCGCGCCGGGCTGTTCTCGAAGAACGAAAGCGGCCGCGTCTACGACAAGTTCCGCGACCGGGTGATGTTCCCCATCCACGACCGGCGCGGACGCACGATCGCCTTCGGTGGTCGCGTGTTGGACAAGGACGACGGCCCCAAGTACCTCAACTCGCCCGAGACCGCGCTGTTCCACAAGGGACGCGAGTTGTACGGCCTGTGGCAGGTCCGGCAGGCGCACAACAAGATCGACAAGCTCATCGTCGTCGAAGGCTACATGGACGTTGTCGCGCTGTTCGAGCATGGCGTGGATTGCGCCGTGGCGACGCTGGGCACCGCGACCACGCCCGACCATGCCGAGCTGCTGTTCCGCAACGCGCCCGACGTCCACTTCTGCTTCGACGGCGATCGCGCCGGTCGCGGCGCGGCCTGGAAGGCGGTGGAGTCGGTGCTGCCGCGCATGAAGGACGGCCGCCAGGCGTTCTTCCTGTTCCTGCCCGACGGCGAGGACCCGGATTCGCTGGTGCGCAAGGAAGGCCGCGACGGGTTCGAAGTGCGCCTGCGCGACGCCACGCCGCTGTCGCAGTTCTTCTTCGACTCGCTCTCCAGTGACGTCAACCTGAGCACGCTGGAAGGCCGCGGCCGCCTGGCCGAACGCGCCAAACCCCTGCTCGCGCAGATTCCCGACGGCGCCTTCGGCGACCTGATGAAGCAGCGCCTGACCGAGCTGACCGGTGTGGGTGCGCGCGCCAACAGCCCCGAATCGACCGCGCAGCGCCCACAGCGCCCGAGCGCGCCGACAGCCAACAAGCCATCGCTGGTGCGCAGCGCGATCACGATGCTGTTGCAGCAACCATCGATTGCGCTGGCGGTGCCGTCGTCGCTGCATTTCGCCTCGCTCGACCAGCCCGGCGTCGGCCTGCTGGTGGAGCTGGTCGAACTTGTCCACGAGCGCCCCGACATCTCCACCGGGCTGATCCTCGAACACTTCTCCGACCGCAGCGAGGCGCCGGCGCTGACCAAGCTGGCGACCGCACGTGCAGTGGAAACCACCGCCGCCACGCCGCTCGACGCGCGCGTGCTGGACGACGCCGACAAGCGCCAGCAGGCGTTCCTCGATTCGATCTCGCGGTTGGAAGAGCAGGCGATCCAGCAGCGCATCGAAGCGCTGCAGTCGCGCCGCACGTCCGAGCTGGAAGAAGCCGAGAAGCATGAGATGCGCGAGCTGCTGAGCCTGCGCGCGAGCCGGGCGCGGGCGATCCCGCGCGGCTGAGGGCGCTTGTGGCGGCGTGACTTCCGACCCGACCGCGCAAAGGCAGGCCGGGCTAAGCTCGGCACCATTGTCCGAAGTCACCGGGGAGACCAGAAGATGTCACTGCATCGCAGCCTTGCGTTGTCCGTTCTCACGCTCGCCAGCATGCCCGCCCTGTCGGCGCCGCCGGCCGCGCCGGTCGCACGCGAACAGGTCGGCAACCGCACCAGCGAGAACATCCCGGCGATCCCGCCGGCCCTGGTCGAGCAGCTCAACCGCTACCAGAACACCCGCGGCGCGGTCTTCTCCGGCTGGAACGGCGAGTGCATGCTGATCAGCACCCGCTTCGCCGAGACCGCGCAGGCGCACCGCGTCTGCCAGCCGCTGGGCATGCGCGAGCAGCTGACCTTCTATCCCGAGCCGCTGGCCGCAATTGAAGCTGCGCCGGCCGCATCGAAGCTCGACGGCTTCGTGTTCGGCAAGGACGTGGGCGGCAACGAGTTCTGGCAGCTGCACTGGTTCGACCTGAAGACGCGCAGCACCACGCTGCTCAGCGACGGCAAGGCACGCAACCAGGGCCCGCTGTTTGCCAACGACGGCAGCCGCTTCGCATGGAGCAGCACCGCGCGCAACGGCAAGGACACCGACCTGTGGGTGATGGATTTCGCCACGAAGCAATCCCGCGCGCTGGTCACCGAAGGCGGCCAGTGGAATGCCATGGACTTCTCGCCCGACGGCAAGCGCCTGCTGGTGATGAAGTACGTGTCCGCGGCCGAGGCCTATCCGGGTGTGGTCGATGTCGACAGCGGCAAGCTGGAGATGTTTCCGGTAGACGGCGGCAAGGCCTCGTTCAAGGGCTTCAAGTTCGCGCCGGACGGCAAGTCGGTGTACTTCATTTCCAACGAGCCAATCGACGGCAAGGCACAGGAGTTCCACAGCCTGCGCTTCCACAATCCTGCAAGCGGCAAGGTGGAAGTGCTGACCGCCAACACGCCGTGGGATGTCGAGGACCTGGAGATCGCCGACGACGGCCGCCACCTGGCCTACACCACCAACGAAGACGGCATCTACAAGCTGCACGTGCTCGCCCTGCCCTCGCACAAGCCGGTGAAGCTGCCGGAGCTGCCGATCGGGCTGGTCGTGAACCTGGGTTTCTCGCCCGACGGCAAGCGTCTGGCCGTGACCATGAACTCGGCGACTTCGCCCAACGACGTGCACGTGATCGACCTGGGCAGGGTGTCGATCACGCGCTGGACGCAGAGCGAAGTCGGCGGCCTCGACCCGGCGAAGTTCGTCGCCCCGACGCTGGTCCACTACCCGACCTTCGACACGGTCGACGGCAAGCCGCGCACGATCCCGGCGTTCTACTACCGCCCGGCCAACGTGCCGGCCGGCAAGCGCATCCCGGTGGTGATCAACATCCACGGCGGCCCGGAAGGACAGTCGCTGCCGACCTTCAACCCGACCGCGCAGTTCCTCGCCAATGAAATGGGCGTGGCGATGCTGTTGCCGAACGTGCGCGGCTCGGAAGGCTACGGCAAGACCTACCTCGACCTGGACAACGCCGACAAGCGCGAGGACTCGGTCAAGGACATCGGCGCCCTGCTCGACTGGGTGGGCCAGCAGCCCGAGCTCGATGCCCAGCGCGTGGGCGTGTTCGGCGGCAGCTACGGCGGCTACATGGTGCTGTCGTCGCTGATGCACTACAGCGACCGCATCAAGGCCGGTATCGACGTCGTCGGCATCTCCCACTTCGGCACGTTCCTGAAGAACACCGAGAGCTACCGTCGCGACCTGCGCCGGGCCGAGTATGGCGACGAGCGCGACCCGAAGATGGCGCAGGTGTTCGAGCAGATCTCGCCGCTCAACCACGCCGACCGCATCCGCTCCAAGCTGTTCGTCGCCCAGGGCAAGAACGACCCGCGCGTGCCCTACAGCGAGGCCGAGCAGATCGTGAAGGCGGTGCGCGGCAACGGCCAGCCGGTGTGGTACCTGCTGTTCGACGACGAGGGGCATGGCTTCAAGAAGAAGAGCAACGTCGACTACTTCGGTGCCGCCTCGATCCTGTTCTGGCAGCAGAACCTGGTCGGGGAAAAGTGACCGGCGCGATTAGCTGAACGAGTTGTGCCGCGCTGCCGGGTCGATGTCGTTCGACCTTGACCCGGCCGCGACATGCACACGCCTAGGCTGGCCACATTCAATGGAGTGTGGCCATGCGAGCCCTGTGGTTGACCGTTCCCCTGTTTAGTTTGATGGTCGCCGCATGCGCTGAGCATTCAGGTACGACGACCGAAGTCGCCCTGCCGGCACCGCCGGCGGTAAGCGAACACCAGCGCGCCCAGATCGCGCTCGGCGCATTCCTCGCCTCGCGCAGCATCCGCGAAATGCCGGCGCACCGCGACGCCAACGCCGACCTCAACGGCGACGGCACCCAGGATCTGTTGATGCTGCTGGACGACCAGAACTGGTGCGACGCCGGTGGCTGCACGCTGCTGGTGTTCCGCGGCGGCGCCGACGGCTACAAGCTGGTCAGCGATTCAGTTTCCACGCGCGCACCGATCGCGGTGGCCGACCGCGTCAACCGCGGCTGGCACGACCTGCTGGTAACGGTCGGGAGCGACGGCGAATCGGGCGTGGTCGCGATGGAGTTCGACGGCACCCGCTATCCGAATGATCCGACGATGGGTGCGCTGCTGGATCCGTCGCGACTGGTGTCGGCGAAGCCGCTGATCGTCTCGGCTGCCGCGGCGGTGGCGGCACACTAGAGGGTGACGGGTGTCCCGGGTGCCCCCGGATCAAGTCCGGGGTTACCCGGGCTACAACATCCGCGGGGCATGCCCCGGGTGCGGCCTGACGGCCTTACCCGGGCTACACGTCCGGGTAGCCCGGGTAAGCGGAGCGCACCCGGGAACCTCCGCGCTACACCCGCGTGGCCCGGGTAAGGCCGTCAGGCCGCACCCGGGGACCCTCACGCGATCACCGCGCGGACGCGTCCTTCACCACCACCCCGCCCTTCATCACGAACGGCACCGACTCCAGCAGGCTCACGTCCTGCATCGGGTCGCCGGCGACGGCGATCATGTCGGCCCAGCGATTGGCCTCGACCACGCCGACGTCATCGCGGCCCAGCGCCTGTGCGGCATTGACCGTGGCGGCCTGGATCGCCTGCGCCGGGGTCATGCCATAGCGCACCATCACCGCGAACTGGCGGCCGTTCTGGCCATGCGGATAAACGCCAGCGTCGGTGCCGTAAACCATCTTCACGCCGGCCTTGTTGGCCTTGCGGAAGTTCTCGCGCTGGATGTCGGCGACCTCGCGGTCCTTGCGCAGGTTGTCCTCGAGCACGCCGTTCTTCTTGCCCTCGGACTGGGTGTACTCGGTGTTGTAGATGTCCATCGACAGCCATGCGCCACGCTCGCGGGCGAGGCGGATGCCTTCGTCGTCGATCAGGCTGGCGTGCTCGATGGTGTCGATGCCGGCGCGGATCGCGTCCTTGATGCCGGCGGCGCCGTGCGCGTGCGCGGCCACCTTGAGACCCCACTGGTGGGCTTCGTCGGCCACCGCCTTCATGTCATCAAAGCTCATCTGCTGCTGGCCCGGCTCGGTGTTGCGCGAGAACACGCCACCGGTGGCGCAGATCTTGATCACCTGGGCGCCGTACTTGCGCAGCTCGCGAACGCGCTTGCGCGCCTCGGCCGGGCTGTCGGCGTTGAACTCGCTGTGCTGGTCCATCGACGGCGGGAAGAAAGTCGAATCGCAATGGCCGCCGGTCGCGCCGAACGCATAGGCAGCCGTGACCACGCGCGGGCCGACAACCTTGCCCTCTTCGATCGCCTGGCGCAGGCCGACATCGTTCCAGGCATCTGAGCCGACATTGCGCACGGTCGTGAAGCCAGCCATCAGCGTGCTCTGCGCGTGCGGCACCGTCAGGATCGACCAAAAGCGGTCGTTGAACTGCAGGCCGGTATAGCCGCCGTAGCTCGGGTCGCTGTCGAGATGGACGTGCATGTCGATCAGGCCCGGCAGCAGCGTCATGCCGGGCAGGTCGATGCGGCGTGCGCCGGCCGGGGCGGCATCACCGGCGTGGCCGATCGAGACGACCCGGCCGTCGCGGATCAGCACCTGCGGGCTTTCGACATAGCGGCCGCTGCGCGCATCGAACAGGCGCTGCGCCGTGACCACGACTTCGCCCTTGCCTTCGGCCGGCTGGCCGGGGGTGACGGGCTGGGCCGGCGTGGCGCCGGCAAGGGTCAATGCAACAAACAGCGAGGACAACGACAGGGTCAGGCGGTCTCGCTGCTTCAGCATGGGCGCATCCAGTTTGTCGGGTGGTGGTGGGTGCCTCAGCTTAGCGGCTGCAGCTCCATGGCGGCAGCCGGCTGCAGGAACGGTAGCAGCCAGTGGTCGAGCAGCAGGAAGGCGAACAGCGCCATCAGGTAGACGATGGAGTAGTTGAAGACCTTCATCGCGTACAGCTCGTCGGGCGGGTTCATCAGCTTCCAGGCGTAGCCCAGGAACACCACACCCAGCACCAGCGCGCCGCCGAGGTAGAACAGACCGCTCATCCCGGCCACCCACGGCAGCACGGTCACGGCGACCAGCAGCACGGTGTAGAACAGGATCTGCCAGCGCGTGTACTCCACGCCGTGCGTCACCGGCAGCATCGGCACCATGGCGCGTGCGTAGTCGGCACGGCGGAAGATCGCCAGCGCCCAGAAGTGCGGCGGCGTCCAGACGAAGATGATCAGCACCAGCAGCAGCGCGTGCGGCCAGTCCCACTCCCCGCGCATGCCGGTGATCGCGGCCCAGCCCAGCAGCGGCGGCGCCGCACCGGCGATGCCGCCGATGACGATGTTCTGCGGCGTGGCGCGCTTGAGGAACACGGTGTAGACGACCGCATAGCCAATCAGCGAGGCGAAGGTCAGCAGCGCGGTGATGGTGTTGACCCACACCACCAGGATGGTCATCGACAACGCGGCCAGGATCAGCGCGAACACCAGCGCCTGGGTCGGGGTGATCTGGCCGGCGACGATCGGACGCCACGAGGTGCGCGCCATCTTCGCGTCGATGCGCGAGTCCAGCAGCTGGTTGATCGCGGCCGCGCTCGAGGCTGCCAGCCAGATGCCGAGGAAGCCGAGCACCGATTCCTTCAGCGGCGGCAGTCCCGGCACGGCCAGGAACATGCCGACGATCGCGGTGAACACGATCAGCGCGACCACGCGCGGCTTGGTCAGGTCCCAGTACTGCTTGACGGTTCCGTGCGGCATGGATGCCTGGGGCGTGGGACTGGTCATCACGGCTCCGGAGTGCGCAGGCGCGCAAGCAGCGAAACCAGCACGAACAGCAGCAGCACCGCGCCGGCGTTGTGCAGCACCGCCACCGTCAGCGGCAGGCCGAGCTTGACGTTGCCGATGCCCAGCGCGACCTGCGCCAGCGTCAGCAGGCCCAGCAGCGTCGCCCAGCCGCGCATGCCCGGCGTGCGCACCAGCTTGAGCGCCAGCCACATCAGGTAGACGAACACGACCAGCGCCATCGTCCGGTGCGCGAGCTGGATGGCGATGCGGGCTTCGCCGTCGAGGATGCCGCCCTCGTAGTCGACGCCAATCCCGCGCCAGAGCACGAACGCTTCGCGGAAATCGTGCGCCGGCATCCATTGCCCGACACACTTCGGGAAATCGTTGCCGCAGGCGAGCGCGGCGTAGTTGGCGCTGGTCCAGCCGCCGAGTGCGATCTGCAGGCCGAGCAGGACGATGCCGACGATCACCAGTCGACGCACGCTCATCGCTTCGGCCAGCCGGATCGGCAGATCGGTCGCTCGCCACGCCATCCACAGCAGCAACGAGAACGTCAGCAGGCCGCCGAGCAGGTGCCCCATCACCACGATGGGTTTGAGCAGCCAGGTCACCGTCCACATCCCGAGCAGGGCCTGGAAGATGATCACCGCCAAGGTGATGACGGCGACGCGGGCGAGGTCGAGGTTGCTCCAGCGCAGCGCGGCAAACAGCAGGATCGCCTCGCCGGCGATCGCCAGCACCGAGGCGGCGACGTGTTCGCCGTGCATGTACAGCGGGATACCGATCGCGACCAGCACCGCGGCGGCCAGCACCTGCGTCATGCCGAAGCGGCGTTTGCGCGCGGCCAGCAGCGCCAGCGTCAGCACCAGCAGGCCGAGGGCGCCGGCGATCATGCGGTGGAACTGTTCGCGCCAGGCCTTGTGCACCTCGACCGGACGGATCGCGGTAGCGGCGTAGTCGGTGATCTCGTGCGCGACCGTCGGCCACGCGGCGCGGCCGTAGCAGGTCGGCCAGTCCGGGCAGCTCAGGCCGGCATTGGACAAGCGCACGAACGCGCCGAACACGATCACGCCCAGCGCCAGCGCGACGGCCAGCCATGCGATGCGATGGAAATGACGATAAGGGGCTGGCCGATACTGCGCCGGCCTTGCGGCGCGGCTGTCGGCAGGCTGGGAGTCCACGGCTTGGTTCATGGTCGGCGTCAAAGAGAGATCACTTCAGCTTGAGCAGCTTGGCGACATCGGCGCGCAGCCCTGCCGGATCGAAGCCGGGAGGGTAGCGCAGAATGACGAAGCCGTACGGATCGGCGACGTAGACCGGCAGATCGCCGGCCTTGCCCGGCACGCGCTCGTCCAGGCGCGGCAGGCCGGCGCGCAGGCGCGGATCGGGCTGCAGCAGCTTCAGGGTTGCCGGTGGCGGCGTGCTCGCCGGCCACTTGCAGTCGGGCGTGGCGCATGACCACAGCACGTGCACGTCGTCGGCGTCCTTGCCGAACAGCTGCCACACCGTGTCGATGTCGTGCGCGAGCTTGCTGCTGCACTGGTCGTCGCAGTCGGCCGGGGGCGCAATCACGATCCGCCAGATGCGCTCGCCACTCTTCCACACGTACTCGCCGCCATCGAGCAGGCGCGGCGACAGCGCGCGCAGGTCGCCCGGCGGCTCGAGCAGCTCGCCGAAGTTCTTGCTGCCCTGCGGCCGCCAGCCGGAGAAGCGCAGCAGGCCGGCCACCAGCATGGTTCCGAAGAACAGCGCGAAGATCAGCAGCAGCGCGACGCGGTTGCGCTTGCGGGTGTGGTCGTGGTCGTTGTGTCCGTCTTGCATGTGCATCCTTCAGGCCGCGCGGCGCTTTCGAAACGTCAGGATCAGTGCGGTGGCGAGCACCGCCAGGGCCAGTGCGAACCATTGCACGGCGTAACCGCGGTGTTTCTCCGGCGGCAGGGTATTGGGCAGGAGTTCGAGATCGCGCTCGTAGCCCATCTTCATTTCCGGGTCCAGGCGCAGCACGCGCGGCGCCAGCGGCACCGACAGGCCGGTCGCCTTCTCTATCGCGGCCAGGTCGATGCGCGTCATCAGCCACGCCTCGTGGTCACGGCCCAGCCCTGGCCCCAGCGCCAGCCCGGTCGATGGCGGCGGTGCCAGCAGCCCGCGCAGCTCGAGCGTGCCTTGCGGTCGCGGCACCTGCGGCAGCTTGCGATCACCGGCCAGCGGCAGCCAGCCCAGGTCGACCAGCAAGGGGCCGCCGTACGCAGGCACGAAGACCCGGTAGGCGCGCACGCCGGCGCGGCCGTTGCGCTGCTGGTTGTCCAGCAACAGCACGTCGCGCGCGTCGAACTCGCCAGTGCCCGACGCCCAGTCGTAGGCATGGGCCCGGGCAGCATCGTCAGCGATGGCCAGCGACTGCGGGTCACGCCGCTCGAGCACCTTCGCGGCGGCATCGAGCATCTGTTCCTTCTGGGCGGCGCGGTCCATCTGCCAGAGGCCGAGGCGGACGAACAAGGCAATCGTCAGGACCGCCAGGACCCAGCCGACGACGAGGTTGCGGCGCCTGCTCACGCGCCTGCACCGCGCGGCTGCAATAATGAACGCCTCGCCCTGCCATGGAGCCGACTGGAGGCCGCCATGAACGATTCGCTCAAGACCCTGGTGATCATTGCCTTCCTGATCGTCATTCTCTGGAACCTGGGCGCCGGCCTCTATTACATGCTCGTGGACAAGGGCGAGAGCAAGCGCACCGTCAATGCGCTGACCCGCCGCATCGCGCTGTCCATCGCGCTGATACTGCTGGTGGTGCTGGCCAACTACATGGGCTGGATCAAGTTCCACGGCGTCGCTACCTGACACCGCGCGCCCAGCTCAAAACAAACTCCAAAACCGGCCCCCAATAAAGCAAAAGAGCGACGGCATGCCGTCGCTTTTTTGCTGGACCAGGTTTTCGACGCAGCGTTGGCCGGTTGCGAACCCTGGTCCCGGTCGCGGTGCTTACAGCACGTAGACGAACAGGAACAGGCCGAGCCAGACCACGTCGACGAAGTGCCAGTACCAGGCCACTGCTTCGAATGCGAAATGCTGGTCCTTGGTGAAGTGGCCCTTGAGGCAGCGGAACCAGATGATCGCCAGCATGATCGTGCCCAGCGTGACGTGCGCGCCGTGGAAGCCGGTCAGCATGAAGAAGGTCGAACCGTAGATGCCCGAACCCAGCGTCAGGTTCAGTTCCCTGTAGGCGTGGATGTACTCCTCGGCCTGGAAATACAGGAACAGGCAGCCGAGCAGGACGGTCAGGCCCAGGAACACCAGCAGCTGCTTGCGGTGACCGGCCTTCAGCGCATGGTGCGCGATGGTGACGGTCATGCCGGAGGTCAGCAGGATCAGGGTGTTGAGCAGCGGCAGGCCCCAGGCCGGGATGGTCTGGTAGACGCCGCCGATCGCACCCGGGCCGTTGCTCGGCCAGGCGGCGCTGAACTGCGGCCACAGCAGGGCATTGGTCATCACGCCGTCGCCTTCGCCGCCGAGCCACGGCATCGCCAGCTGGCGGGCGTAGAACAGCGCGCCGAAGAAGGCGCCGAAGAACATCACTTCCGAGAAGATGAACCAGATCATCCCCATGCGGAACGAGGTGTCG
>DATDBK010000201.1:0-2978 GCA_036524935.1 Lysobacter sp. | reverse complement strand
CAGCAACACGCTTGGCTGGCAATGGGTGGCCGGCACCGGTGCCGATGCCGCGCCGTACTTCCGCATCTTCAATCCGGTGACGCAGGCGCAGAAGTTCGATCCGGAGGGGCGCTACATCGCGCGCTGGCTGCCGGAACTGGCGGCGCTGCCATTGCCGTTGCGGTTCGCGCCGTGGCAGGACCCGGCGACCTCGCAGCGCCTGGCGCCGGACTATCCGCTGCATCCGCTGGTGGACCTGTACGCCGGGCGCGATGGTGCATTGAAGGCATACCGGCAGATGCGGGTCACGTAGCGACGTTGCGTTGACGCTGCTCTTGGCAGCGTGATTCACTCGCGGCAAGGCTTGGGAGGGCGCATGGCAACGACAGGACAGCGGGCTGATTCGCGCAAGCGCGCGCGCCGTGAGGCGATGTCGCGCGTGGACACGGCCTGGTTGCGCATGGAGCGGCCGACCAATCCGATGATGATCACCGGCGTGCTGATGTTCGCCGAGCCGATGTCGCTGGAGCGGCTCAAGCGGGTGATCAAGCAGCGCTTCCTGTCCTATCGCCGTTTTCGCCAGAAGGCGGTGGACACGCCGGCTGGCGCTTCCTGGCGAACCGACCCCAACTTCAACCTCGACTGGCACGTGCAACCGGCGGCACTGCCGGGCCGTGGCGACAAGCGTGCCCTGGAGCGTTTCGTCAGCCAGCTGGCGTCGTCGCCGCTGAGCCACGATCGCCCGCTGTGGCAGTTCCATCTGGTCGAGCGCTATGACGGCGGCTCGGCACTGATCGCCCGCATCCACCACAGCTATGCCGACGGCATTGCGCTGGTGCAGGTGCTGCTGTCGCTGACCGATACCCAGCCCGACGCCAGCAATGGCAGCGAGCTGCCGCGCGCCTGGTTGAAGCAGGATCACGCCGAGGTCGCCCGGCGTGTCGGTGCCGTCGACCGTTACGTGCAGCTCGGCAGCAAGGTCGTCGAGAAGGGCATGGATTTCTATCGCGACCCCGGCCTTGCCGCGGTACTGGCGAAGGAAGGCGGCGAGATCGCGCGCGAACTGCTGCATGCGCTGGCGCTGTCCGACGATCCGCCGTCGCTGCTGCGTGGCCGCCTGGGTGTGAGCAAGCGCGTGGCCTGGGCGGAGCCACTCGACCTGGAGGAAGTCAAAGCGGTCGGACGCGCCTGCGACTGCACCGTCAACGACGTATTGATGGCCACCGCGGCCGGCGCGTTGCGCAGCTACATGATCGAACGCGGCGAGCGCGTGGACGGCATGACGCTGCGTGCGACGGTGCCGGTCAACCTGCGTCCGCTCGAGCATGCGCGCAAGCTCGGCAACCACTTCGGCCTGGTGTTCCTCGACTTGCCGGTCGGCGAGGGCAATCCGATCCGGCGGCTGGAACGCGTGGCCGACTGCATGCGTAACTTGAAGAATTCAAGGCAAGCCATTGTTGCGTATGGCTTGCTGGCGGCGCTTGGCATGGCGCCGGCGGCCGTGCAGGGGCTGGCGCTGGAGCTTTTCAGCCGCAAGGCGACCGCGGTGGCGACCAACGTGCCAGGACCGCAGCAGCCGCTGTACCTGGCCGGCTGCATGCTGCGGGAAATGATGTTCTGGGTGCCACAGACCGGTTCGATCGGGATCGGCATTTCGATCCTCAGTTACAACGGCCGCGTGCATTTCGGCCTGATCGCCGATGGCCGATTGATCCCGGATCCGGACGCGGTGATCAGCCGCTTCGGCGCCGAGTTCGAGAAGTTGTTGTATCTGTCCTTGATGGGAAGCTGGGAACACACGCTCGATGCCGTTGCGGCGGAAGCCATGTTCCCTGCCGGAAACTGAATAGGTGTGACCGCCGGTCGTTTCCGCCACATGCGGACGTGATTAGCTTGTCGCAACTTTAGTCATCCGACTTTCCAGGAAGGACCGCCCCGATGAAGAACCAGATCAAGATCGCATTCGCCGCACTGGCGATGACCGCCGTGCTGGCCGGCTGCGTGACCAGCCAGCCGTATGGCCAGCAGTACCCGCAGAGCCAGTACCCGCAGAATCCGCCGCCGCAGCAGCAGGGTCAGCAGCAGGGCATGAGCAAGACCGGCAAGGGTGCGCTGATCGGTGCGCTGGCCGGTGTCGCTGCCGGTCTGCTCAGTGGTGACGATGCCACCGAGCGTCGCCAGCGTGCGCTGGTCGGTGCCGGTGTCGGTGGCCTTGCCGGTGCCGCGATCGGCAACTACCAGGACCGCCAGGAACGCGCGCTGCGCGATCAGATGGCCGGTACCGGCGTCGACGTTGTGCGTGACGGCAACAACATCACGCTCAACATGCCCAGCGGCATCACTTTCGACTTCGACAAGTCCAATCTGAAGCCGGAGTTCTATCCGGTGCTCGACAACGTGGCTCGCACGCTGCAGGAGTACAACCAGACCATCGTCGAGGTGGCCGGTCATACCGACAGTGTCGGCAGCGATGCTTACAATCAGAAGCTGTCGGAGCAGCGCGCCAATGCGGTGTCGGGCTATCTGACCAGTCGTGGTCTGATGCGTGACCGTTTCATCGTGGTCGGCGCCGGCGAGTCCCGTCCGGTGGCGAGCAACGATTCCGAATCCGGTCGCGCGCAGAACCGCCGCGTCGAGATCACGCTGGTGCCGATCGAGTCCTGATCCGGCGTTGCTGTGGTCATGAAAGAGCCGCCTTCGGGCGGCTCTTTTTGTTGCTGGGTGCCGGCGGCTGCTTTGTGGCGTGCCTGGCTGCCGGCTGCGGAGTGGCGCCGCCCGCCGGCCCGGGGATTGCGCAGCCCCTTAATCAGCCATCCATGGCTGATGCGGGGCGCGGGCCATCCATGGCCCGCTGCGGAGCCATCCCCACCCCGGCGAACGTCGCTCGGCGTTTGATTCCACTGGCTTCGGTCGTAGCCCGGGTAAGCGAAGCGCACCCGGGGCCAACGGTGCACCCACGCCTCGCCACCGTTCCGCCCATGCACTCGACAGGACCCGTG
>DATDBK010000200.1:0-9168 GCA_036524935.1 Lysobacter sp. | reverse complement strand
CCCAGGCCGGCGATGCGCACGACCATCGGGTTGGCGTACTGGTTGTTGCTGAAGAACTGCAGGCTGGCCGCTTCGCCGCGGATCTGGTCGCAGGCGTTGTGGAAGTACGCCAGGTACTGGATCTCCGGGACCGGCAGCATGCCGACGTTGGCAAAGCCCTGCGCCATGCCCAGGATCATCGTCTCGTCGAGCAGCGTGTTGAACACGCGACGCGGGCCGAACGCCTTCTGCAGCCCCTTGGTGACGGTGTAGACGCCGCCCTTCTGCGCCACGTCCTCGCCGAACAGCAGCGTCTCCGGATACTTGGCGAAGATGTCGTGCAGGGCGTTGTTGATCTGGATCGCCAGGTGTCGCGGCGGCTGGTTCTCCGGCAGCTTCGCTTCGCTGCCGAACACTTCCAGTCGGCGCGGGGCGTAATCCGCACGTCGTGCCTCTGCCTGGACCTTTGCGGGCGTGTACGGCGCCAGCGGCGCGATCACTTCAGCCAGGTTGTCGAGCTTGGGCCGGCGGTCCGCTTCCTCGGCGGCGGCGAAGCACTTCTTGCGCGTTTCCTCGTACAGTGCCAGTACTTCGTCCTTCGACATCAGGCCCGACTCCAGCGCGATCGCGGCGGACCTCAACAGCGGGTCGGTGGCCTCGACAGCGCACAGCTCCTCGATTGAACGCCATTCGATCTCGAAGTCGGTGCCGGCGTGACCCATGATCCGGGTCGTCTTCAGATGCAGGAAAGTCGGGCGGCGCGTGTTGCGGCAATGCTCGACGGCACGCTGCACGTCGCCGTAGCCGCTGGCCAGGTCGAGGCCATTGGCGGTGAAATAGTCGAGGCCGTCCATGTTGCGGAAGCGGTTGCCGATCCAGCCACCCGGTGTCTTCACCGAGATGCCGATGCCGTTGTCCTCGCAGACGAACAGGACCGGCGCCGGCAGCTTCTGGTACGCGGTCCACGCGGCGGCGTTGAACGCCGTCTGCGCGGTCGCGTGATTGGCGGACGCATCACCGAACGAGCAGATCGCGATGCTGTCGTCCGGAATCGGCAGCGCATGGCCAAGGCGCTTGCCGGCCTCGATGGCGACTGCCGTGCCCAGCGCCTTGGGCAGGTGCGAGGCAATGGTCGAGGTCTGCGGAAGCACCCACAACGGCTTGCTGCCCCAGACCTTGTGACGGCCACCGCTGGCCGGGTCGTCCTTGCTGGCCGCGAACGACAGCGCCGAGTCCATGATCGGGTCCATACCGGGGAGCTTGCGAAACCGCTCGGCCATGAAACCGCCGGAGCGGTAGTGCAGGAACGCCGGATCGGTATGTCGCGTCAGGCGCGCCACCATCGCGTTGCCTTCATGGCCACTGGAACCGATCGTGTAGAAGACTTTGTTCTGCACGCGCAGCACGCGCGCCATCAGGTCGAGATGGCGGCTTGCCAGCTGCGACTCGAACAGTTCGCGGAAGCCACGCGCATCGAGTGCGCTGCCATCCAGGATCGCCTCACCCGCCACCGGCCGGGCCTCGGCGCGACCGCTCCAGGCCTTGACGAATTCGCTGAAGTTGACGTCGCAGACCTCGGCCCGGTTCAGGCCTTTCATGCGCGCGGGGATCGGATTGGGCAGTGCGGACATGGATGATTCTCTTGTGCCGTCGCGAATCTGGAACTGCGTTCGTGACGACAGGGACAGGAAGGGTGGAAAGTGTCGCGAGGTCAGTCCGGCAGCGCCAGTCGCGACGCGACTTCGACCGGCGGCGACGGCATGGCGACGAATCCGGGCGTCTTCATCACGCGCGCAAGCCACTCGCGGGTATGCGGATACGCCGAAACATCGAAGCCGCCTTCATCGGCAACCACGGTATAGGCAAACAAAGCGATGTCGGCGATGCCGTAGGCGTCACCGCTGAACCACTCGTTCCTGGCGGCAAGGTGCTGCTCCATCACCGCCAGCGCCTGCTGCCCGCGTTCGCGCAACTGCGCCAGTGAGGCGCGTCGCGGTGAATCCAGCTGCGTCCAGCCACGGATGAAGCGTGCCACTGCGATGTACGGCTCATGGCTGTACTGCTCGAAGAACATCCAGCTCAGCACCTGCGCGCGTTGCCAGGCATCGCCTGCCCAGAACGGCGTGCCGTCGGCCAGCCAGCACAGGATCGCGTTCGACTCGGTGAGGATGCGGCCATCTTCGAGTTCGACCATCGGCACCTTGCCGTTGGGATTCTTGCCCAGGTACTCGGGCGTGCGGGTCTCGCCGCAGGTGCTGTCGATCTCGACCCACTTGAACTCGCGACCCAGCTGGGTCAGCAGCAGCTTCAGCTTGTGGCAGTTGCCGGAACAGGAATAGCCATAGACGGTGATCATGAGCGCTCCTCGCGTTGGCGCCGGGCGAGCCACTGCTCGCGCGACTGTCCCCAGATTTCAACTTCGTTGGCATCATGCGGCACCGGCAACCGACCCATGCGCAGATAGCGCGAGCCCAGCTTGGCAGCGACCACCTTGGAGTTCTCGTTGCGCGGGTCGATGGTGTGGATCACGTCGCTCCAGCCCAGCCGGTCAAACGCCCAGTCGATCGACGCCGTCGCGGCTTCGGGTCCGAACCCCTTGCCCCAGTGCGCCCGGACGATGCTCCAGCCGACCTCGGTGCCGGGCCAGCCTTCGGGCTGCCACGGACCGACGCGGCCCAGCCACTCGCCGGTGGCCTTGTCGTACACCGAGAACATGGCAAATCCCCTGAGGTGCCAGGCGCCGATCATCGCCGCGAGGCTGCGCCAGGCCATCGGCCGCGCTTCCGGGCCGCCGATGTAGCGCGCGACCTCTTCGTCCGCGCGGAACGCCGCCCACGCTTCGAAGTCGCCGGCGCATGGCATGCGCAGGATCAGGCGTGGTGTTTCCAGTTGGACGTCGAAGACAGACACGCTGGACCTCTCCGACAGCATTCTTCAGCCGTCGTCCCCGCGAAGGCGGGGACCCAGTGACTTCGCGCTGCCAATCAAAGACGCTGGGTTCCCGCCTTCGCGGGAATGACGAGTTATCGGGATCAGAATGCGCTGATGCCGGTCAGCTCGCGCCCGATCACCAGCTGGTGCACGGTTTCAGTGCCCTCGTAGGTGATCACCGACTCCAGGTTGAGCGCATGTCGGATCGCCGCGTGCTCGGTGGTGATGCCGGCGCCGCCGAGCAGGTCACGGCACTCGCGCGCGATGTCGATCGCCATGCGGCAGTTGTTCCATTTCGCCAGCGACACCTGCGCCGGCTGCATCGCACCGGCGTCCTTGAGGCGGCCCAGCTGCACCACCAGCAATTGCGCCAGGGTGATGCGCCGTGCCATTTCGGCCAGCTTGATCTGCGCGCTCTGCGTCGCCGCCACCGGGCGGTCGAACAGGATCCGCTCTTTGGAGTAGTTCAGCGCCTCGTCGAGGCAGGCGATGGCCGCGCCGATCGGGCCCCAGGTGATGCCATAGCGCGCCTGGGTCAGGCAACCCAGCGGACCCTTGAGGCCCTTCACGTTCGGCAGGCGGTTGCTTTCCGGCACGCGCACGTTGTCGAAGAACAGCGAGCTGGTCACCGAAGCGCGCAGGCTCATCTTGTGCTTGATTTCCTGTGCCGCGAAACCGGGCGTGCCCTTCTCGACGACGAAGCCCTGGATGCCTTCGTCGGTCTGCGCCCAGACGATCGCGATGTCGGCGATGTTGCCGTTGGTGATCCACATCTTGGAACCGTTGAGGACCCAGTCACCGCCATCGCGTTTGGCGTTGGTCTTCATGTTGGCCGGATCGGAACCGCCGTGCGGCTCGGTCAGGCCGAAGCAGCCGATGACCTTGCCGGCGGCCATGTCCGGTAGCCAGCGCATGCGCTGCTCTTCCGAACCGTAGGCATAGATCGGGTACATGCACAGCGAGGACTGCACGCTGACGAAGCTGCGGATGCCGCTGTCGCCGCGCTCGAGTTCCTGGCAGATCAGGCCGTAGCTGACCGCGTTGAGACCGGCACACCCGTACTTCTCCGGCAGCGACGAACCCAGCAGGCCCAGTTCGGCGATCTCGCCCACCAGTTCCTTCGGAAAGCGGGCCTGATCGAACGCATCGCCGATGATCGGGATCACGCGCTCGTTGGTGAACCGCGCCACCGTGTCCTGTACTGCGCGCTCCTCCTCGCTGAGCAGGGAGCGGACGTCGTAGAGGTCGTACGGGTGCAGGGCCATGGCGCGCTCGACTGTGGAAAGACGGTCATTGTAATGGCCACAGGCGGCGCCGGTACCCCCCCTGAATCATCGCAAGCCCCTGTTTTCGAAGCTTGTAGAAGGCCCGACACGCTTCGCCCGCCGGGGCCCTACGAACTGACGAAGACCATGAAGTAACTCGCCGAAGCGTCGTCCGCCGGGCCGGGATTGCTCCGCAGCGGGCCATGGATGGCCCGCGCCCCGCATCAGCCATGGATGGCTGATTAAGGGGCGGAGCAATCCCCGGCTCGGCGGATGGCGCCGTGCCGAGGCGGAAGGGCGCAACGTCACTGGGTTCCCGCCTTCGCGGGAATGACGGGGCTGCGGGAATGACGGGGCTGGGGAATGACGGGCAAAAAAAAAGGGCCGGATTGCTCCGGCCCCTTCGGGTATTGCTGCAGCGGACGACGGATCAGCTCTGGGTGGTGCCCGTCGAAGCCGAAGCGGTCTGCGTCACGACCTGTCCGTCGATGACCGGCAGGCGGTTGGCGACCGGACGCTCATCCATGCGGATCGTCTGCTCCTGGCCGTCGTAACGGTAGGTCACGTCGTAACCGATGACCTTGTCTTCCTCACCCAGCAGGATGCGGCTGCCCGGCTTGCTGTCGGTACGCATGCTACCGGTGGTGCCGTCCGGATTGCGATAGGTCACGTTGTAGGCGACCACGCGCGAGGACTGCGACGTCGACGAGGCGGTGTGGCACTGGCGCTCGGTGCGGCTGGTGACCTTGCCGCCGACGTGGCGCTTGTCGACCGTGTTGCCGATGAAACCACCAGCAACCGCACCTGCCGCGGTCGCGGCCTTGCGGCCGTTGCCGCTGCCGATCTGGTTGCCGACCAGGCCGCCGATGACGGCGCCGGCCACGGTGCCGCCAACGTTGCCGTCACGCTCCGGAGCACGCTCCTGCACGACCACGTCCTCACAGACTTCGCGCGGGGTCGAAGTGGTGCTGGTCTCGCGAACCGCATCGCTGCCGATCACGGTGGCGTACAGCTTTTCCTTCTCGGAAACCGGCTTGACGTTGAGGACGTCGGCGTACTCGACCTTGCCCGACTGGATGGCACCGTCGGCTGCCAGGTCGCCGTTCTGGCCGATGGCCTGACCGTTGGCATCCACCTGGGCCTGTGCATTGTCGTTGCCGCGGAAACTGTTGAAGGCCGCAACTGCGACGCCGCCGACCAGCAGCGAAGCCAGGGCTACTGCGAGGATGTTCTTGTTCATTTGAGGCCTCTGCTGCGGGACGGAGCCCGCGGGTTGGTGGATGGCGCCATTCGAACACTGCGATCCTGAACGGCCGCCGATTTTTTAACATCAAGCTGTCGCAACTGTGAACCTGGTTTGCGAGCGTGTTAGCGTCATTGCGACCGCCGTCAAATTGCATATGCCATGGCCAACCCACTGACCACCCCCCTGCTGACCTTCCTGGGCAAGCTGAGCTTCCCGCGCCTGTTCGTGCTGACGGGCGCCCTGTTCCTGCTGGACCTGGCCGTCCCGGACTTCATACCCCTGGCAGACGAGCTCCTGCTCGGCCTGGGCACCCTGCTGCTGGCCAGCTGGAAGAAGCGCAAGGAGCCCGGCCTGCCGCCAGCCACGCGCGCGCCTCGCTGAACGCCGCCGCCCTGCCCTCGCGGCCGAACGTGCACGACCTGGTCGACAGCCACTGCCACCTGGACGCCGCCGAGTTCGACGGTGATCGCGAACAGGTGATCGCGCGCGCTCTCGCGGGCGGCGTCACCCGCCAGGTCGTACCGGCGGTCGATGCTGCTGGCTGGCCAAAGCTTCGCGACGTCTGCCCGGCCGGCAGCGGCCTGTACCCGGCCTATGGCCTCCACCCGATGTACCTGTCGGTGCACCGCGACGAGCACCTGCCACTGCTGCGCCAATGGATCGAACGCGAGCGCCCGCTGGCGGTCGGCGAATGCGGCCTGGACTATTTCGTCGAAGGGCTGGACGCAGAGCGGCAGATGCATTTCTTCGAGGGCCAGCTCAGGCTCGCGAAGGAGTTCGAGCTGCCCGTCATCGTGCACGCACGGCGCGCGGTGGATGCGGTGATCGCCGCGATCCGTCGCGTCGGCGGCCTGCGCGGCGTCGTCCACAGCTACTCGGGCAGCGAGGAACAGGCGCGGCAGCTGTGGCGCGCCGGCTTCATGCTCGGCCTGGGTGGCCCGGTGACCTACGACCGCGCCAATCGCCTGCGCAAGCTTGCCGCGTCGATGCCGCTCGAACACCTGCTGCTGGAAACCGATGCGCCGGACCAGCCCGATGCTGGCATCCGTGGACAGCGTAACGAGCCGGCGCGGATGACCGAAGTGCTGCGCGTGATTGCCGGGTTGCGCGGCATCGAAGCGGACGAACTGGCGCGGGCGACCACCGCCAACGCCGAGCGCCTGTTCGCATTGCCGGCATAGCTGGCCGGCGTAGGAGCCGGATTGCTTACTCCTACTTTCGTTTAAGCAGCAGCTCCAGCGCGCGCCCGACCGCGGCGAAAGCAAACGTACCGGTGATGTGCGTGGCAGCACCCAGTCCGGCACCACAGTCCAGCTTGAGCGCGGCGTCCCCGCTCACCGGCGGCCGCACCCCGCAGACGCTTCCGTCCGGCTGCGGATACTTGACGTTCTCCAGCGAGTAGATCGCCGAGATGCCGAAGTAGCGATCGGTGTTCTTCGGAAAGTCGAACTCGCTGCGCAGTTTCTTGCGCACCAGCGCCAGCATCGCATCGTGCTCGGTGCGCGACAGGTCACGAACCCGCACCAGCGTCGCGTCGGTGCGACCGCCGGCCGAGCCGACCACGATCAGTGGCAGCTTGCGACGGCGGCACCACGCGGCCATCTCGACCTTGGTGCGGAAACTGTCGCAGGCATCGACCACCAGGTCGAAGCCACG
This sequence comes from Lysobacter sp., assembly GCA_036524935.1. Lineage (GTDB taxonomy): Bacteria > Pseudomonadota > Gammaproteobacteria > Xanthomonadales > Xanthomonadaceae > Lysobacter_J. Next base: position 2,091 of record DATDBK010000200.1, on the reverse strand, counting down.
GTCGAGCATCTCGGCGAGGTTGGCCGGCGTGACGAAGCTCGCTACTGCCTCGACGGTGATCTGCGGATTGATCGCACGGCAGCGCTCGGCCATGGCCTCGACCTTGGCGCGACCGTACTGGCCGGCCAGGGCCGGCAGCTGGCGATTGGTATTCGAGACACAAATGTCATCGGCGTCGATCAGGGTCAGGTGGCCGATGCCGGTACGTGCCAGCGCCTCCACCAGCCATGAGCCGACGCCGCCCATGCCGACCACGGCGACACGGCAGGTGGAGAGGCGGGCGATGGTTCCGGTGCCATAGAGGCGGTCGACGCCGGCGAAGCGTTCGAGCCAGGCCGGGTCCAGGGTGGTGATGGTCATGTGCGACATTGTAAGCGTCCCCCGGCCGGGGACTGCCGTGGCCTGCGTGATATGGTTCGGCGCAACTTGCAAGGAGCCCACGCAATGAGCAACCCACAGCCCAGCAGCGTCAAGCCAGGCAGCAACGCGACGAAGTACCTGTTCCTGTTCCTGATCGGCCTGGTCATGGGCGTGATAGCGACGGTGATGGCATTGCGCGCGATCGATGCCCGCAAGGACCATTTCCACGGCAGCGTGATGCACGTGCAGCAGTGGCACCTGGGCCAGCTCAAGCAGAAGGTCGAACAGAACCGTTGCGCGGCCACCGATGTCCTGCCGCACTTCAAGGCGCTGCGGGTCATGGCCGACGACCTGGAGCCGGCGTTCCCGGACCTGGCCGACGACAAGCGTTTCGGCGAACACGCCAGCCGCATGCGCGCCAAGCTCGACGCAGCCTTGGCCAGCCCGCCGCTCAATTGCGCCGGCGTCGGCACGGTGAACACCCAGATCGGCGAAGCCTGCAAGGCCTGCCATCAGGATTTCCGCGGCTGAGAATCTGCAACGCTGCACAAGCCCGGGGCCGCGTGTCGTCACGCGATCACGAGCAGTCTGGCTGTTCCCCCAACGACTATTGGCCGGTCCCGGAACATTGACCGCCCGTTCATCCGGGCGCGGCTAGCGTGAATCCGTGGCGAGCGCCGCCGATTGGCGGCGCCGTCCCCACATCAAAGGAGTCGCGCATGAGTTTCCAGAATCTTCGTCTGATGGGTGTTGCCGCCGCCGCAATGGTTGCGCTGGCAGGTTGTGCCACGTCGCCGTCGTCCGGCTACAGCAGTGCGCCCGCACCAACCTATGGTGGCAGCAGCAACGCCACCTGCTATGACTGTGGCACCGTGACCCGGATCGAACAGGTCGCGGCCGGCACCTCCGCGCCGAGCGCAACCGGTGCGGTCCTGGGCGGCCTGGTCGGCGCCGTGGCCGGCCACGAAATCTCCGCCCACACCGGCGGCAGCAAGGGCAACCAGAACATATCGGCCGCGGCCGGCGCCGTCGGCGGCGCAATCGCCGGCAACGCCATCCAGAAGAACACCGCCAGCGGTTCCTATAACGTTTACGTCCGCCTCAACGATGGCCGCACCACCGTGGTCACGCAGAAAGATCTCGCTGGCATCCGCGAAGGCTCGTACGTCCGCGTCAATAACGGCCGCGTCTGGGCGCAGTAACTAATCCCTGGAAACAAAATGGGAGCGGTAACAACGGACGACGATATGTCCGGATACTTTGGTGGCATCGCGCCAGCGCTGGTCTGTTCACCGCCGCAGAAAGAAAAAACCCGGCCTTGGCCGGGTTTTTTCCATATCGGCGCCGCGAGCGGCGCCAGTGACTTCCGTCGTCCGGTCAGAGCGCCTGGACGGCGTCGGCCTGCAGGCCCTTCTGGCCCTGCACGACGGTGAAGGAGACCTTCTGGCCTTCCTTCAGGCTCTTGAAGCCTTGCGACTGGATCGCGCGGAAGTGCACGAACACGTCCTCGCCATTCTCGCGGCTGATGAAGCCAAAGCCCTTGGCATCGTTGAACCACTTGACGGTACCGGTTTCACGGTTCGACATATTTACTTACTCCTTGGAACGTTTGGTTGATAACGCCGCGTTAGGCTGCGTGCTGGTTGCAAGGAGGAAGCGAGGTGCAACGATGTAGCGGATCGATGGATCAACCGCATCGGGCCACGATTCACGGTGACCCTGGCAAACACA
>DATDBK010000199.1:0-34436 GCA_036524935.1 Lysobacter sp. | reverse complement strand
GCTCGAGCGCGGCGTCGTCGAACTCGTTGATGGTGGCGGTGCCGACGCGGCTGCCGAACGCGACCTCGACGGCCAGCTCGGTGTTGTCGACGATGCCGCTGGTGGAGATGTTGTTCAGGGCGAAGCGGATGTTGCCGTCGACTGAACCCTCAAGCTGCGCCGTGCACTGGTCGGCCTTGGACAGCTTGATGACCTTGTCGAGGATCGCCTTGGCCTGTTCTTCGGTGAAGATGCTCATTTATGTATGTCTCCAGGCGATCAGCCGAGGTTGCGGGCGGTGTTGATGACGTTGATGCCGTTGAAGCGCGCCGTGCTCGAGCCGTGCGAGACCGCAGACACCTGGCCGGGCTGTCCCTTGCCGTCGAAGAAGGAGCCGCCGAGGCGGTAGTCGCTGTCGTCGCAGACGGCGACGCAGGCGTTCCAGAATTCCGGCGTGCGGATCTGGTAGGCCACGTCCTCGATCTGCTGGGTGATCTTGCCGTTCTTGATCTCGTAGAAGAGCTGGCCGCCGAACTGGGCGTTGTAGCGCTGCTGGTCGATCGAGAACGAACCGTCACCGATGATGTAGATGCCGTTCTCGACGTCCTTGATCATGTCGGCGACGCTGAGCTTGTTCTTGCCCGGTGCCAGCGAGACGTTGGCCATGCGCTGGAACTGCACGCTCGACCACGAGTCGGCGTAGCAGCACCCATCGGACTCGGTCTTGCCGAGGATGTGGGCCTGGTCGCGAATGGTCTGGTAGTCGACCAGGGTGCCGTCCTTGATGAGGTTCCACTTCTTGGTCTTGACGCCTTCGTCGTCGTAGCCGACCGCGCCGAGGCTGCCGACCTGGGACTTGTCGGCGAACACGGTGACGTTGTCGGAACCGTACTTGAACTTGTCCTTGAGCTTGTCCATCGTCGCGAAGCTGGTGCCGGCGTAGTTGGCTTCGTAGCCGAGCACGCGGTCGAGCTCGAGCGGATGGCCGATCGACTCATGGATGGTCAGCCAGGTGTGCGACGGGTCGAGCACCAGGTCGTACTTGCCCGGCTTTACCGACGGTGCCGTCAGCTTGGCCTTGGCCTGCTTGGCCGAGGCGATGGCGTCTTCCATCATGTCGTACGACAGGCCGTAGTTGACCACGCCGTTCGGCGAGACGACCTTGCCGGCGGCGGCACCGTCGAGGTATTCGAAGCCCATGCCCATCGGCGACGACAGACCGTCGCGGGTGCGGAACTTGCCGGTGGCCTTGTCGATGGCGGTGACCGTCATCGGTGCCCAGATGCGATGCACGTCCTGGTCGATGTAGCTGCCGTCGGTCGAGGCGAAGTACTTCTGCTCGTTGACCAGGAACAGCATCGAGTTGACGAAGCTGCCACCGGCGTTGATCGCCGCGGCGTTGACGCCGAGCAGCAGGTCGACCTTGTCCTTGAGCGGCACTTCCATCGAATTCTTGCGGATCGGCGTCTTCCACGACACCTCGCCGACTCCCGGCGCCTTGGCCAGCTGCACCGGCGTGGACTGGTGCTTGGAGTTGGCGCGGGCGATCGCGACCGCCTGCTGGGCGGCCTTGACCACGCCCTGGGTGCCCAGTTCGTTGGTGGCGGCGAAGCCCCAGGCGCCGTTGACCAGCACGCGGATGCCGATGCCGGTGGATTCGGTGTTGACCACGTTCTGGACCTTGTCCTCGCGCGTGATCACGAACTGGCGCAGGTAGCGGCCAATTCGCACGTCACTGTACGAGGCGCCGGCAGCGGTCGCGGCGCCCATGGCGGCATCGGCCAGCGACTTCTTCTTGGCCACGTCGATCGTCTCCACCAGCGCCTCGGCGGCGATGGCACGACCGAAGGGCAGCATCAGACCGGCAACACCAACGCCAGTCATCGACAGGAATGAACGTCTATCCACTTGTGTAACTCCCCGGAAAGGCCCGCGCGGCAGCAGCTGCCGCATCAGGCAAGAGACGAAGGAAAGGCCCCCCGCGACTGTGGCCAGCGGGCCGGCGGCCCGTCAAGTGACGTTCGGGCTATACGGACGGCCCCGGAGGCGCCGATATGCCGAAGTGTGGACTGGGTCGGCGCGGACCGGGGCCCTTGCGAGGATGCGTCCTGATCGGCGTGGGCGTGGGCCTGGAGGGTCGTGGCCGACAAAAGCCATGTGTCGAAGCGCGTCCGTTGCCGCCGCGTGTCGCCACGATCGGCACAGTGCACGGGGCGGGCAGAGATGATGCGCAGTTGCGTGTGTCGCGTCGCTCCGAAACAACCGGCTCGGCGAACGGCGGCGCCATCAGCGCACGATCACCTCTATGCCTAGGCGGCGGTTGGGCTGAGGCAGGCGATCAACGCCCGCGGGTTGCGATCATCGCAGGTCACCACCGGCTCGGCGCGGCCACGACCCCCGGTGTGGATCGTGTCAATCGGGACGGTCTTGGACACCAGGTCCGCCTTCATCGATTTAGCGCGCTTGCACTCGTCGCTGCCCGTCCGGTCGGTGGAACCAATCACGCGCAGGACCTCCACGCGCTCGGCGCTGTCCAGCACTTTCACGATCTGCAGCTCGATTGGTTCCGGCGCATCCGCCGACAGCCGCGCACTGTCGGACGCCGACGACCCCTTCGCGGAAAATCGGGTGATCCAGGAGGCAATACACCTCGAGCTTGGCCACGCCTGGGGCGATCATCCGGAAGGAGGTGAGGCACCTCCGATTCACCGATGCCCTGCTGACGCTCAGCGCGGCGGCGGCGGCGAAGTCTTCAGCCACTCGTCGAACTTCACCGCACCAATGATCGAGTTCGCACCCGGAGTCAGCGAGCTGTCATCGATCGGCCCGCCGAAATACTCCGCCGATGCATCCGCGACGATCTCGCGCGACTCCTGGTAGTACTTCAGGTAGTCGCGGACGAAGTCGACCATCGGACGACGGTCGGGGCCTGCGACTTCTACCGTCTGGTTCTTCGGCTCTGCCACGGTCACCCTGGCCAGCGCGGCCGCCACATCAGTGGCCGCAAGCGGCTGGAACGCCGCGGTGGAAATGTGGATGGCCTCGCCCTTGGCGCCGGAGTGGGCGATGGCATTGAGGAACTCGAAGAACTGCGTTGCGCGCAGGATCGAGTACGGCATCCCCGAGTCCTTGATCAGCTGCTCCTGTGCCAGCTTGGCGCGAAAGTACGCATTGCCGGGCTTGCGGTCAGTGCCCACGATCGACAGCGCGACGTGGTGCTTCACTCCGGCCGCCGCTTCGGCGGCGAGCAGGTTGCGGCCGGAGGTCTGGAAGAACTCGAGTACCGCCTTCTCCTCGAACGACGGCGAGTTCGCCACGTCCACGACGACGTCGGCGCCCTGCAGCACCTCCTTCAGGCCTTCGCCGGTGATGGTGTTGACGCCGGTGTTCGGCGCCGCCGGTACGGCCTCGTGGCCCAGCTCGCGCAGGTTGTCACACAGCTTGGTGCCGATCAGGCCCGTGCCGCCTATCACTACGATCTTCATGTCTGTCTCCGGTGGGGGGTTCAAGTGTTGGCGGGCGGCACGGCCTGCCGCGGCCGCGCGCCACGGGAAAGAAACGGCTACATCACGATGTCGCTCTCGAGCTTCGGCGCCCTCGACACCGGCGCTTCGCCCAGCATCTCGCGCAGGTCGCTTTCGACGTCCTCGCAGATCTGGCTGATCGGGACGTCGTTGGCGCCGCCCTCGAACGGGTTCTCGGTGCTTTCGCCGACCTGGTCGAGCGAGGTGTACATCCAGCAGATCAGCAGGCTCAGCGGAATCACGAACCAGACCATGTGGCCCTTCGCCCAACCGTCGACAACGTCGTTAAGGCGTTCGAACTCGCCGATCATGCCGATCGGCAGCAGCACGCACAGGATCCTGACGAAGAGGGTATTGATGAAGGCGTGCTGGCGCGGGTACGGGAAGTTCTTGATGCGCTCGCTGCGCCCCTGCAGGTCCTGGAAGTCGCGGATCATCTTCTGCAGGTCCGAGAACGCGTTCATGGTCAGCAGGCCGTCGGCGAGCATCGCCTTGGTGGCCTTGCTCTGCAGGCCCAGCACTTGCAATGCCTTGCTGCGGGAGTTCAGGATCGGCGCCACCTCTTCGCAAGGTACGTAGCGCGACAGCTCCGACTCGAGCGATCGCTCGCGCTCGGGCACGGTGTACAGGCGCTTGTACTCGGCGTTGTAGGGTTTGTCTGCGTTCTCCCACGGCTTCACTTCGCGCATCTGGTGGCGCAGCGCGGTCAGCCAGGCGAGGTGCCGGTTGATCAGTTCCCGCGCGCGAGCCGGGTCGGCAACGAGGTCGCGGCACATCGCCCCCCAGATCCGGCTGCTGCTGGCGATCTGCGACCAGACCTGCTGTGCGTCCTGGGTGCGGTTGTAGGTCTGGATGTTCTTGAACCCGGCCGACAACGCCACCGTAGCGCCGAGCAGGAACACGATCCCCCACGGGATCGCGAGCCAGGTCAGGCCCACCACTTCGTAGAGCACGACCGGAATGACGCTCAGGAGCAGCAGCCCATAGATCGAGCGACGCGTCCACAGCAGGAACTCGGGGAGCTTGTATGACTTGCCGGTATGCATGAGGGATCTCCTGCGATGGCTGTGGCGGGCGCGACGCTACGTCTACGTCACTCGTTCCGGCAGCGGACGCGTCCGCTCGAAGCCGAACCGGGTGTACACCCAGGTGAATGCGAAGAAGCCGAAGTAGACGAGCAGCAGCACGCGGCCGATCCAGTTCTCGACGAGATTGACGTCGACGCCCTCGCCCATCAGGCGCGGCAGCAACTGCGCCATCGCGCCGATGCCGACGGCACCCAGGGCAACGAAGGACACTGCGAACATCCCCAGTGCGACCTTGTAGCCGAGGCCGCGATAGCGGATCGACTTGACCTTGCCCCGATCCAGCCAGGGCAGCAGGAACAGCACGCCGATCGCCAGGGCCATCACGACCACGCCGCTGAGCTTGTGCGGGATCACGCGCAACATCGCGTAGTACGGCGTGAAGTACCAGACCGGCTTGATGTGCTCGGGCGTGACCAGCGGGTTGGCTTCGGTGAAGTTGTCGTGCTCGAGGAACAGCCCGCCCACGGTCGGGACAAAGAAGATCAGGAACGCGGCGACCAGCACGAATACCGACGCGCTCAGCACGTCCTCGACCGAGTAGTAGGGATGGAACGGGATGCCGTCCAGCGGCAGGCCGTCGGGGCCTTCGTGGTCGTGGATCTCGATGCCGTCCGGATTGTTGGAACTGACCTCGTGCAGCGCCAGGATGTGCACGGTGACCAGCAGCAGCAGGATGATCGGCAGCGCGATCACGTGCAGCGAGAAGAAGCGGTTGAGCGTCGCGTCCGCGGGCACGTAGTCGCCCATCACCCACTGCTGCAGGCTGTCGCCGACGACCGGAATGGCCCCGAACAGCGAGATGATGACCTTCGCACCCCAGAACGACATCTGCCCCCAGGGCAGCACGTAGCCCATGAACGCCTCGGCCATCAGCACCAGGTAGATCAGCATGCCCAGCACCCACACCAGCTCGCGCGGCCGCTTGAACGAGCCGTACAGCAGCGCGCGGAACATGTGCAGATAGACAACCACGAAGAACAGCGAAGCGCCGGTCGAATGCATGTAGCGGATCAGCCAGCCCCACTCGACGTCGCGCATGATGTACTCGACCGAGGCGAAGGCCTCGCTCGCCGACGGCTTGAAGTGCATCGCCAGGAAGATCCCGGTAACCAGCTGGTTGACCAGCGTCAACCCGGCGAGGGCGCCCCACAGGTACCAGATGTTGAGGTTCTTCGGCGCGTAGTAGCGGCTGGTGTGCGCGGCCACGAACGAAGACACGGGCAGCCGGTCTTCGATCCACGCAAGCAGCCGGTTCTTCGGGTATATGCGGACGACCTTCAGGGCCATTGCGATGTCTCCAGGGCGCGGCAGTCAGGACGGGACGCCGCCGGGCGACGACGACGATTCGGATGCAAGCGCGACCACGTGATCGATGCCGTCCCGGAACATCTTGGCGTAGGGGCAGATGCGCTCGGCGTTGCGGACCAGTTCCGCGGCGCAGCCGCGGTCGACACCGGGAAGGTTGACGCGGATCTCGGCCGACAACAGGAACAACCCGTCGACCGGGTCGCGCGCGAACGTCACGGCGGTATCCACGGTGGCGTCGACCAGCTCGATGCCGGCGCGGATCGCCAGCAGCGTCAGCACGCCGTGGAAGCAGGCGCCGTATCCGGCCGCGAGCAGTTGTTCCGGGTTGCTTCCGCCGCCGCTGCCGCCGAGCTCGTCGGGCAGGCGCAGGTGGACCTCGAGGGCACCGTCGTCCGAGCGGACGACACCGGACGCACGCCCGTGTGCCGCTTCACCCCCGGTCACCCTGACGCGACCGGTGTAGAGCGTTTCGGCTTCCTCGCCGTAGTACTTGTCGAGAAGACTTACCGGTGGTGGCTTCAGCTGGCTCATGGCTACCGAGTGTCCTTTTCGTTGTTGTCATGCACGAAGCGTTTCCATCCTTCGTGCCTCGTCCCTGCGCACCGGCACGGTCCCGCCAGAAGCGGGGTGCGTACCGGGCATGGATCCGGTTGTGGCATTGCGATGCTAAGAACGTGGCCCGGCAGGCAGAAGCCCCCGGGTCGGATGCACGATGTTTCCCCGCGTGCACCAATCGGCCCTGCATCAGGGCCGGACGTGTGCGCCATCGTTGCGTTGCGTGTCGACCACGCCGATGGGCGCGTCGTCTGCGCGCGCAGCCGTCATCGTGGTTGCGCAGTCCAGGTCCAGCGCGCGCACCTGCGTGGTGATGAAGTCGATGAAGGCGCGGATGCGCTTGGGCAATTGCCGGCGGCTCAGGTAGCACAGGTAGTGGCCGCGGTCATCGGGCGCGAACTGGGCCAGGCAGGTCACCAGAGTGCCTTTGCGGACTTCGTCGCAGACTTCGAACGCGGGCAGCTGCGCCAGTCCTTCGCCGTTGAGTGCGGCCATCATCATCAGGTCGCCATCGTTGACGACGATGTCGGCCTGCGGCGTGATCGATTGCGGGTGCCCGTCGACCTTGAAATCCCAGCTGCCCAGGCGTCCGTTTGGAAGGCGGCGGTTGATGCAGGCGTGCGATCCGACCTCCTCGACCGTCGTCGGCAGGCCGTGCCTGGCCGCGTATGCCGGCGACGCGCAGACGAGCATCTGCATCGGCACCAGCTGCTTGGCGATGACCTGGCTGTCGTCGAGGCGGCCATCGCGGAAGGCGACGTCGATGCGATCGACGGCCAGGTCCGGGGTGCGCTCATCGAGCAGCAGTTCGATGCCGATGCCCGGGTAGCGCAGGTGGAACTCGGCCATCAGCGGTGCAATGACCTTGCGGCCGAAACCGTGGGTCGCGCTGATGCGCAGCTGCCCGCGCGGCGGCCCGTCGCGGAGGTCGCGCATCTCTTCCAGCGCCTGCAGGATGCGTTCGACGCCGGGACGGCAGTTTTCGAAGAACAACTCGCCTTCGGCAGTCAGCGAGGTCGAGCGCGTGGTTCGCGAGAACAGGCGCGCGCCGACCTGGCCCTCCAGCTTCTGCACGCTGCGGCTGACCGCCGAGCGACCAACCCCGAGGCGGTCGGCTGCGCGGGCGAAGCTGCCTTCGGTGGCCACCGTGATGAAAGCCACGACGCCGGCGTAGCTGGCGGAGAAGCTGGACGTCAGCGGGTCGTTTCGATCCGGAGAAATCTGGGTGGAAAGCTGGGTGGAGATCTGCGGCTGGGCGTTCATTGAGGCGTGGCCTTATCCTTGTCATTCAATGGCTTCATGCACGCCAGCGCATGCGCGCGGGCGTACTCGACATGGGCCTGGCAGGTGTCCACCGGCTCGCCGATCAGCCTGGCGATCTCGTCATAACTGGCTTCGAAGACCTCGTGCAGCAGGAATGCCGCGCGGGTATCCGGCGCCAGCCCATCCAATGCGGTCATGAACTCGGACCAGACGCGATCAGCCTTCGATGGCATGGCGCGGGCTTCCTGTGGCTGTCGTCATGTATCTAGGTCGTGCCAGCGAGCGCGTCTGTGACACGACCTGCCCGGGCTGGCCCTGTGACAGCCCATTGGTGCGCCACGCTCAACACAGCGCGTCCGGCCGGCGATCTACCGGTGTGAGGGGGCGATGCCTAGATTGGCGTCCAGGCCGATGGCGCCATGCCGTCCCGTCCTCCCCCATTCACCAACGGAGCGCTCCCATGAGCCAACGCCTCGATTACCAGAAGCAATCCCCCGAGCTGCTGAAGAAGTTCGTCGAGTTCAGCCTGCTGACCCACAAGTCGTCGATCGAGCAGTCGATCGTCGACCTGATCAACATTCGCGCTTCGCAGCTCAACGGCTGTGCGTTCTGCCTCGACATGCACATCAAGGAGGCCACCATCCATGGCGAGCGTCCGCTGCGCCTGCACCACCTGGCCGCATGGCGCGAATCGCAGTTGTTCGCCCCGCGTGAACGCGCTGCCCTGGCCTGGACCGAGGCGCTGACGCAGCTGTCGCCGCAGGGCGTGCCGGACGATGTCTACGAGCGCGTGCGCACGCAGCTGTCGGAGAAGGAAATCGTCGACCTGACCTACGACGTGATGGCGATCAACGCCTGGAACCGCATCAACGTCGGCTTCCGCGTCGAGCCGGGCACCGCCGACAAGGCCTACGGCCTGGACAAGGCCGGGCTTTCGTAACCCGGACGCAAGCCGCAGCCACAGGAGAATCCCCATGCGCATCCATCATTCACTGGCCCTGACGGCGCTGCTGCTGTCGGGCACCGCGGTCGTCCACGCTCAGCAGAGTCAGGCTCAGCAAAGTCAGGCCCAGCAGGCCCACCAGGGCCACGGCGCGCCGGCCCCGATCGTCAAGCCGATCATGACCAAGGCCCTGCCCGACTATCCGGACAAGGAAGGTCTGATCCTCACCGTCGACTATCCGCCGGGCGGTTCCTCGCCGATCCATCATCACGACGCGCATGCGTTCGTCTATGTGATCGAAGGGTCGGTGGTGATGGCCGTGCAGGGTGGCAAGGAGGTCACGTTGTCGGCCGGCCAGAGCTGGAGCGAAGCGCCCGGCGACGTCCACACCGTCAGCCGCAACGCGAGCAACGACAAGCCGGCCAAGTTCGTCGTGTTCATGCTCAAGGATGCCGGCAAGCCCGCGGTGATCCCGGGCACCTGATTGACCAGCGAACCACACAGGAGTCATGCAATGCGCATTCATCATTTCCCGGGCGTGGCTGCACTGTTGTTCGCACTGTTGTCCTCGGGCAGTGTCGGGGCCCATGGCCTGCACGGTAACGACGCCCCTCCCCCTGTCGTTACACCGGTCATGACCCAGGCACTGCCCGAGTACCCGGGCAAGGAAGTACTGGTGATCACCGTCGAGTACCCTCCCGGCGGTGCCGACCCGGTCCACCGCCACGACGCGCACGGATTCATCTACGTGCTCGAAGGTTCGATCGTGATGGGCGTGAAGGGTGGCAAGGAGGTCACGCTCACGCCAGGGCAGAGCTTCCATGAGGGCCCGGACGACGTGCATACGGTCGGCCGCAACGCCAGCAAGGACGAACCCGCGAAGTTTCTCGTCTTCCTGCTCAAGGATGCCGGTGCGCCGGCGCTGATCCCCGTCCCCTGAGGCGACTGGTGGTCGCAGGGTCGCCGGGCATCCGGTGGCCCTCCGTGGTGGCCTCCACCCGGACAGAACACCTGGCACGTCACAATCGGGCCCCGTGATCCGTCTTTGAGTTGTATGGAAGGCGCCACCGACATCTTCACCCGCCTGCAGCCGCGGCTGCTGGGCGTGGCCTACCGCATGCTGGGCTCCCTCGCCGAGGCGGAGGACGTCGTCCAGGATGTCTGGCTGGGCTGGCACAACACCGGGCCGGGCGACGTTGCCGATCCGGAGGCCTGGCTCGTCACCACCACGACCCGGCGCTCGATCGATCGCCTGCGCAAGGTCCGCAACGATCGGGAGCATTACGTCGGCATCTGGTTGCCCGAGCCGGTCCTCACCACCGACGGGCCCACGACCCCCGAGGAAATACAGGAAGCGTCGAGCGACCTGTCCATCGCCTTCCTGATGGTCCTTGAGCGGCTGGCGCCGGAAGCACGCGCGGCGTTCCTGATGCGCGAAGTGCTCGATGCCGATTATTCCGAGATCGCCGCGACGCTCGACAAGAGCGAGGCCGCCTGCCGCCAGATCGTGCATCGTGCCAAGAGCCAGCTGCGCGAGGAGCGGCCGCGCTACATCGTCTCGGCCGATGCACACCAGCGGCTGATGCGGCGCTTCGCCGAGGCCTGGACCAACGCCGACCTGAAGGCGATGAAGGACATGATGTCCGAGTCCGCCACGCTGGTCGGCGACGGCGGCGGCTTCGTCACCAGCTTCCCCAGGCCCATGGTCGGCGGGGATCGCATCGCCCAGCTGCTGTTCGCCGGCACGCTGCGCGGAAAGGACGGTCTGGAAATCAGGCTGGTGCAGATGAACGGCAGCCTTGGCGTGCTGCGCTACATCGACGGGACGCTCGAGTCGGCGCAGTCCTTCGATACCGACGGCGAGCGCATCACGCAGATCTACGTGCAACGCAACCCGGAGAAGCTCCGACGGATTGCCGCCAATCAATCATCGGCGCTCGACTAGCCTATTCGTCGAACGGAGCGCCCTGCAGCACGTCGACCATCGACGGCGCCCGGTAGCCGGCAACGAATCGTTCACCGAAATCGCGCGCGAAGTTGTCGTAGGTGGTTTCCGGGTGGCGCTCGCAGATGTCGCACACCGCCTGGGTGAATCCCTGCTTGAACTGCAGGCGCGGAAACTCGGCGACGATCGCCGCGACCTGCCCGGTCGGCACGCTGTCGAAGCCCAGCCCGCCCCAGTCGAGTGCCACGCCGAGCACGCACAGCGCGGCTTCGGTTTCCTTGTGCAGGCAGATCGACGGCGTCGAGTTGAGCGCGATGCTGTCCCAGATCAACTGGGTCCGACGTGCATCGATACCCTGTTCGCGGGCGAACGCGCGCGCCGCGTTGGCCCCTTCGACCTCGAACCTGAGCGCGCCGATGACCGCGTCCGTCAGCCCGATATCGTGCAGGATCGCCGACACCGCCAGGACTTCGGCATCGTAGGGCTCGCCCTTCTGCTCGGCGATCGCGGTTGCGAACAGCCACGACCGCATCACGTGATTGAACAGGTACGCGTCGCTGTGCGCGCGTGCGTACTCGATGGCAGCAGCAACCAGCGGCGTATCGGGGACATGCAGGCCGGCAAGGATGCGCGTGGGAGTGCTGGCGGAGTTGGTCGATGTCATGGCAATGCTCGCTGGGTTGGCGAACCGGTGCGGTTCGGTCGATCGAGATGCGATGAGCCGATGCTAGGTGTCGTCCCTTGCTCGCGGTAGCGTCCGCGCCGTGCGCACGGTGTTGTCTGCGCGGCATCAATGCGCATTGATCCGGTGCCAGGCATTGGTGCTCCGTGATCAACAGAGTGCGGCCGGGCATGTGTCTACCGCCGGGCCCGGCTGCTTTCTATGGTGGCGTCGAGACGAAATCCCGCAGCGCCACATCCCGCGCCCCCACAGAGACACTCCAGATGCGCAAGCCGCCTTTCGACGACGAAGCCATTCCCGCCACCGCTGCCCTTCCGGTCGACCCGACCCGTCGCCAGCTGCTCGCAACGAGCCTGGGGGCCGCGGTCCTGGCCGCGCTCCCCCTCTCGGCCACGCGGGCTGCGCCGAGCCGCTCCTCCACTCCCCCCACGAGGCATCCCGACATGAAATCGATCACCACCAAAGACGGCACCGAGATCTACTACAAGGACTGGGGCACCGGTCAGCCGATCGTGTTCCATCATGGCTGGCCCCTTTCCAGCGATGACTGGGACACACAGATGCTGTTCTTCCTCGATCAGGGCTATCGCGTCATTGCCCATGACCGCCGTGGCCACGGTCGCTCGACCCAGACCGCGACGGGCAACGACATGGATACCTACGCGGCGGACGTCGCCGTGCTGGCGACGCATCTCGACCTGCGCGACGCCATCCACGTCGGCCATTCGACCGGCGGCGGCGAAGCCGCACACTACGTGGCCCGCCACGGCGAGGGGCGCGTCGCCAAGCTCGTGCTCATCGGCGCGGTACCGCCATTGATGCTGAAGACGGCGACCAATCCTGGCGGAATTCCGCGCGACGTTTTCGACGGCATGCGCAAGCAGTTCGCCGCCAATCGCGCCGGCTTCTACTGGGACTTCCCGATTCCGTTCTATGGCTTCAACCGCCCCGGCGCGCCGCTGTCCGAACCGGTGCGGATGAACTGGTGGCGCCAGGCGATGATGGGTGGGACCAAGGCACAGTACGACTGCGTCGCGGCGTTCTCGGAAACCGACTTCACGGAAGATCTCAAGCGCATCCAGGTTCCGACGCTGGTGATGCACGGTGACGACGACCAGATCGTGCCGATCGCCGATTCGGCGCTGCTGTCGGCCAAGCTCCTGCGCAATGCCAAGCTGAAGGTCTACAAGGGCTACCCGCATGGCATGTGCACGACGCACGCGGACGTGATCAACCCCGATCTGCTGGAGTTCTTCCGCAGTTGATCGGACCTCGCGTGCCGGTGATCCGTCACCGGCACGCGATGTTGCCGCGTGAGGGCCTCAGTACTTCGCGTCGAACGCGAAGATCGGCTGGCGCGACTGCCACAGTCCGTTGGTGAAGTCCGGGAACTCCAGCGTCCTGAAGCCTTCGGCAATCGCCTGTTCCGACAGCGGCGTGATTGCACTCCAGGTGACCGCATCGAAGATGTCGATCGGCATCGGCGCGCGCGCCTTCACCGCCTCGATGAAGGCGTGGATGACGAAGTAGTCCATTCCGCCATGGCCTGCGCCAGCGGCATCGTCGGCGTACTTGCGCCAAAGCGGGTGGTCGAACTCGTCCTGGTAGGTCTGGAACGGTTCCCACTTGTGTGCCGGGCTGCGGCCTTCGATGTGGATCGACTGGTTGAGGTCCATCCACAGCCCATGCGTTCCCTGCACGCGGAAGCCCAGCGAATAGGGCCTTGGCAACGAGGTGTCGTGCTGCAGGATGATGGTCTCGCCATTCTCGCAGGCCAGGGTAGTGGTGACGACGTCGCCGAGCTTGAACTTGACCTTCGTACTCGGGTGCGTGGTGCCCCCGCTCTTGGCCACGGTGTATTCGTGCAGGCCGCGGGCCTTGCTGGCAAAGCTGTTGATGTGGGTGAAACGGTTGCCGCGGTTGATGCCGGTGTACATCGCGCACGGACCGATGCCGTGGCTTGGATACAGCTCGCCATTTCGCTCGACCGAGTGTTGCGTGCGCCAGCGCGCTTCCGACCAGGCCTTGGGGCCGAATTCGACACCGCTGCCATAGGGCTGCGACGGATCCCCCGAGTTGAACTTCACCGCGCGCAGGTCGTGCTGGTAGCCGCCCTGCAGGTGGACCAGCTCACCGAACAGTCCCGCACGCACCATCTGCAGCGCGGCCATCACGTCGCGCCGGTAGCAGACGTTCTCCAGCAGCATGTATGGCGTGCCGGTGCGAAGCTGCGTGGACAGCACGTCCCAGTGGTCCTGCAGAGTGATGCCGGCGACCACTTCGCAACCCACCGCGACCTTGGCCTCCATCGCGTCGATCGCCATCGGCGCGTGCCACTGCCACGGCGTGGCAATGATCACCGCGTCCAAGCCGCGCTGCTGCAACAGACGGCGGTAGGCATGCACGTCACCGTCCTGGCCGTACGCTTTCGGCGCGGTCTTGCCGGCCTTGGCCGCCATGTCCATGGCCTTGCCCAGCATGATCGGCTCGATGTCGCACAGTGCGACCACCTCGACGTCATCGCGACGCAACAGTTCCTTCAGCAGCACCTGGCCTCGCATGCCGGTGCCGATCATGCCCAGGCGGATGCGGCGCGCCGCGGCCCAGGTCGGCGCGGATGGCAGCAGGCTGGCCGCACCCAGTGCGGCGCCTGCAAGGAGGAAATCTCTACGCTTCATTGCTGATTCTCTTCAGTCGAGGCGCCGGCAGGTGCCGGCGCGATGGAACCGTCAGAACTTGTAACCGGCGGTCAGGCTGTAGATTCGTCCGAAATTGTTCGCGTAGGCGGATGAGAAGGCCATGAAGTCGTTCGGATCGTAGAACGGAAGGCGGTTGAACACGTTCTTCACCGTGACGCCCACCGTCAGCTTGTCCGTCGGCCTCCAGCTCACGCCCAGGTTGGTCGTCCACCACGACGGCGCGCCGTCGCACTGGCTTGGGGACACGTCCACGAAGCCTCCGGTGCAGGTTTCCGTATTGTTGTCCTGCGCATCGATCTGCTCCAAGGCCCACCTGGTCTTGCCGACGTAGTTGACGTACAAGCTGGTGGTCCAGTTCTTGAGGCTCCAGTCCGTGTTGAAGGTGGCGCGCAGGCGCGGGTTGCCGTAGTAGCCAACGAAGTTGCCGTAGTACCAGCCGCTACCATCGTCGGAGTTGTACATGTTGCGATTGGCAATGGTCGCGGCCACGCCGATGTTCAGGCCGCCCCATTCGCCCAGGTCGAAACGGCCGCGGGCATCGACATCGAAGCCATCGACCAGGGTGCGGCCCCTGTTCTTGTACTGGCCGATTACGCTGGCGACGTTGCCCACGGTATAGGTCGGCAGCGTGCCGGGGCAGGCCACGCCGCTGGCCGGGTCGGCGCACATCGCGGCCAGCGCGGCCTCGTTGGCGCGGTCGGAATCGGTGATCGGGAAGCGACCCATCGACAGGATGTCTTCCGGCCTGCTGAAGTCCGGCGCGACGATCTCGTCGCGGCGGCTGATGTACCAATAGTCGGCCGACACCGACAACCAGCTGGTCGGTTCGTACACAAAGCCCAGCGTGGCGATATCGGCCGTCTCCGGCTTCAGGTCCTGGTTGGGCTGGGTCATACGTGCCACGGTGCGGCCGCAATCGGAGTTGAGCAGCGTATTGCCCAGGTCCACGTCGCCCGCGCGGTTCGACTGCAGCAGCAGGTCGGCGATCGCGTTGGTTTCGTTGCAGCGGGTCTCGTCGCGAAAGCCGCCGAGCTGGGCGAACACGCCGCCGGTGCCGGACTCGGCCAGGCTGGGAGCGCGGAATCCTTGCGAATAGGTGCCGCGCAACAGCAGCTGCGACAGCGCCTGGTACTTGAGGCCTATCTTCGGGGCAATGTTCGCATCGAAGTTCGGATACTTGTCCAGGCGCAGCGCCGTTTCCAGCTCCAGCTTCTCGGTGATCGGGGCGACGGCCTCGGCGAACAGTGCGTAGGTGTTGCGCGCGCCGTCGAACCACGAACCGCCCTGCTGGGTGATCAGGCCGTTGGCCGCGTCCTCGTTGCCCGGGGTGTAGAAGGTCTCGCGGCTCACGTTGAAACCGAACGCCGCGCGCACTTCGCCGGCCGGCAAGGTGTAGACCGTCCCATCGACCTTTCCGTCCAGGGTGTGCAGCCGGGTCCAGGACTGGATGTCGAAGGTCGGGTAGGCCTCGCGCAGCAGTGCCCCGTTGGCTTCGCTGATCACGCCGAACTGGTAAGCCGGGTTGTCGGAGATGATCACGCGACCCGTGCCCGGGTCCGTGGTGAACGGGCCGAATGCCTTCTCGAAGCCGTCCAGGTTGACGTTGACGGTCTGGTAGGTGGTCGAATGCGAGCCGGCGGTGGCGAACGCGGTTTCCCAGTTCCAGTCGCCGATGTTGCCGCGCAGTCCGGCCAGCGCACGATAGCTCTTGTCGGTGTTGCGCTGCCCGAAGTAGTCGTCACCCGCGTCCTGCAGCAGGTATTGCACGCCAACCACGCCGCCCATCAACGCTCTCAGCTCGGGGCTGGCATGGTTGTAGACGTTGTTCGGGCCCATGTACGGGTAGAAGAACTGGTTGACGTTGTTGCCGGTGTTGCGCGAGAACCAGCTGGTCGGGTTCCCGGTGGAGGTGCCGAAAGCACGCGGCGTGCCGCCGTTGGCGCGCAGGTCGATGTCGGTGTAGGTCGCCTCTGCGAAGCCTTCGGTAGTCTCACCAATCAGGAAGTGGCTGTTGACGTAGGCGGTGATGCGCTCCGACTCGGCGCCGCCGTCGATCTCGTTGTTCAGCCAGGTCTGCCAGACGCAGCGCGTTCCGGCGGCTTCGGTGATCACGTTGTTGCAAGTCGGCGCTGCTTCCTGCACGCGCGCGCCGGTGACCGGATCGAACGCGAAATAGCTGCCGGGGTTGAACACGCCCGGCGCGCTGCCGGTGTCGAGGCGAAGATTCTTGATGTAGTTCGGGTTGTTAACGTAGAACTGGTTCGGCTTCTTGTCGTACAAGTCGCTCAGCGGAATCGCGTCGCGCCGGTACATGTTGACGGTGCCGTAGACGTTGTAGCGGTCCTCATCGAGGTCGCCGAAGCCGCCGGTGATGCTGGCCTGATGCTCGCCGTAGCTGTCGATGCGCGATGACATGTCGGTGGTCGCGGTGACCTCGAGCCCCTTGTACTCGCGCCTGGTGATCACGTTGATCACGCCGGCCACCGCGTCGGTACCGTACACGGCCGAGGCGCCGTCGGTCAGCACCTCCATGCGTTCGATCGCCGCGGCCGGGATGGAGTCGATGTTGACGAACTGGGTCTGGAAGCCCGCCGGCGCGCCGTAGTACGACAGGCGACGGCCGTTCAACAACACCAGCGTGCCCTGCGCGCCGATGCCGCGCAGGTTGGCCTGCGAAGCGCCGTCGGAGCCGGTGAACAGCGATGTGGAATCCACCTGCCCGGGTCGGTTCGCAGGCAGGTTGTTGAGCACCTGGAGCAGGGTCCGGGCGCCCATGTTCTCGATGTCCTGCTTGCTGATGATCTGCAGCGGCGACGCGGTTTCGCCGTCGATGCGCTTGATGCTCGAACCGGTGACTTCGACGCGGTCGATCTCGGTCGTTTTGTCTTCCCCGGCCTGCTGCGGCGCGGCCGCTGCATCCGTGGACGGCGGCGCGGTCTGGGCCGACAGCGGGCCTGCGGCCAACGCGGCGGCCAGGGCGATGGACAAGGTTGTGGCGGGGATGCGGCGACGGCGTACAGGCAACATCGGTGGCTCCTTGTTCGGTCAGCAGCGCACGGCGCTGCGGGCGGATGGCGTGGCTAAAGGCGTGGGGAAGCGGGAATGCGGTGTTTCGGGCAACAGCGCTCCCGGGCCGCGGCCGGCAGGCTGCAGTCGAAAGGCTTGGGGAAGCTCGGAGGTGCGCTACATCAGGGCGATGCGATCGAGGCGGCGTCGCCCTCCTGTCCGATCAGTGCGGCATTGGCCCAGTTGCCGCAGACCTGCGCCGGTCGCGCGCCTTGTGCACCGAGGGTGCGCAGGCTCAGGCGGTGCAGGCCACGAATGTCGAGCTCGGGTTTGACGACACCCGGCGCGCGCACCAGGCCACTGTCATAGAGCAGGCGGTCGTCGCCCCAGACCTGGAACTGCATGCCGCCGGCATCGCGGCAACGATCGTCAATGCCAAGGTCGGCGCGCAGCAGGCGCCAGTCGCCCTGCAGTTGCAGGTCGATGCGGCTGTCGGCGCCGACCCCGAGACCGCGACGGAAGCGCAATCCGTTCATGCGCATGTCCGCGTCGCCGCCCAAGGCGTGATCGAGCGCGACGCCCGCGCCGGCGGCCGGCCACTTCAGCTCCGACAGGTACAGCTGCTGCGCTGGCCGTTCGGGCGACTGGTGTTCGAGCACGCGGAACGTGGACAGCGTGATCGGGCCGACATCGCGTGGTTGCAGCGCATCGAACGCGCGCGCGCCGCCGCCCTGCGCGGCCGACACCATGGGATCGCTGCTGCTGGCGCCGTCACCGTCGGGATTCTGCGTGCTCAGCACGCGGAAGCGCAGCAGGCGGCCGGCACGCGCCGGAAAGTCGATGCGCTGCGTTCCCTCCTGCAGCGTCAGCCGGCCGCGCTTGACCGGCTCACCCCACTCACCGTTGCTGTCGGCCAGGTAGACCTCGTAGTCGCGGACCTGTCCGTGCTTCCAGTTCTTGTCGTTGCGTGGCGCCAGCTCGATGCCGTCGATCAGGCGACGCTCGCTGAAACCAAGCACCCATTCGTGCGCACCGGTGCGCACGGCCTGGTTGCGCACCGTGCGGAACCAGGTGGCCGGATCGTCGTCGAAGGCGTTCTCGAGCGCATGGCCGGGCTCTTCGGCGGGACGGGCGACCACCAGCAGGCTGTCGGACGGCAATGCGCGACCGAGCTCGGGCGCGGCCGGGAATTCGTCGTCCGGCGATTCCGGCGCGACGGCAATCGCCAGGCGCAGATCCAGCGCGCGACGGATGTCGACGGGTGCGGTGCGTGCGTGCAGCGTGCCGCGGCGCTCGGCGGGATCGAAGTACCAGCCTTCCGTTGCCGCGTCGTAGGCGGCACGGTCCGGTAGCGCCGGCAGCACCCGCCCGTCGAGTTCCACCGCTTGTGGGCGCTGGCGGCTGAGTACGCGCAGGGCGTACCGGCGCTGCGGCAGCTGGCCCGCGTATTGCCCGCGGACGGCATCGATGTGAACGCGCACCTCGCCACTGCCCTGCTCCGGTGCCTGCATGGCGATGACCTGCTCGGCGAATTCACCCTGCTCGTGGCGACGGGTCGAACCGTCGTCCTCATACAGCGTGTACGTCGACTGGCCCTGCGGGTACAGGTCAAGGGTGAGCTCGTCGAGCGGCTTCTCGCCGTCGAACAGCATCGCCGGGTACATCGGCACGATCGCACCGGCACGCACGAACACCGGCAGCGTCTCCAGTTCCACCTTGCGGTCGAACTGCCGACCCTGTGCGCCGGCGGTGATCTGGCGACCGTCCCAGTAGTCGATCCAGCGGCCCTGTGGCAAGTGGATGTCGCGACGCCAGCCGCGACTGGCCGCCTGGCTGCGGTACACCGGTGCGACCAGCAGCTCGCGGCCGAGCAGGAACTGGTACTTGTGCGCCTCGGTCCAGGCCTGCGGATCGCCCGGGAAATCCCACAGCAGCGGCCGCACGATCGGTGCGCCACTTGCTGCGGCGTCGCGCGCCAGGCCATACATGTACGGCGTCAGGCGCATTTTCAGCTTGAGGTAGTCGCGGTTGATGCTGCGATAGGGTTCGTCGTACCACCACGGGTGCTTGCGCGCGGCCGACGACCAGCCCGACATGCCCATCAGCACCGGGGTGAAGCTCTTCCACTGCAGGTCGCGGGTGAAGGTCTCGGCGCTGCCGCCGAAGATCGCGTCGACATCGCCGCTCGCGTAGGCCATGCCCGACAGGCCCGAGCCGATTAACGTCGGGATGTGCCAGCGGATGTAGTCCCAACTGCTGCTCTGGTCGCCGGTCCAGGCCACTGCGTAGCGCTGGATACCGGCCCAGCCCATCACCGTCCACAGGAACGGACGCGAGTCCGAGTTCTGCAGGATGCCGTCGAACGCCGACTGGTTGGCGTCCATGGCGAACTGGTAGCCCTTGCCGGTCCAGGCGACGTCGAGCTTCTGCACGCGGCTGCCGGCCTTGCCGACTTCCCAGGCGATCTTGTCGACGCCGTTCTCGGTCCACAGTCCGGTCTTGAAGCCGTAGCGCGCCAGGCCCTGCGAAACCTTCGGCAGGTCCTTGTAGCCGCAGCCGTAGCCGTCGTTGGGCAGGATCCAGCCGCCGGGCATGTCGTGCTCGCGGTACTTGCGTGCGACGCTGTCGACTACGTCGGGCGTGGTGCCGGTGGGACCATCGCTCCAGCCTTCTGGCACGGTGCCGGGCTTCTTGCCGTTGTCACCGTCGTTGTAGCAATCGGCATCGCCGTACGACAGCGCCCAGCGCGGCGGCAGGCCGGCGCGCCCGGTCAGCGCGGTATAGCGGTCGAGCAGCGCGTGCAGGCTGGTGCCGACGAAGTAATACGCATCGAAGCGGTCTTCGCGGTGCATCAGCGTCGACTGGTCGGACAGGCGCAGGTCGTAGCTGCCGTCGCTCCAGGTGTTGCGCAGCATGCCCCAGCCGCGCGAACTCAGCAGCATTGGCGCCGGACTTGGGCGATCACCCTCTTCCCAGCCACCGGAGTAGGAGATCTCGAGTTCGCGACCCTTGAACTCGAAGCGTCCGTTCTGCTGGCCACCGCCATAGAAGTGTTCGTCGACCTGGCTGGACAAGGTCTGCACGCTTTGCGCGGCGTCCAGGTCCAGCGGCTGCAGTTCCTGCCACAGCGGTATGGTCTTGCCGGCTTCGATGCGCTCGAGCGTCAGGCGCAGCGGCTGGCGCTGGATGTGCAGGACCATGGCATCCGTGCGGATGCGGACCTCGCCAGCGCCTTCCTCGAACGTGAAGGGCACCGCGGTCGCCGGCTGCGGCAGCACGATCGGTGCGGCCTTGTCACCGGCCGGCAACAGCTTGCCGTTGCGACCTGCCTGCACACGCACGACATCGGCGCGTAGCAGATCGATGCGCACGCGCACGCCGTTGTCGGTGCTCAGGTTCCAGCCCGCTTCGCCACCCTTGCCCGTGGTCGGGGCGATCTGGCGCAGGTTGCCCAGCGACTCGGCCAGGGCAGGCACGGGCGCGGCCAACCACGCAGACGCCATCGCGATGGCCAGGCCTACATGCTGTCGTCGGCGGATCTTCAACTTGCCCCCAAGCCCGCGGATCGCGGGAATCCGAAACCATTGCGACCGACTCTAGGGCAGCCGATCGAAACGTGTCAACGAATTGCAAAGAAAATAGAAGGTATTTTTCTTATAATCGAAACTTTGTGCAAAGCACCACTTTCTTATCACTCGAAAAGACCCTCAAAACCGTGCAATCACAGCCAGCGAGGCGCGGGCGCGATATCGCAGGAACCCGGCATCGCTGTGGTCCGCACGCGAAACCTACGCCCCGGCAAACTTTTGCTTAACTTTCGATATTTGACATTTCGAAAGAAAACGCAGATCGTGCGCTCGCCCAACAGGAATCACGAAATGGACGCCATCTCGCCTCCCGACTTGTCCACTTGGCAGCGCCTCGGCGGCGGCCATACCGCGCAGGAAATCGCGCAGCAGCCGCTGCTGTGGGGCGAGCTGGCGGACCTGCTGGAGCGGGCGCGCGGCGACCTCGACCGCTTTCTCGGTGACTGCCTGCGCCAGCCCTCGCAGCGGGTGATCCTGACCGGTGCCGGCAGCTCGGGTTTCATCGCCGAGATGGCCGCCGACCAGATCAACGCTCAGTGGCCAGCCGAGGTGCGTGCGATCCACACCACCAGCCTGCTGACCCATCCCGAGCTTTACCTCGATCGCGACCGACCGACCTTGCTGGTGTCGTTCGGCCGCAGCGGATCCAGCCCGGAGAGCGTCGCCGCTGTCGATCTGGTGCGCGAGCGCGTGGCCCATGCGCGCTTTCTCGACATCACCTGCAATGCGCAGGGCGAACTGGCTCAGCGCGGTCGCGGCCGCGCCGACACGTTCACCCTGTTGATGCCTGCCGCCAGCTGCGACAAGGCCTTCGCCATGACCAGCAGCCTGAGCTGCATGCTGCTGGCGGCGCTGGCGACCTTCGATGCGGCACCGTGGACGCAACGCCTGGAGCAACTTCGCACGATAGCCGCGCTGGGCGAGCGGGCGCTGGCGCAATGGCAACAGGCCGCCGCGGAACTGGCAGGCACCGCGTACGCGCGCGTGATCTACCTGGGCAGCGGACCGCTGGAATCGCTCGCGCGCGAGTGCGCGCTGAAAGTGCTGGAACTGACCGCAGGCCGCGTGCTGGCGCTGGCCACCACGCCGCTGGGGTTTCGCCACGGCCCCAAGTCCACCGTCGATGGCGCCACGCTGGTGGTGGCGCTGCGCAGCGCGCAGCCGCTGGCGCGTCGCTACGAGCAGGACCTGCTCGACGAGCTTCGCCGCGATCGCATCGCCGGTCGCATCCTCTCGGTCGGCCCGCAGGGCGGCGACGCCGACGCCAGCGATTTCGAGCTGGACGTGCCGGCCCTGCCCGATGCCTGGCTCGCCCCGCTGTGGCTGACCCTGCCGCAACGCTATGCGCTGATGCGTTCGGCTGCGCTCGGACTGACCCCCGATAACCCGTTCCCGGACGGCACGGTCAATCGCGTCGTGCAGGGCGTCACCATCCACCGCGCCGGTTGATCGCGCGACCATGCAGACCTACTACGGCATCGACATCGGCGGCACCAAGATCGAGCTGGTCGCGTGCGGCCACGATCTTGAGGTCGGCTACCGGCGTCGCATCAACACTCCGACCCAGGATTACGACGCGTTCCTGCAGGCGATCACCGCACTCGTGCAGGGTGCCGACGCGGACCTCGGCCGGTCCTGCGATGCCATCGGCGTGGGCGTGCCGGGCGTGGTCGACCGCATCAGCGGCCGTCAGCTCAGCGCCAACGTGCCGGCCCTCACCGGCCGTCACGTCGGCGCGGACCTGCAGCGACTGCTCGCCCGCCCGCTGCACCTGGGCAATGATCTGCAGTGCTTTGCCCTCTCGGAAGCCCACGGCGGGGCGGCGGCCGGCTATGCCAGCATGTTCGGCGTCATCCTCGGCACCGGTGCGGGCGGCGGCTACTGCGTCGAGGGTCGCCTGGTCGCCGGCTACAACGGCATCGCCGGCGAGTGGGGCCACTGGTCGGTACCGGCGACGCTGCTGGCGAAGCATTCATTGCCGATGCTCGACTGCGCTTGCGGGCTGCGCGGCTGCCTGGAGCGCTATGTCTCCGGCGGCGGGCTGGCGCTGATTCACCACCATGTCGGCGGCGACCATTGCGAGGCCAGCGAGGTCATCGCCCGCGCGCAGTCCGGCGACGCGATCGCGCTGCAGGCGCTGCACATCCACCGCGACCTGCTCGGCCATGGGCTCGCCGGTGTGGTGCTTGCCTTCGATCCGCACGTGATCGTGCTCGGCGGCGGCCTGTCCAGGTTCGAGCAGCTCTACCGCGACCTGCCGGCCGCCATGGCCGCGCATCTGTTCAAGGGCGTGCAGGTGCCGCCGATTCTGCCGCCAAGCCACGGCGATGCCGGTGGCGCGCGCGGCGCAGCACTGCTGGCGCGCCAACGCAGCAGCGTCCTGTGACCACTGACCGGAAACCGCCCCCGATGTCCGCAGCACACTCCCCGATCACCGCCCTGCTCGCCGCCCATCGCCGCGGCGAAAGCACGGGCATCTACAGTGTCTGCTGCAGCCACGAGCAGGTGCTTCTGGCGGCAATGCAGGTCGCCATGCACTACGACACGCTGCTGCTGATCGAAGCGACCTCCAACCAGGTCGACCAGTTCGGTGGTTACACCGGCATGAACCCGTCGCAGTTCCGCGACTACGTGCTGCGGCTGGCGCACACGCAGGGATTTCCGCTCGACCGGCTGGTACTGGGTGGCGACCATCTCGGTCCGAATGCATGGCAGAAGCTGCCGGCAGCCGAAGCGATGGCGCACGCGCGCGAGTTGATCGCCGCTTACGTCGCCGCCGGCTTCCACAAGATCCACCTCGACTGCAGCATGTCCTGCGCCGACGACCCGACGCCGCTGGCCGACGAGACCGTCGCCGCACGGTCGGCGGAACTGGCGCGGATCGCGGAGCGAACCGCCCGCGACGCCGGCCTGCCGCCGCCGGTGTACGTGATCGGCACCGAAGTGCCGGTGCCCGGCGGCGAGGCCTCGCTCGCCGGCGGCTTGCAGGTAACGCATCCGGAAGCCGCCGCGCGCACGCTCGACATTCATCGCCAGGCATTTGCCTCGCCCGACCTGGCGCCGGCGTGGGAACGCGTGATCGCGATGGTGGTGCAGCCGGGCGTCGACTTCGACCACAGCGACGTGCACCACTACGACCGCCAGGCCGCAGCCTCACTGTCGGACTTCATCGAAGCACAGCCGCGCATCGTCTTCGAGGCGCACTCCACCGACTACCAGACCGAGCCATCCCTGCACGCGCTCGTGCGCGACCACTTCGCCATCCTCAAGGTCGGCCCGGCGGCGACGTTCGCGCTGCGCGAGGCGCTTTTCGCGCTGGCGGCCATCGAGGACGAGCTACTGCCGCAGGGCGAACACCTCTCGCGGCTGCCGGAAGTGCTGGACCGCAGCATGCTCGAGCACACCGGTTACTGGCGCCATCACTACAGCGGTGACGAGCACCAGCTGCGCTTGTTGCGCAAGTACGCGCTCAGCGACCGTTGCCGCTACTACTGGGGCGTACCGCGGGTTCGCGATGCGGTCGACCAGCTGGTCGCGAATCTGCAGCGGCACCCGCCGACCCCGACCCTGCTGAGCCAGTACATGCCCGAGCAGTACCGCGAGGTGGTGGCCGGGCGGCTGGTGC
Source organism: Lysobacter sp. (assembly GCA_036524935.1). Classification (GTDB taxonomy): domain Bacteria; phylum Pseudomonadota; class Gammaproteobacteria; order Xanthomonadales; family Xanthomonadaceae; genus Lysobacter_J. Next base: position 10,232 of record DATDBK010000199.1, on the reverse strand, counting down.
CCAATCCGCACGCGCTGATCCGGCACAAGGTCTTCTCGCGCCTGGCCGAGTACGCCCGCGCCTGCGCCCGCAATCAGGCGGGGCCGAAAGCCCAGAACGAAACTTCCGCCGCCGTTGCCCTTTCGGAACGATAAGCTTCCGGCTTCCGAATCGAACGAACAGGCCCGCCATGCGAAACACCCGCCAACGCCGGCAACAGATCCTGCAACTGCTGGTCCTGCAGGGCAACGTCCAGGTCGCCGACCTGGTCGATCGCTTCGGGGTGTCTTCGGTGACGATCCGCGCCGACCTGACCCACATCGAGTCGCAGGGGCTGGCCACGCGCAACCACGGTGGCGCCGCGCTGGTGCGCACGCCGCCGCCGGAGCAGAACATCCACGAGAAGGATGCGCTCAACCTGCCATTGAAGGATGCGATCGGCGCGCACGCGGCGCGACTCGTGAGGCCCGGCGACAACATCATCATCGACTCCGGTTCGACCACGATGACGCTGGCGCGGCACCTGCACCTGCATCGCGACATCACGGTGATGACCAACGGCCTCAACATCGCCTGGGAACTGGCCAACGCGCCCGGCATCGAACTGCTGCTGACCGGCGGCCTGTTGCGCAAGCAATCGCTGTCGCTGCAGGGCAGCCAGGCCGAAGCAAGCCTCAATGCCTACAGCTTCGACACCCTGTTCCTGGGCGTGGACGGCCTGGACCTGCAGTTCGGCCTGACCACGCACCACGAAGCCGAAGCCAGCCTCAACCACCGCATGGTCGAGCACGCGCGCAAGGTCGTCGTGCTGACAGATGCCTCCAAGTTCGGCCGGGTCAGCCTGCATCGCATCGGCCGCCTCGACCAGATCCACACCGTCATCACCGATCCCGGCATCAGCAGCGAGTACCGCGAGGGACTGCAGCGGCTTGGCATCGAGGTGATCATCGCCGAGCCACCGCCTTGACCTCACGAACACTGCATGGCCGCATCCTCACCGTTACGGGCTGGATGCGAGGGGAAATCGGATTCGACCAGCGTGTGCGCAGCATCCGCGCGATACCAGACAGCAATGCTGACGGCGACTTGCCGCTGATCCTTCCTGGATTCATCGACCTGCATGTCCACGGCGCTGCCGGCGTCGACATCATGCAGGGTGGCGGCGCCGCCCGGACCGTGGCCCGCACGCACGCGCGACACGGCACCACCGCCCTGCTCGGCACCACCATGACCGCGCACGACGACGACATCGTGCAGGCACTGCGCGGCCTGGCTGGTGCGATCGGAACGCGCGACCCCGGCATGGCACGCGTGCTGGGCGTGCACCTGGAAGGTCCGTTCATCAGCATCGAACGCCTCGGCGCGCAGCCACCGCTGGTGGTCGAGGCGACGTTCGAGCAGGTTGAGCGGCTGCACGCAATCGCGCCGATCCGCGTGCTTACGCTCGCGCCGGAGATCGGCAGCCACCGCGCGCTGATTCCGCGTCTGAAGTCGCTCGGCATCCGCGTGCAGCTCGGCCACAGCGCCGGCAGTTACGAGGACGGCGTGGCCGCTCTGGAAGCCGGTGCGGCCGGCTTCACCCACCTGTTCAATGGCATGACCGGCGTTGACCACTACCACCCCGGCATCGCCACCGCGGCGCTCGCGCATGCGCAGTACGCCGAACTGATCCCGGACCTGCAGCACGTGCATCCGGGCGCGATCCGCACCGCACTGCGCGCAATCCCGCGCCTGTACTGCGTCACCGACGCCACCGCTGCCACCGGCATGCCCGACGGCGAGTACGCACTGGGATCGCAGCGCGTGCACAAATGCCTGGGCTGCGTGCGTCTGGCGACTGGCTCGCTCGCCGGCAGTGCGCTGACGATGGACCAGGCGTTGCGCAATCTCGTATCGCTCGGACTGGATCTTGCCGACGCATCCAATCGCCTGTCGCGCTACCCGGCCGACTACCTCGACCTGCACGACCGCGGCCGCCTGCAGGCCGATGCCTGGGCCGACCTGGTAGTCCTCGATCCGCAGTTGCGTGTGCGTCAGGTATTTGTCGAAGGCGAAGAGATAGAACTCGCCTGATTCCCGCATTCGCCCCGGCGCCGACGGCGCCGCACCGCTCGCTCTGAAGGACCGGCTCGATGAACGACGTTTCCGCCGCCATGCCCGCGCCAGCCCGCACCGCCAGCCCGCTGTGGCAGGTCCGCTACCTGCTCTTCATCGCCGGCATGGGCGGGCTGCTGTACGGCATCGACATCGGTATCATCGCCGGCGCGTTGCCATACCTGGAGTCCACGGCGAGCGTGAGTTGGCACCTGACCAGCCAACAACTGGGCTTCGTGGTCGCCGCGGTGCTGCTGGGAAGCGTGCTGTCGTCGCTGTTCGCCGGTGCAATCGCCGACACGATCGGTCGACGCGGGGCGATGCTGCTGGCGGGCGTTCTGTTCACCCTCAGCATCCCGGTGATGGCGCTCGCGTCGGGCTACACGCCGTTGCTGCTGGGACGGCTTCTGCAGGGCATCAGCGGCGGTCTGATCGGCGTCGTCGTGCCGCTGTACCTGGCCGAGGTGCTCAGCCCCGGCAAGCGCGGTCGCGGCGCGGCGATGTTCCAGCTGCTGCTCACCGTGGGACTGGTATTGGCGGCGTTGATCGGTCTGTACCAGGCGCATGTGGTCGATACGATGACCGCTTCGGTGCAGGCGCTCGCAAGCGATGAGCAGCGTCGCGTCCTGTTCGAAGTGAAGGACCATGCGTGGCGCACGATCTTCTGGAGCTGCCTGCTGCCAGGGCTGGTGTTCAGCGCCGGCGTCATGCTGCTGACCGAATCGCCGCGCTGGCTGGTGCGGCGCGGGCGCATCGCCGAGGCACGCCTGGCGTTGCAGCGCACCGTCGGCGCCGGTGAGGTGGAGTCGACCCTGCGCGCGATGCAGGCGCCGACGGCATCGGACGCCAAAGCCAGTGACATGCACGACCGCCTCCTGAGCCGTCGCTACGCATGGCCGTTCCTGCTCGCCTGCCTGATCCTTGCCTGCACCCAGGCCACCGGTATCAATTCGGTGCTGGCCTACGCTGTCACCATCCTCCACCAGGCCGGCCTTCCGGGCGCAGTGGCCAACGGCGCCGACGTGGCGATCAAGCTGCTCAACGCAGTGATGACCGTGGTCGCACTGCTACTGGTCGATCGCAAGGGACGCAAGTTCCTGCTGATGCTTGGTAGCGGCGGCATCGCGCTGGCGTTGCTGTCTGCGGCATTGCTGTTCCTCCAGGCCGAACGCGGTCACCTCGACATCCGCTCGACGCTCCAGCAGCAGGTCAGCGGGGACTCGCTCAGCTTGGCACTCGATGCCGAAAGCTGGCAGCGACTGGCGCCGGCCGAGGAGAAGCGACCGCAGCAGTTGACCGTCTCTTATGCCTACGGCGGATTTACCAACGTGCGCTCGGTGCGCAGCGATGCGCTCGATACCGATGCACTGGTGATCCGGCGCGATGCGAGCGCGCAGGCCGACGGCGTGATCGGCGCGTTCTTCCGCCGGGTGCATCTCAATCCGTTCCCGGACCCCGACGCGGCCGCCCATGCGCCGCTGCTGATCGAGCGCGCCAGCATCGGCCCGGTGCCGCCACCCGCGCATGGCTGGGCGGTCGCCGCCTGCATCCTGGTGTTCGTCGCCTTCTTCGCCGTGGGGCCAGGCGTATGCGTGTGGCTGGCGCTGTCGGAGCTGATGCCCACGCGCATCCGCTCCAATGGCATGAGCATCGCCCTGCTGATCAACCAGCTGGTGTCGACGACGATCGCGGCGATGTTCCTGCCGGTGGTTGGCCACCACGGGTACGCGAGTATGTTCTTCGCGTGGGCGGGATGTTCGGTGATCTTTTTCCTGGTCGCGGCGTTCCTGCTACCGGAGACAAAGGGCAAGTCGCTGGAACAGATCGAGGCGGGCTTCCGCTAGGCCGATGCAGGCTCCTGGGCTATGGCTTTCTTGGCAACCGCATCGTGAACGAAGTCGTGCCCGCCACGGAACTGACGGCCACGTCGCCACCGTGTGCTCTCGCAATCTCCCGCACGATGAACAAGCCGAGTCCCAGGCTCGCCTCATCCCCGCTGCTCGCCGTAATCGGCCCCCGCTGCAGCGGCTCGAACAATGCACCCAGTGAATCGGGCGAAAGAACGGCACCGCTGTTCCGGACCACCAGCATGACTTCCTTGTCGTCGCCTGAGAGCGCGACAATGATGTCCGATTGCTGATCGCCGTACTTCGTGGCGTTCGTCACCAGATTGCTGAGCGCTTCGCGGATCCGTGAAGCGTCAAAGCGGCCTCGCGTGTTTCCCATCGCGTCGAAGTGGATCCTGAAGGTTGGATACATCGCCCTGAGCAAGTCGATCTCCTCGCCCAGAGCCTCCTTCAGGTCAGCTTCGGCCCGGTTGATCCGGATGCCCTGGCCGAGTGCCGTGCGGCTGTAGTCGAGAAGATCGTCGAGCAGCTTGCTCATTCGCCTGCCGCTACGAATGATGCGATCGGTGTGTTCGGTGAACGGGACGTCCTGCGTCATCCGCGACATCAGCTCGGACGTGGTCACGATGACGCTCAGAGGTCCACGCAGGTCGTGGCCCAGCAAGCCGAGGAAGACCTGGCGCCAGGACTCTGCTTCCGTCGAGAAGTCGGCCACGGATTCGGCAACCGCCTGGTCGATGGCTTCGTTGAACCGGACGATATCTTCGACGGCATCGTGCGTCAGAGGGTGATCGGCGAACCAGAGGCGAAGGACTGCCGCACGCAGGGCGCGGTACTCGGCCACCATCTGGTCCACATTGAACCCCCCCTTCGCGCGAAGGCGCCCATGGGACCTGGCGGCCGATGGGGGTCCGGCGAGGCGGACAGCCCGCCCTTCCGACTTTACGTGTTGCGCTTCTGCGCCCTGGAACGTTCGCAGATCGAGTACGACCGCCTGCAGGATCTCGGGAAGATGGTCGCGAAGCGCGGCGGTATCCAGATGGATGCCAAGCGGAGCCTGTGTCGCGGCGAAGGCTTCGGCGCCGTCGACTATCGACGAGGCGTTCATCTCAATGAAATCGGCAAGCCGCATTGTTCGTCCGTCTGAGTTCGCCATGAAGCGGCTACTGCCGCTTCGGCTCTCAGCCGGCATGTAGAAGGTGTCTTCGGCAGAATCTGCCAGTCAACGCGGTAAGGCAAGCTAAACCGGCACCGCGAACGCGGCTACTGCCCCGCTGGCGGCTGCCAGAGCTCCACCTTGTTCCCTTCCGGATCGATCACCCAGCCAAACTTTCCCTGCTCGGAACTTTCGGTCTTGTCGACGACGTTGCAACCTTCGGCGCGCAGCGCGGCAAGCAGACCGTCCAGGTCCGCAACCCGGAAATTGACCATGAACGACGCGGAGCTTGGCTCCATGTAACTGGTGTCCTGGGCGAAGGGACTCCAGATTGTCATGCCGGGCGCACTGTCCGAACCGCCCCACTGGAATACGGCCCCACCCCAGTCGGAGACATCCAGACCAAGGTGGTCGCGGTACCAGGCGCCAAGCGCCTTCGGGTCCGTCGATTTGAAGAAAACTCCGCCGATGCCGGTGACACGCTGCATGGTCTTCTCCGAAGTTGGATGGCACGGGCGCTACTTCAACCCATCGGGTCGGTGTCCGCCAGATCGGATCGTCCGATCACGGCGCGCCCTCCCGTCGCCGACTCGGGGCCTGAGATCCGCTGGAACGACTCACCAAGATCGGCCTCGCCAAGGTCGTAGGTTCGCTTGTCACGCAGACCAGCGAGTCCATCTTGCCACGCCATCAGCATGCGCTTGCCGATCTCACGAAAGGCCGTGTTCGTGCATCGCCTCGCGCACAGCAGGGCCGACCTCGGCAATGGCGGCGCTGATCTGCTCCACGATCTGGGCTTGTGCCCGGGCTGTCACCCCGAAAAGCTTCACGATCGACTGCTGCAGGCTCCTCCCCTGGATCCCACGTCTTGCGACCTGGCAGCCCGATACCAGGTGGATTCTTGGCGTACTGCGAATACGCGGCCGTGGTCAGCATGTCGTACGTGGGCGCAAGGTGCACATCGCCGCGGTTGGTGTAGAGCAATGCCAGGTGCTTGGCGTGGCAATCGGCGTTTCTCAGCGCGTATGTCAGTAACCGTCCCAGTCCCACGGCTCACGGCTCACGGCGCACCGGCATGGTCAGGGACACGAAGTCGGCAGTGTCCACGCCTTCACGGTAGATGAGCCGACTCGTGAAGGTGTCGAGCGCTTCCAGGAGGGCCACTTCGCGACCGTGCACGTAAACCTACAGGCTCATCGGGGCGCTCGATGTTCCTTCCGCAGCTCATCCAACGAGCCGGACGTGCCTTCCTCCCTGAAGTCCAGCTCCAGGCCCAGGACGGACAGCACCGAAAGCAGCTTCCGCGTTCCGAGCTCAGTCGCTTTTCCGAGCTCGAACCGGGAAAGAGTGTCCGAAGTGATTCCCGCCCGGATCGCGACGTCTGCCTGAGTCATGCGCGTGGCACGACGCCGCTCCGCGACTGCTTTGCCTAGCTCGTCCAAGGTTCGCATTAGATGTATACGTCTAATATCAGGGCTTACGGCCGAGGATTAGACATATACGTCTAACTTGCAACGGAAGCCCAAGGCTGAGCAGCTCTCGCGCGCGCTCATAGGAAGGCCCGACAGCGGCGCGCAGGGGCTTACTTGACACGCTACGTCAATGCGACATAATTGCATCGTAATTAGATGAACAGGAGTAGGCGCATGAGTGCCGTGATGCGAGAGGATTCGACCCATTTCGCGGAGGCTTTGCGTGAGAAATCGATCATTTCCCCCAAGGCGTATGCCGATCGCCTGCACATCAGCGGGCAGCGCCTGGCTGACCTCGCCCGCGTGCACCGCACCACCCTGCAGCGCGCTCCGGAGTCGGAGAAGCTTCAGGACTACATGCGGGAGTCCGTCAGCGTGATCGCGTTGGTCCTGGATGCGAACGGCGGCGACGTGGACAAAGCGGTCTACTGGTTCCGCAACGTTCCGCTGACCGAGCTGGGCGGCGAGACCGCTGAGCGCTACGTGGCCGAAGGCAAGGCAAGCGCGATTCGCCGCTACTTCACCAATCTGGCGGCAGGGGCGACGGGTTGATCCTCGCGCCACTGAAACTTCACGCCTACAGAGTGCTGACGCCCCAATGGGCCTTTCAGCCACACAGCGGCGCCGGCGCGGCAAAGGCCGGCGGCCGCTTCAACCGTCCCGGCCAGCAGGCCGTGTACCACGCGCTTGAACCCGAAACGGCGATCGCCGAATACGGGCAGGCCAATCCGGTCTTCGGGCCCGGCACCATCGCGACCTATCAGCTCCAACTGGCCCAGGTGGTCGATTTCAGCGCCGGGTACAGCGATGCCTGGGACCAGCTCTGGCAGGAATGGGACTGCGAGTGGAAGCGCCTCTACTTCATGGAAGAGGTCGAGCCGCCGACGTGGTTCATGTCCGACATTGTCGCGACCGTCGCCGTCGGGCTGCTGTTCCCTTCTACCAGGCGGCCGGGTGGCACGAACATCGTGATCTATCCGGATCGGCTCGACGACGCTGACGTGTTCAACGTCCACGACCCCGACGGCACGTTGCCGAAGTCGCGCGCGTCCTGGGAATAGTCGGCGGCCGCGAGGGTCTGCCACAGGCGGTGCAGGTGGACCGGGAGGAACACCCTGGCGCGAGCCACTTGGCTACGACGAATATGTCGGCGGCCAAGCGGCCCGGAGCGCTGTTGGAAACCCTATCCCGTCATCCGAGGAACGAAACGGTTATTCCACCGTCACCGACTTGGCCAGGTTGCGCGGCTTGTCGACATCGGTGCCGCGCGCCAATGCAGCGTGATAGGCCAGCAACTGCACCGGAATCGCGTGCACCACCGGCGACAGCACGCCGACGTGGCGCGGTGCGCGGATCACGTGCACGCCGTCAGACGGACCGAACTGGCTGTCCTCGTCGGTGAACACGAACAGCTCGCCGCCGCGTGCGCGCACTTCCTGCATGTTCGACTTGACCTTCTCCAGCAGGCTGTCGTTCGGCGCGATCACCACCACCGGCATGGTCGCGTCGACCAGCGCCAGCGGACCGTGCTTGAGTTCGCCGGCCGGGTAGGCCTCGGCGTGGATGTAGGAGATTTCCTTGAGCTTGAGCGCGCCTTCCAGCGCGATCGGGTAATGCACGCCACGGCCCAGGAACAACGCGTGCTGGCGCGGCGCGAAACGCTCGGCCCAGCTGACGATCTGCGGCTCGAGGTTGAGTGCGTGCTGGACACTGCCCGGCAGGTGCCGCAGCGCTTCCAGGTACTCCGTTTCCTGCCCGGCCGACAAACGTCCCTGCAGCTTGGCCAGCACCGCGGTCAGGGTGAACAGCGCCACCAGCTGGGTGGTGAAGGCCTTGGTCGAAGCGACACCGATCTCGGCACCGGCACGGGTGTAATAGACCAGCTTGCTCGCGCGCGGGATCGCGCTCTCGGGCACGTTGCAGATCGACAGGCTCTTGTCGTGGCCGAGTGACTTGGCGTACTTCAGCGCCTCCATCGTGTCGAGCGTTTCGCCCGACTGCGAAATGGTGACGATCAGGTGCTTGGGATTCGCCACCGCCTTGCGGTAACGGTATTCGCTGGCGATCTCGACCGAGCACGGGATGCCGGCGATCGCCTCGATCCAGTAGCGCGCGGTCAGGCCGGCGTAGTAGCTGGTGCCGCAGGCAAGGATCTGCACGCCTTCGATGTCGGCCAGCATCGATTGCGCGTTCTGGCCGAAGAGCTCGGGGGAAAACGCGCCGTTGTCGATGACGGCTTCGATAGTGTCGGTGATCGCGCGCGGCTGCTCGTGGATTTCCTTCTGCATGAAGTGGCGGTACGGACCCAGCTCCAGCGACGCCAGCGACACGTCGGACACGTGCACGTCGCGCTCGATCTGCCTGCCTTCGCCGTCGAACACGCGCACCGCTTCACGGGTGACTTCGGCGGTGTCGCCTTCCTCCAGGAAGATCACGCGGCGCGTTGCCTGGATGATCGCGGACACGTCACTGGCGACGAAATTCTCGCCGTCGCCCAGGCCGACCAGCAGCGGGCAGCCCATGCGCGCGGCGACGAGGCGGCCCGGCTCCTGTCGGCTCACCACGGCCAGGGCGTAGGCGCCATGCAGTTCGCGCACGGTGTTCTGCAGCGCGCGCAGCAGGTCGTCGCCACCGCTCAGGTGGTGATGGATGAGATGCGCGATGACTTCGGTGTCGGTCTGCGACTCGAACTCATAGCCGAGCTGGCGCAGGCGTTCGCGCTGCTCTTCGTGGTTCTCGATGATGCCGTTGTGCACCAGCGCGACGCCGTGGCTGATGTGGGGATGCGCGTTGGCTTCGGTAACGCCGCCGTGGGTCGCCCAACGCGTGTGGCCGATGCCCAGGCGGGCGCTGAACTGCTCGGCTTGCGCGGCGTTCTCCATCTCGGAGACGCGTCCGGTGCGGCGGACCCGATGGACCTCGGAACGGCCGGGGTCGCCACTGACGACGGCCAGGCCGGCGGAGTCATAGCCACGGTATTCCAGGCGCTTGAGGCCTTCGATCAGGACAGGAACCACATCGCGATTCGCGATCGCGCCGACAATGCCGCACATGGAGGGGGAATCCCGCTGGGAAAGGCGGCCAGTTTAGCGCCCGTGCGCGCAGCGTCCCGTCTCCGATTCAGCACCACAGCCGTTGCATCGATGCAGCCGAATGCCGGGTGTCGCGTCCATGGCCGCTGTCCGCCCGGACACGTGACCGTCCGGACGGACACCCGTCCGCGCCTACAAATGTAATTAAATCAAGCCGTTACAGTTGGCACGCGTTCTGCGTATAGGGAACAGAGCCCTTAATTCCAGACCGCCCGCCATGAGCATCCGCGACACCTCCGGCCAGGACCGCCCCGTACACGGCAATGCCGCCGCTTCCACGCAGGCGCTGTCGCCGCGGCGGCGCCAGTGGCTGTATGCAGGCGCCGGCGTGGCCGCACTGGCGATCGTCATCGGCTGGCTGCTCTCGGGCTGGTCCGCCGGTTCCCGCTCCTTCGACGCCTCGCGCCTGCGTATCGCCGAAGTGACCCGCGGTGACCTGGTCCGCGACATCTCGGCCGAAGGCCGCGTGATCGCTTCCAACAGCCCGACCCTGTACGCCATCGCTGGCGGCACGGTGACCCTGCAGGTCGTCGCTGGCGACAAGGTGACCAAGGGCCAGGCACTCGCCGAGATCGACAGCCCCGAGCTGCGC
>DATDBK010000198.1:0-23311 GCA_036524935.1 Lysobacter sp. | reverse complement strand
TGCCGTCGACGCTGACCGCACCGCTGGCGACGATGGCTTTTCCGGCGCCGCCGCTGTCGCACAGTCCGACCAGCTTGAGCAGCTGGTTGAGTTCGACGTGGTCGCGGTCGAGTTCGAATTCGATCTGTTGCATGGCCGTGGCGCGGGGAAGGGCGCTCAGGGTCTCAATGCCGGTGGCGTTGCGCAATGGCGGGCGCCCGGCGGTGGGGCGCGCGGTCATCCGGCGCTCGCGCAAAGTGCGCGTTTCTGCTCCGGTCGCAGCTGCTTGATGGCGTATTCCGCCCGGCTGGCAGTTGCGCGGTCGGGGTAGGTGAATTGCGCCAGCAGGCGGACTGGCGGTCGCGCGCGGGTGTAACGGGCGCCCTTGCCGGCTTCATGTTGCGCATACCGTCGCGCGACGTCGGTGGTGATGCCCGTGTACAGGCTGCCGTCGCGACATTCGAGCAGATAGACGTACCAGTCGTTCATACCGGCGCAGCCTAGCGTACGGGCGGTCGCGCTGGCGAGCGGCAGTGGCCAGGGCCGTTTCGCGGGGTCGCGGCCATCATCGCGAACCCCATGGCGGTCGCAGATTCGACATGACTGACGACCATACGCATGCGAACGTCATTGTGACTGTCATGGCCGGCACCCACAATGCGTCGTCCACATCGAGAAGTGCCTTGAGCGCCACAGCCTCCGCGTCACCCACCGCCGCCGCCCTCCGCCAGCTTTGCGCCCGTTTTGCCCGGCCGCACCTCGGTCGCGCAGTCTGGCAGTTGATCAATACCCTGGTTCCCTTCATCGCGTTGTGGGCACTGATGGCCTGGAGCGTCGTCGACGGCTGGGGCTTCGGCTGGACGCTGTTGCTGGTGCTGCCGGCCGCCGGCCTGTACGTGCGCACCTTCATCATCCAGCACGACTGCGGCCACGGTTCGTTCTTCGCCAGCCAGCGCGCCAACGACCTCGTCGGTCGCTGCCTCGGGCTGGTGACGCTGTTCCCGTACGGCTACTGGAAGAAGACCCACGCCATCCACCACGGCACCTCGGGCAACCTCGACCGCCGCGAGATGGGTGACATCGACACGCTCACCGTCGCCGAATACCGCGCGCTGCCGCGCATTCGCCGGCTCGGCTACCGCCTGTACCGCAGCACCCCGGTGCTGCTGGGCGTCGGTCCGCTTTATCAGTTCGTGATCAAGCACCGCTTCCCGTTCGATCTTCCCTTCACCTGGAAGAAGGAATGGGCCAGCGTGCTGCTCAACAACCTGATGCTGCTGGTCGCGTTCCTCGCGCTCGGCTTCAGCATCGGCTGGCACACCGTGCTGATGGTGCACCTGCCGGTCGTGCTGGTCGCCGGCGCCGTGGGCGTGTGGCTGTTCTACGTCCAGCACACCTTCGAGTCGGCCTACTGGGCCCGCCGCGAGGACTGGGATTCCGGTCGCGCCGCGGTGGCCGGCAGTTCCTACTTCGACCTGCCGCGGGTGGTGCACTGGTTCACCGGCAACATCGGTTACCACCACATCCACCACCTGGCCAGCCGCATCCCCAACTACCGCCTGCGCGAAGCGTTCGAGTCGAGCCCGCTGCTGCAGGCCGCGCCGCGACTGACGATGTGGACCAGCCTGCGCAGCGCCCGCCTGAAGCTGTGGTGCGAGGAAACCCAGCGCATGGTCGGCTTCCCGCAGCGCGCCAGGGCCTGACCGGCGCGCCGGTCGCGCGGTTCATTCCTGACCGAACCGCGCGATCTCATCAAGGCACTCCTGGGCGCGCGCAACGCTGCGCCCGGCACTGCCGGCATCGATTGACTCGCCCAGGTGGCGCCGCTGCGGCCGATGCGCCCAGCGGTGGAACCACACCGTCGCCAGCATCCCCGCGACTCCGATCGGGATGCCGGTCCAGTACACGCTCGGATGCATCTGCACACCGAACAGCTGCTTGAACGCGATCGCCATCAGCGGCATCCACAGCAGCCAGAACGGCAGCCCCAGCCACGGCGACACCCGCGTCCGCCACAGCCGCAGCTGCGCCAGTGATTTCTGGATCGTCAGCACCGGGCCGGCGTAGTCGATCCGGGTGATCAGCAGCAGTTCCATCACCGCCGAAATGATCAGCGCCACGCTCCAGGCATGCATCAGCAGGCCGCTGGCGAGCAGCGCGGGCGAGGCGGTGTTTGCCACCCAGAAGCGCGCGAACATCACCGTCAGCACGAAACCGACGACCAGCTGGATCACCTGGCCGAACCACAGCGGGCGCAGCCGCGAGCGCAGCCGGTCGATGCGCGATTCGGTGAGCAACTGGACGTTCAGCGCGGTCTGCTCCTGCAGGCGGCGATCGAGGGTCTGCCAGGCCAACTTGAGTTCATCGAGTTCCATGTTCGTTCCTTGCGCTTGAGGGCTGCCGGTTCACGCCAGGTCCTGGCGGATGCGCTGCTTGAGGCGGCTGATTTTTGTGGCCACGTTGGTTTCGCTGATGCCGAGGATCTCGGCGATCTGCCGGTAGCTGTGGTCTTCGAGGTAAAGCAGGAGCAAGGCGCGGTGCATCGGATCGAGCCCGGCGATGAAGCGTTGCAGCACCTCCAGTCGCTGCCGCGATTCCATGTCGATGCCCTGTTCGCCGGGCAGGTCATGCAGGCTGTCGTCGAGCGAAACAGTGTGGCGCCGGCGCTGGCCTTCGCCACGCAACCATGAGATCGCCACGTTCAGGGCGATCCGGTACATCCAGGTCGGGAAGGGGCGTTGCGGGTCGTAGCCGGGAAAAGCGCGCCACAGCTGTGCGGCGATCTCCTGGGCCAGGTCGGCGCGGTCCTCGGCGTGGCTTGCGTAGGTCGCGGCGACCTTGAATACGATGCCGCGATGGGCCTGGAGCAGGGCCTCGAACTGCTGCCGTGTGTCCGCCGTCATGCTGGCCGTGTGCTCCATTGCGATCCCCGTCTATGCCTTGGCTTGGATTGCCTGTTCGATGGAGTGATTCGCAGGCGGGCGCAAATCATCACAGCCGGGTCGTGACAACGGGCAGGCGGGTTAGTCGATGTAGTCGTAGAGGCGGTAGATCCAGCTCAGCTCGTAGACGATGGCGGCGACGACAAAGCAGCGGTGGAAGGTTTCCGAGCGCACCTTCATCGCCACCAGGCACAGCCCGATCATGGCGAGGTTGCGAATCGGGTATTCGATGCTGAAGCGACGGTAGTAGTCGTGGCCCTTGACCAGCGTGTCGCCGAAATCGATCACGTACAGCAGCGCCATGATCCCGAAGAACCAGCCGCGCCGGGACTGGAAGTAGTCGCGCCAGCCGCCGTAGTCGGCGAGGTCGTCGGGGAACAGCAGCGTGCACAGCACGAACAGCACGACCACGTACAAGACGAGGAACGCGTACGCGACGAAGCTCCACGGGTGGACGTGGCTGAGGCCGAACTCCCACCACCAGAAATGCACCAGCAGGATGAACATGGAGATCGCCCAGCCCATGTGCACCCAGTAGATGTGGTCGCGGCCCGGGTGCTGGACGAAGCGCGACATACCCTTGAGCAGGGTGGTCAGTCCCAGTCCCAGGACGATGCCGAGCACGATGCGGATGTGCGTGAACTGCGGGTCGGTGGTCATGCCACTGCGTCCAGGCAGGCCGGCAGGCCGATGGCCGCAGCATAGCCAAAGGCAAGCCCACGATTCGCGGTAGCCCGGGTAAGGCGAAGCCGCACCCGGGGCCAAGGCCTCCGGGACCCCGGGTGCGCTGCGCTTACCCGGGCTACGTCAGCGGGCTACGTCAGCGGTCCGAGCCCCTGCTCAGCCGATAGCTGCGATCATGTCGGCATGAACGAGCAGATTTCCGACGACTTCGCCTCCCTGACCCTGGAACCGGCCCTCCTGCAGGGCGTCCAGGCGCTGGGCTACACCCGGATGACGCCGGTGCAGGCCGGCAGCCTGCCGGCCATCCTCGCCGGCCGCGACCTGATCGCACAGGCACCGACCGGCAGCGGCAAGACGGCCGCATTCGGCCTCGGCCTGCTGCATCGCCTCGACGCCACCCAGAGCGGCACCCAGGCGTTGGTGCTGTGCCCGACCCGCGAGCTGGCCGACCAGGTCGGCAAGCAGTTGCGCAAGCTCGCCTTCGCCATCCCCAACCTGAAGCTGTCGATCCTCTGCGGCGGCATGCCGCTGGCGCCGCAGCTGGCCTCGCTCGAGCACGCGCCGCACGTCGTCGTCGGTACGCCGGGCCGTATCCAGGAACTGCTGCGCAAGCGCGCGCTCAATCTCTCCGCGCTGCGCACGCTGGTGTTCGACGAAGCCGACCGCATGCTCGACATGGGCTTCGAGGAGCCGATCCGCGAGATCGTCGGCAAGACGCCGAAGTCGCGCCAGGGCCTGCTGTTCTCGGCCACCTTTCCCGAGGCGGTGCGCGAGATCAGCCGCGGACTGCTGCGCGAGCCGATGGAAGTCACGGTCGAAGGCGACGAGCAGCACGTGGCCATCGACCAGCGCTTCTACGAAGCCGAAGCGACGAAGAAGATGCCGCTGCTGGCCGCGTTGCTGCTGCAGTACAAGCCCGAATCGTGTGTGGTGTTCTGCAACATGCGCCGCGACGTCGACGAGGTCGCCGCGTCACTGGCGCATTACGGCTTCACCGCGCTGGCCCTGCACGGCGACATGGAACAGCGCGACCGCGATGAAGTGCTGGTGCGCTTCGCCAACCGCAGCTGCACGGTGCTGGTTGCCAGCGATGTCGCCGCGCGCGGGCTCGACGTCAAGGAGCTGGCGATGGTCGTCAACTACGACATGCCGACCGACCCTGACATCTACGTGCATCGGATCGGCCGCACCGGCCGCGCCGGCAGCGAAGGCGTGGCGCTGAGCCTGTGTGGCCCGCGCGAGCAGGCGCGGGCGAGTGCGATCGAGGAGCGCCAGGGTGTGCCGCTGATCTGGTACAAGGCGACCCCGCTCACCGGCAAGGCGACCGGCGTGCCGGCCGCGGCGATGGTGACGCTGCGCATCGATGCCGGCCGCACCGACAAGTTGCGTCCGGGCGACATCCTGGGGGCGCTGACCGGCGACGCCGGGCTGAAGGCCGATGCGGTCGGCAAGATCGATGTGTTCGCGACGCGATCGTACGTCGCGGTGGCGCGCGCGCAGGGCGCGCCGGCGCTGGCGCGACTGCGCGAAGGCAAGATCAAGGGACGCAAGTTCCGCGTCAGCCGGATGTGACGTAGCGGGTTCCCGGGTGCGCTGCGCTTACCCGGGCTACCAGGTCCAACCCCCGACCGCTCCACGTAGCCCGGGTAAGCGCAGCGCACCCGGGACCAGCTCGCCCCTGCTCCCACGTAGCCCGGGTAAGCGCAGCGCACCCGGGTCCCGCCGCCCGGACCTCAGCGCTGGTTGAACGCGTATTTGCCCGGTCCGAGCAGCGCGATCGCCGCGGCCGTGGCCAGGAACATGATCTGCAGCTCGATCGCCCAGCCGCCCTGCTCGTTGAGCCTGCCGATGTCACCCAGGTGCACCAGGTACAGCGCGAACAGCATGTTGACCACGATCAGGATCCCGCCGATCCGCGAGAAGAACCCGGTGATCACCAGCAGCGGTGCCAGCACTTCGCCGATCAGCACGCCATAAGCGAATACCCCCGGGAACCCTTGGGTCTCCACCATCTTGATGATGCCGTCCAGGCCGCCTTCCAGCTTGGAGATGCCGTGCAGGAATACCAGTACGCCTAGCGCAATACGCAGGATCAACTTGCCGGTGTCTTGCTGGGTACTGCTGTTCATGGCGGAACCCCTCGGTGGCTGGATCGGATGGTGACTCGGATGGGTGACTCGGTTGAACGGGGCCGGACGGCGCCGGGACGTGCTGATGGTCACGCCAGCGCGGGTTCAAGCGCAACTGGGGCGGCGGCCGGTCAACGGATCGGCAGCGCCACGCGCTGCCCGTGCCAGTTCAGGACCACGCTGTCGGCCGCGATCTCCTCGACCACCGCATCGCCCACGCGGTCGCCCTGGCCAACCCGGGCGCCGTCGATGATGGCGAAACGCTGGGCCGGCGCCGGCCCCCACATGTGCATGCTGATCTTCAGCGCCGGCAACTGCTCTCGCTCGCCGGCGGAGAGGTCGGCCAGGCGTACCGGGGCGGCTGCGGCCGGGAGCGGGGTGGCCGCGCTTGCGGTCGGCGCAGGAGCGGCGCTTGCGACTGGTGGCAGAACCGGCTGCGAAGCGGCTTCAGGCGCGGGCAGCGGCGATGCTGGGATGGACGACGGGGGTGCTGATGCGCCTGGCGTTGCGGCGCTCGCGACGCCGGCCTGCGCGGCCTGTGCGAGGTCGGGTTTCGGCGCTGCCGATGCCAGGGATCCTGCGGCGGGCTGGCCTGCTTCAGTCGTGCTCAATGTGGACGCGCTCGAGGTGGATGTGACCCGCGCAGGCACGACCGCTGCTGTCGAGGCCGCGGCTGGCGCAATTACCACGGGCGTAGGGGCCGGGCGAGCGACCGGCGCGGATGCGTGGGATGCGGCGATTTCCGTCCGGACGTTGCCGGAGGGCGTGGCCAGCCCGCCGGAGCCGGACTGGACATCACGCAGCATCCATAGCGTCGCGAGCAGGGCGAAGCCAGCGGCCAGCCACCACGGCCATGCCGGCCGACGTGCCGTGGCGCGCGACACCAGCGGCGGCAACTCGGCGTACAGATCCGGTGCCTGGCCACGACGGCGTTCGGCTTCGGATTTGCGCAGGGCATCGAGGATCAGCGACATCGGTTCAGTCCCCGCCATCGCCGGTCGGCGCGTCGAGGTGCGGGCCATCGCGGTCGGTCGCGGCCAGCGCCAGCAGCGTGGCCGGTCCGACCACGCCATCGCTGGTGAGTCCGCGATCTCGCTGGAAACGACGCACCGCGTCCTGCATTGCAGCATCGAACATCGAAGTTCTTGCCTGCGCAGGCAGGTAGCGTGGTTGCAGGCGCGCGCGTACCCAGTCGGTCGCCTCGCCCTGGCGGCCGGGTCGTGGCGCATCCGCCAGGAACGCCGGAGCGCGCCAGAGCGCGGCGTGATCGCCGTCCCAGAATTGCTGCAATGCGATCCGGTCGACTGCGACGCGATCGTTGCCGAGCCGCAGGCGCACCTGGCGCGCATCGGCGCCTTCGAGCATTGCCCACGTCTCGCGGTTACCGGCACGCAGGTGCAGCAGTGCCGGACGATCCTGCGCCGCCAGCGCGTCGAGCGTGGTGCGGCCGCGCAGGCAATAGACACCGGCGGCCAGCACCGGCGGACACGTCGCAGCGATTGCCGATTCCTTGTCTCCCGAGGGCAACTGCCAGCGCGCCAGCAACTGGCTCCAGGCGAGCGTCGGTGCTGCGGCCGGGGCATCCGCGTCGAGCAGCGTGGCCAGGGACGCGGCATCCAGCACCTGCGGCGGCGTCGCGACCCGGGCCGGCCTGGCCTTCGCAGGCACCACGACCGGTGTCGATGCCGTGGCCGGAGACAACGTCGAAGCACGCGGCCACCACAGCGTCGCCGCGACGGCGAGCAGGGCAGTGGCGACGATCGCGAGCGGAATCGCCACGACCGGCTTCAACAGCCACCGGGCCCGCATCGGCCGCGGCAGTACTTCGGCAGCGGCGCGATCGACCAGGCGCGGATCGATCAGGCTGGCGTCATGGACATAACCGGCCAGCAGGCTGCGATCGGCGATGTTGTTGATCAGGCGCGGCACGCCGCCGGAATGGCCATGGATGCGCCTGACCGCGGCGGCATTGAACGGGAAATGCTGGCCACCGGCGACGCGGAAGCGATGGCGCAGGTACTCGCCGGTCTCGGCGGCGTCGAGCGGGGCCAGGTGGTAGCGCGCCGTGATGCGCTGGGCGAGTTGGCGCAGCTCATCGCGGGCCAGGATCGTGCGCAGTTCGGGCTGGGCCAGCAGCACGATCTGCAGCAGCTTTTGCGTCGGCGTTTCCAGGTTGGTCAGCAGGCGCACCTGCTCGAGCGCATCCACCGACAGGTTCTGCGCCTCGTCGATGATCAGCACCACGCGCAGGCCCTGCGAATACGCCTCCAGCAGGTAGGCGTTGAGGGCGTCGACCAGCGCCTTGAGGCTGCCACGGCGACCTTCGAGGTCGAGGTGCAGTTCCTCGCAGATCGTCTCCAGCAGCTCGACCGGGGTCAGGCGCGGATTCAGCACCAGCGCCACGCGCGTGGAGTCGGGGATCTGCTCGAGCAGGAGCCGGCACAGGGTGGTCTTGCCGGTGCCGACCTCGCCGGTGAGCTGGACGAAGCCGCCGCCGCCGCCCTGGCCGACGCCGAACAGCAGGTGCGCGAGCGCATCGCGGTGGCGCTCGCTGAGGAACACGAAACGCGGGTCCGGCGTGATCGAGAACGGCGGCTCGGTCAGGCCGTAGTGCTCGAGATACATGCGCAACCTGCAAGGGACGATGGCGCCAAGCCTGCCACAAATCCGCCGGGAGCGGCTTCCGCCGCGGCCGTCCCCGGGAACCCGCTAGTCCGCGGCGCCCTTGGCCTCGGCGGTGCCCAGTACTTCCGGATGCTGCAGGCGCCTGGGCTTGCCCAGCAGCGGGTGCACGAACACCGCAGCCAGGATGATGACCACGCCGATGTAGAACAGGCGCGTCAGCTCATGCTGTTCACCCAGCAGCAGCGCCGCCAGCACGATCGCGTAGACCGGCTCCAGGTTCACGGCCAGCTGCTGCGCGAACGCGCTCATGTGGCGCAGGGCCACCAGCGACAGGGTGAACGGCAGCAGCGTGCAGGCCAGTGCCAGCCCCAGCAGCAGGACGATGTCGTGGCCGCTGGGCACGACCAGCAGCGGGCCGGCGAATGCGGGGAACAGCATCGGCATCAGCGGTGCCAGCAGGGTCAGGGTCAGCGTGCCGGCGCCGAGCTCCAGCGCGGTCACGGTGAGCGGGTCGCCATGCTCGACCAGACGCTTGTTGAGCGAACCGAACAGCGCCACCAGCAGCGCCGACATCGCACCGACCGCTATGCCGGCGCGCATCCCGGCCGGCACGCCACCGACCACCAGCACCACGCCGGGCAGCACCATCACGCCCAGCGCCAGTTCACGCTTGGAGAAACGGGTGCGGGTCAGCCACGGTTCGATCATCGCCACGAACACCGTGCCCAGCGCCATGCAGGTCGCTCCGACCGATGCGTTCGACAGCTTGATGGCCCCGTAGAACGTCAGCCAGTGCAGGGCCACCAGCGCGCCGATGCCGGAATAGGCCAGCATCAGCCGCGGCGACATCGCCCGCAGGCCGCGCCAGACCCGCGGCAGCAGCGCCAGCGCGGCGACCACGATCAGCATGCGCCACCACACCAGCGGCAGCGCCGGCAACGTGATCAGCTTGCCGAGGATCGCGGTGAAGCCCCACAGCAGCACGCAGAAATGGATTTGCAGTTGCGCCTTGCTGGTCGGGGTCATGCGGCACGGACGGTGGCGTGGGATGCCCATTGTCGCCGCAGTCATGGCGGATTCGGCGAGCCGGTGTCCGCTTATCCGGACCGGTGGGGCGAAATGGCGTCAAACTGCACCGGCGAGCGGCCGCAGCGGGAGGGCGCCAATGTCGAGAACAAGCCAGCGCCGCCGGCGGAGCCCGTTGCCATGAGCGACGCTCTCATCGCACACCTGCACGACCTGCTCGACGGCCTCGGCCGGGTGACGACGCGCGGCATGTTCGGTGGCCACGGTGTCTATCTCGATGGTGCGCTGATCGGGGTGGTCATCGAAGAAGGCCTGTACCTGAAGGTGGACCACGAGACCCGCCTGCATTTCGAAGCCGCCGGGAGCGAGCCGTACGTCTACCTCGGCCAGCAGCGGCCGATCACGATGAGCTACTGGTCGGCACCGGAGTCGGCCATGGAATCGCCGCAGGCGATGAAACCCTGGGCGGAACTGGCCTACGCCGCCGCACTTCGCAAGACCCCGTCGAAGCGCCACAAGTAGCGCCGGGCCCCGACCAGGTCGCTGTCGCCAATCAGTTGCCCGGCGATGTCGATTCCGGCCGCGCCCGTTCGTCATGTCAAAGAAGGCGGCCATTGCGGAACCCGCGCAGGCAGCCGGCACTCTCTCCCTTCCCGGAATCCACCATGACATTTCCACGTCCCGTAAAGTCTCGCCCCGCAAAGTCCCGTTTGCTGGCGGCGGCTTGCCTGCTCGCAATCGTCGCGAGCACCGCCGCGACCGCCAAGCCGGTCCGCTACGAGATCGACCCGACCCACACCTATCCGAGTTTCGAAGCCGACCACATGGGCGTGTCGGTCTGGCGCGGCAAGTTCAACTCGAGCAAGGGCGTGATCGAGCTCGACAAGGCCGCCGCGACCGGCACGGTCGATGTCACGATCGATACCGCCAGCGTCGACTACGGCCTGGACGCGATGAACGACGAGGCGCGGAAAGCCGACCTGCTCGACACCGGCAAGTACCCGAAGGCCGTCTACAAGGGGCGCCTGGTCGACTTCCGCGACGGCGCTCCGACCCGCGTGACCGGCGAGCTGACCCTGCGCGGCATCAGCAAGCCACTCGACCTGAAGATCGACCGCTTCAAGTGCATCCCGCACCCGCTGCACCAGCGCGAACTGTGCGGCGCCGACGCCGTGGGAACGTTTCGTCGCGACGAGTTCGGCATCGACGCCGGCAAGGATTACGGCTTCGACATGAACGTGACGATGCGGATTCAAGTGGAAGCGGTACAAGTGGAAGCGGTACAAGCGGAAGCGGTGCAGGTGGAAGCGGCAAAGGCGCCGTGACCCTGCGTTTAACGCTTGTCTTGCCGGCGGGCTAACGCCTCATGTCGGACCATGCGACACACAGTCGCCCATGAAGAAGGAGCAAACGATGGCTTTCTATGTTGATGGATATGTACTTCCGCTGCCGAAGAAGAACCTCGCCGCTTACCGGACCATGGCGCGCAAGGCCGGAAAGATCTGGCGCGAATACGGTGCGCTCGAGGTCAACGAGTGCGTTGCCGACGACGTCCAGCCGGGCAAGCTCACCTCGTTCCCGCAGGCCGTGAAGCTCAAGGCCGACGAAGTGGTGGTGTTCTCGTGGATCACCTACAAGTCGCGTGCGCAGCGCGACAAGATCAACAAGCAGGTGATGCAGGATCCGCGCCTGGCCGACATGATGAACCCGAAGAATGCGCCGTTTGATGGCAAGCGCATGTTCTGGGGCGGTTTCAAGCCGATCGTGTCGCTCTGACGCTCAGCCTTCCGCCAGGCACTCGGCGGCACGCTGCCTGAGCAGGGTCTGTTCGCGCGCGTTGCGGGTCATCCCCGCCGCGCGCTCGAACTCGGTTCGCGCTTCGTCGAGGCGACCGAGCTTGCGCAGCAGGTCTCCGCGCACGCTCGGGAGCAGGTGGTAGTCCTTCAGCAGCGGGTCGTCGGTGAGTGCATCCACCAGCGCCAGGCCGGCGGCCGGACCGAACAGCATCGACAGCGCCACGGCGCGGTTGAGTTCCACCACGGGCGAAGGCACCTGCCGCGCCAGTGCACCGTACAAGCCGGTGATTTCCGCCCAGTCGGTCGCTTCCGCGGTCAGGGCGCGCGCATGGCAGGCCGCGATGGCCGCCTGCAGCGTGTACGGGCCGCGCGACGGGTTGCGCGCCGAGCCCAGCTTTTCCGCACGCTCCAGCGCGGTCAGTCCGCGGTGGATCAGCAACTGGTCCCAGCGGGCGCGATTCTGTTCGAGCAGCAGTACCGGTTCACCGTTGCCGTCCACGCGTGCTGCCGAGCGCGACGCCTGGATCTCCATCAGTGCGACCAGTCCGTGCACCTCCGGCTCGTTCGGCACCAGGCCCGCGAGGATGCGGCCAAGGCGCAGCGCGTCCTCGCACAGGCCGGGGCGCATCCAGTCGTCGCCGGCGGTGGCGGCGTAGCCTTCGTTGAAGATCAGGTAGACGACCGCGAGCACCGACGACAGCCGCTGCGCGAGCTCTTCTCCGCGCGGGACTTCGTACGGCACCTGTTTGTCGGCGAGCGTGCGCTTGGCGCGCACGATGCGCTGGGCGATGGTCGCCTCCGGCACCAGGAACGCGCGCGCGATCTCGTCGGTGCTGAGGCCGCCGAGCAGGCGCAGGGTCAGGGCGACCTGCGCCGGCGTCGACAGCACCGGATGGCAGGCCGTGAACACCAGTCGCAGCAGGTCGTCGCCGAACGGGTCGTCGAGCTTGTCGAGGTGGGCATCGTCGGCGCCTTCCTGGTCGGCCTCGAGCTCGCGCGCGAGTTCCTCGTGTTTGCGCTGCAGCAGCTTGCTGCGGCGCAGGCGGTCGATCGCGCGGTGCTTGGCGGTGGCCATCAGCCACGCGCCGGGCTGGTCGGGAACGCCGGTTTCAGGCCAGCGTTCCAGTGCCGCGACCAGCGCGTCCTGGGCCAGTTCCTCGGCCAGGCCGACGTCGCGCACCATGCGCGCGAGCGTCGCGATCAGTCGTGCCGATTCGATGCGCCAGACGGCATCGATGCTGCGGTGGATGTCGGTCGCCGTCATGGCGACCGATGACACCACCGTCGTCGTGCCGTTGCAAGTGCAGGAAGCAGCATCAGCCGCCGCCTGCACGCAGCGCCGGTGCCGCTGCGCCGTCGCGCTCGGACAGGCGCTTCAGATTGCCGAGACCTTCCTCGAAGGCCTTGCCGATCATGTTGTCCATGTTCACGAACACGCTGAACACCTTGGAGACGTATGGCATGTCGCCATTCATCGCCCAGGTCACCTCGCTGCCGTCGCCCTGCGGGACGATCGTGAACTGCGCGCTGCTGCGCGCCCGCATCGGCCGGCTGAAGTCGAGCTGGATATCGACCCGCGACGACGGTACCGACTGCACGATCTCCATGCGGCCGGCGCCGGCCTTGCTGTTGCCATCCCAGCTATAGCTGGCGCCGGTGCCCTGTGCGGGGCCGCCGATTTCACGCTGCATCTGCGGATCGAGCTTCTCGTACGGCGACCAGGACTGCCAGCGGCGGAAATCGTTGATCTGCGCGAACACCTGCTCGGGCGGCGCCTGGATATGGAGGCGACGTTCGACGCGGAAGGTGTCCGGCCGGGTGGCCGCGTACACGAGGATGGCTGCAACCAGCACGACAACGGCAATAGCGATGAACTTGAACATTCCTTGCTCCAATGTGGGGGGATCAATCAACCGGGTTTCGAGCTGGATTGCTGCATCTGCTCGAATCCGGCCGCGGCTTTCTGCACGTCGGCGGGGAAGTCGGCCATTTCCTGCACCTGGCGGACCTCGATCACTTCGTTGTCGGAGGCGGGGCAGCGCGAGGCCCATGCGATGGCTTCCTCGCGCGATTTCACCTGGATCATCCAGTAGCCGCCCAGCACTTCCCTGGCTTCGCTGAAAGGACCGTCGGTGACCTGGGGCTTGCCATCCTTGAAGCTGACGCGCGCGCCCATCGACGGCGGGTGCAGGCCGTCCAGCGCCAGCAACACGCCGGCCTTCTGCAGCGCTTCGTTGTATTTCATCATCGCCGCGACGGCATCGGCTTCGGGCACGGTTCCCGGTGCGGCGGATTCATAGCCCTTCGGGATCATCAGCATCATGAATCGCATGGTGGCATCTCCGGTGGATGGGTCAGCAGTTCGGCACGGCGCCGGGCTTCATGTGGACGAACTCCCACAGGTGGCCGTCCAGGTCCTCGAAGCCATGGCCGTACATGAAGCCCTGGTCGCTGGCATCGAAGTGCGTCTTCGCGCCTGCGGCCACGGCCTTGGAGACGATCGCATCGACGGCATTGCTGCTGTCCATGGACAGGCACACGATCGCTTCGGTGGCCTTCGTTGCGTCGCTCAGCGGCTTGCGGGTGAAGGTCTGGAAGAACCCCTCGGTCAGCAGCATGACGTAGATGCTGTCGGACACGACCATGCAGGCGCCCTGTTCGTTGGTGAAGTCGGGATTGAACGAGTAGCCGAGCTTCTCGAAGAAGTCGACCGAGCGGTCGAGGTCCCTGACCGCGAGGTTGAGGTAGATCTGGCTGCTCATGGTGTTCAGGCCTCGCGCTCGCAGTTGACCATCCACGACACGCCGAACTGGTCGACGAGCATGCCGAAGCTGACCGCCCAGAACGTCTTGTCGAGCGGCATGATGACCTTGCCGTTCTCCGACAGCGCAGCAAACACGCGGCCGGCCTCGGCCACGGAGTCGACGTTGAGTGCGATCGTGCAGCCATTGATGCCGTCGTTGTTCTCGCCCGGCATGTTGTCGGAAGCCATCAGCACCTGGTCGCCGACGTTCAGGCGCGCGTGCATGATCTTGTCGCGGTAGTCGGCCGGGACGTGTTCGCACGCCGGCGTGTCGCCGAAGGTGTTGATCGGGTCGATCGTGCCGCCAAGCGACTGCGCGTAGAAGCGCATGGCTTCTTCGCAGTTGCCGTTGAAGGTGAGGTAGGCGTTGATTTTCATGTGGTGTCCTGGAGTGGGAAGAGGGTCAGTCGGCGCCGGCGATCCGGTGGATCTCGGATACGCCATTGCCTGCGATGGCGAGGAAGCGGTGCGCCGCGTCGAGTGCCGCGGTTTCCGAAGGCAGTTGCATCAGTGCGAAGCCGGCGATCACTTCCTCGCTTTCCGCATAGGGTCCGTCGGTGACCGTGTAGTGGCTGTCACGTCGGCTCACGCGCGTGGGCGCGGCAAACAGGCCGCCGGTCGCGAGCAGCTCGCCTGCCGCGCGGCTGCGTTCGATGAACTGCTGCATCCGGGCCATGTCGTGGTCGCTCGGCGGCTGTGGCGAGTCGGGGGTATAGAGCATCAGAACTGCATGGGGAATGCCTCGAAGGGGGAGGGCGCAGGCTTACTTGCGCGCGGAAATCTGCTCACGCAGGCGGTCTTCCTGTTCGCGCAGTTCCGGCGTTAATTCGGCGCCGAAGTCGCAGGTCTCGAAGATCTGGCGGATCTCGATCTCGCACGGCTGGTCACCGTCGAACAGCGCCGGCGCGCGCTTGACCCATTCGATCGCCTCGGCCAGAGAACCGGTCTGGAATAGCCAGTAGCCGGCAATCAGTTCCTTGCTCTCGGCGAACGGGCCATCGATGACGGTGCGCTGCTTGCCGGCGAACCGGACGCGCGCGCCCTTGCTGCTCGGGTGCAGGCCTTCGCCACCGACCATGACTCCGGCCTTGACCAGTTCCTCGTTGTACTTGCCCATCTCCGTGAGCAGTTCCTCGCTCGGCATCACGCCGGCTTCGGAGTCCGCGTTGGCGCGGACGATCACCATGAAACGCATTGTCGTCTCCTGCATTTCGAGCCACCGGAGTGGGGCTCTTGTCAGGACGACGAACGGGAGCGGGCAGGATCGACACGACCGGGAAAGAATTTTTCGCCCCGGGAACGGCCGGCTTCAATCCTTCGGCAGGGCCAGCAGCCAGTCGACGAACGTCTGCGCCGCCGCCCGCAGCCGCCGGTGAGACGGATACACCACGTAATAGCCCCAGCGTGCCTTCACCGTCGGCACCGGCAGGCGTTGCAGGCGGCCGCTTTCGAGATAGGGGCCGACGATGCGCGAGCGGGCCAGGGCGATGCCCATGCCGAAGACGGCGGCGTTCATTGCACCGGTGCTGTCGGTGAACGTCAGTCGTTCCTCGAACTTGGCGCCGTGGACGCCGGCGGCGCGGAACCAGTCGTGCCAGCCCTGCCGCGAGTGGTCGGAAATCAACGGCGCCTTGACGACGTCTGCCGGCACGCGGATCTGCTCCAGCCCCGGATAGCCCGGCGCGATCACCGGCAGCAAGCCCTCGTCCATCAGGAAATGCGAGGTCAGCCCGGGCCAGTGACCCGGCCCGTGGCGGATGCCGAAGTCGGGGCCGGGATCGTCGAAGCGGGTCAGGGCGACTTCGGTGTCGATGCTCAGGCGCAGGTTCGGATGGGCATCGGTGAACTCGCGCAGGCGCGGCGTCAGCCAGGTGTAGGTGAGGGAGTGCAGGGTGGTGAAGCGGATGCGGTCGCTGTCCTCGCGGCCCGAGCGCAGGCTGCTCAGCACCCCGTCGACATCGGCCAGGGCACTGCCGGCGGCGTCGGCCAGCTTGCGTCCCTCGGCGGTCAGGGCGACGCCGCGCGCATGACGCTGGAACAGCGCCACCCCCAGCCGCGATTCGAGCTTGCGCACGTGGTGGCTGACCGCGCTGGCGGTGAGGTGCAGTTCCTCGGCGGCGTGGGCGAAGTTCTGGTGCCGGGCCGCCGATTCGAATGCCGTCAGGGCCGGCAACCAGTCTGCGCGCAGTGCCATGTCGAGCCTCAAATCTGATTTGTGTCTGACAGCCAAAGTATGCGCTTGTGCAGGGCCGGCAGGCCATCAGAATAGCGTTCTGGCAAAAGCCAGATTAGTCGATGGGCGCCACTCCGGCGCCGGACCGCAGGAGCGGAGAAGACGATGGGCGAGCTGCACGAAGTCATGCCGGCATCCACCATGCAGGCGCTGCCGGTCGACGAATTGCCGGCGATCGAGGTCGGCCCGGGCTGCCTGCGCCGCGACCTGCCTGCCGGCCCCGGCCTGCGCATGTGGGTGGTGGACATGGCGCCGGGTGCGCAGTGGCCGGTGCTGGATCACCACGAGACCGGCGAGTCCTACTACGTCATCAGTGGCGAGGTCATTGAAGGCGAGGCCCGCCACGGCGCCGGAACGTACGTGTATTTCGCACCCGACAGCCGGCACCGGCCGCACACCGAAACCGGCGTGCGACTGATCGGCGCCAACCTTCGCTACGCGGCTTTCCTTGCCGCGGGCGGCAGCCCCGAATCGATCACGCATTGCTACCACCCGACGCAGGGCTGAGTCCGACTGCGCGCAGGTTTCCGTCTCCATCCACGCCCTCCCCCACGAGGTCGTCCTTCCACGAGGTTTGGCATGACCAGCATTGCATCCGCTTCCAGTCTTCCCGACACACAAGAGCGCGGGTGGCTCACGCCGCTCGAGCTGGGCATCCTCGGCGCCATCTGGGGCGCCTCGTTCCTGTTCATGCGAGTGGCCGCCGGTGACTTCGGTGCAATGGCGCTGGTCGAAGTCCGGCTGGGCCTCGGCTCGCTCGTCCTGGTGCCGTTCCTGTGGCGTGCCCGCGCCCAGTTCCCGGCGAAGCTGTGGCCGAAGCTGGCGATCATCGGCGCGCTGAACTCGGCGATGCCGTTCATGCTGTTCGCCTGGGCGGCCAAGACGGCACCGGCAGGCGTCGGCGCGATCACCAACGCGATGACGGTGTTGTTCACCGCGCTGGTGGGCTTCCTGTTCTTCGGCGAGAAGATCGGAGCACGCCGTGCGGTCGCACTGGTCGCGGGCTTCGTCGGCGTGATCGTGCTGGCCAGCGACAAGACGGCCGGCGCGAGCATCGGCTGGGCGGTGGCGGCCGGTGCCGGTGCGTCGTTCCTCTATGGCCTGGGCATCAACCTGGTTCGCCGCCACCTGACCGGGCTGCCGCCGGCGGCGGTGGCTTCGGCGACGCTGGGCGCGGCGGCACTGCTGACACTGCCGTTCGCGATCGCGAACTGGCCGACGCACGCGATTGCGATGAAGTCCTGGTTGTCGGCGGGCATGCTCGGCGTGCTCTGCACCGGCCTGGCTTTCGTCATGTACTACCGCCTGATCGCACGGATTGGCGCCGGCCGCGCCTCGACCGTGACCTACCTGATCCCGGTGTTCGGCGTCGCTTGGGCGTGGCTGCTGCTGGATGAGCCGCTGACGATCAAGATGGGCATCGCAGGCGTGATGATCCTGGGCAGCGTGGCGCTGAGCCAGCGCACGGTGAAGTGACGATCTGGCCCGTGGCCTGCGGCCACGGCTTTGCAAGATCGTCATCCCGGCGAAAGCCGGGATCCATTTCGCCGCAAGAGGAGGACGACATCCAATGACCGACAAGCGCGTGGTTTTCGACTTCGATTTCGAGTTCACCAATGGCGGCGGCATCCAGGGCCAGGACTTCCGCCTGGACATCGACGGCGACGACATCGACGATGCCGCGCTGGTCGACTACATCGTGCGCGACCTGCGCCTGCTGATGGTCGGCCCCGCGCGCATCCTCAACAAGAAGATCATCACCGAACCGCACAAGCGCAAGGCAGCTGATGCCAGCGCGAGAGGGCGCAGGTACGTCGACCTCAGCCACGTCATCGAGGACGGCCTGGTCACGTACCCCGGCCTTCCCGAGGCGCGTATCTGCGACTACCTCAGCCGCGAGCAGTCGCGCGCGAAGTACGCGCAAGGCACCGAGTTCCAGATCGGCAAGATCGAGATGGTCGCCAACACCGGCACTTACATCGATTGCCCGTCGCACCGTTACGCGCACGGCCACGACCTGTCCGAAGTCGGAATCGACGCATTCGCCGACCTCGACGGCATCGTCATCCGTGCCGACCACCGCCAGGTTCGCGCCATCGATGCCTCCTGGTTCCGCGACAGGGAGCTGCGCGGCCGCGCCGTGCTCGTCCACACCGGCTGGGATGCCTTCTGGCGCGATCCCGGCTACGCCGTCGAACACCCGTACCTGACCGAAGACGCGGCGGCCTACCTGCGCGATTGCGGCGTCGCCCTGGTCGGCATCGATTCGATGAACATCGACGACACCCGCGGCGGCGAGCGCCCGGTGCATTCGACGTTGCTCGGTGCCGAGATCCTGATCGTCGAGCACCTGTGCAACCTGTCGGCGCTGCCGGACGAAGGCTTCAGCTTCAGCGCCATCCCGCCGAAGGTGAAGGGCATGGGCACGTTCCCGGTGCGGGCGATGGCGCGGCTGTCGTAAACAAGTCCGCTCCTACGGACTTGCTTGCGGCGACCTTGCGGTGTCGTCCGGCTGATCGGCAATCCGTGCCTGCGCCCGCGCCAGCCCGGCACCCGTCACCGCCCACGCCAGCGCGATCGCCGCACCGACCAGCGCCGCGATGGCCGGTTGCTGCGCGAGCATGTCGACGAATGTCTTGGCCCAGCCGCTGACGGCGTCCGCACCGCGGTAGACCACCGAGTCGATGAAGCTCTTGGCCTTGTACTTGGCTTCGGTCGGGACCACGGTGAACAGCATTTCGCGGCCAGGCCTGACGAACGCGTACTCGCCGAAGCGGCGCACCACCATCACCACCGCCAGCACCGCGAAGGTCGGCGCCAGCGCCAGCCACAGGAAGCCGAGCACGGTCACCATCGGCACTGCCACCAGCAGCACGCCCAGGCCCAGGCGCTGCACCAGGCGTCCGGTGAGGAACAACTGCGAGGCGATGGTCAGGCTCTGCACGATCACGTCGATCATGCCGAACACCTGGGTCTGGTCGGCGCGCTCCGGGAAGCGCAGCTCGATCAGGCGCGCCTGCTCGAAGTAGAGGAACGTACTGACGCTGGCCAGCAGCAGCACGAACAGCGAGATGCCGAGAAGGTAAGGCGAGCGCATCACCGTGGTGATGCCGGCGAGCGGACTGCCACCGAGCGGTCGTGCACGTGCGTGCGCGCTGAGTTCCTCACGGACCGGGTTGGCATCGCGCCAGCGTTGCAGGTGGCGGGCGGCGAAGATCGCGGTAACCAGCAGCGCGGCGGCCAGCCAGAGCAACCCGGAGTGGCCGATCAGCTCAACGAGCAGGATGCCCAGCAGCGGCCCGACCAGGCCGCCCAGGCTCGCGCCCGAGGCCATCAGCGCGAACACGCGCTTGGCTTGCGAAGTGGGGAACAGGTCGACGCACACGCTCCACACCACCGACACCGCTATCAGGTTGAACACCGAGATCCAGATGTAGAAGGTGCGCGCGATCCACAGGTTCTCGGGATCGATCTGGAAGCACACCGCGAACAGCGCCAGGTTGGCCGCGAAGAAGCCGAACGTCCACGGCAGGATGTGGCGCCGCTTCACTTTCGCCGCGATCCAGCCGAACAGCGGCATCACCGCCAGCGTGGCGACGAACGTGCCGGTGAACAGCCACTGCAGGTTGTCGACGCCGCCGGCGACGCCCATCGTCTCGCGCACCGGCCGTAGCATGAAGTAGCCGGCGAACAGCAGGAAAAAGACGAGCGCGCCGGCCAGTACCGGTGGCGCCTCCTCTTCGGTGACGCCGAAGAGGGACGCGATCCTGTGCGACCAGTTCGCCATGGGCAGGGGTCAGGCCAGCGCCGCGACGAGCGCGTCGCGTTGCCTGGCATCGAGCAGTTCGCCCGTGCCGGCCTTGAGGTTGTCGGTCTGGTGGCGGGCCTTGGACGTCGCCGGGATCACCACCGTCACCGCAGGATGGCTCAGCACGTACTTCAGGATCAGCTGCGCCCACGAATCGGCGCCGACCTCGGCGGCCCACGCAGGCAGTGGCTTGTCGCGCATCTGCGAAATCAGGCGGCCGTCCTCGAAGGCGCGGTTGATCATCACCGCGATGCCGAGCTCCTGCGCGAGCGGAAAGACCGTCTTCTCGGCGCCGCGCGACACCGGCGAGTAATTGATCTGCACCCAGTCTGGCTTGTGCTGGCGCATCTCGTCGGCGAGCTGGGCCTGGCCGTCCTCGCGGTAGTGGGTGAGGCCGACGTAGCGGGTCTTGCCCTGCCTCTTCAGCTCGCGCGCGAGCGCGATCTGGGCCGCGGTGTCGCGCAGGTTGTGGACCTGCAGCAGTTCGACCTTGTCGGTCTTCAGCCGGCGCAATGAATCGTTGAACTGGGCGAGGCCTTCTTCGCGACCGCTGACACCCGACAGCTTGGTCGCGATGAACAGCTTCTGGCGTGCCTTTGCATCGGCGATCAGATCGCCAAGGACATCTTCGGCGGTGGAGTAGGTGGGGGCCGTGTCGATCAGCGTGCCGCCGGCGGCGACGAACGTGTCGAGCACTTCGCGCAGCGGTGCGCGCGCGGCGGCAGCGGTGCCGACCTCGAAGCTGCCGGACGTGCCCATGCCGATCACCGGGACCTTCTCGCCGGTGGCGGGGATCGCCCGCGTCAGCAGCGGGCCCTTGAACGGCGTGGGCGTTGCCGCCGGTGGCGCCGCCGCGGTGGCGCCGGGTTCTTGGCTACAGGCCGCCAACGGCGCCAGGGCGATGCCCGCGGCGGTCAGGGTGGCGGTGGAGATGAACTCGCGACGGTTGGCCATGGCGTGAACTCTTCCTGCTGGACGGGAATCCGGATTGTGCCGTTGTTACCGTTGAAGCGGCGCGCAGGACAGTGCCGATGGGCATGGGACGAGTGCTGGGTGCGCCCAGTTGATTGCTAGGCGCCCAGTCGCCGCAGCAATGCCATCGCCGCCGCGGGATTGCGCTCCTTCGCGGCGCTGATGAAATAAACGAACACGTCACGCTGCTTTACGGCAGCATGCTGCGCTGCAAGATACGGCAGATCAGCCGGCTGGCCGCCCCGTGACCATTCGCGCGCACGCGCTGCCCACGCATCGAGTTCGTCGTCGGGATAGCCGACCGGGATGTCGCTGCGCGTCTGCATCAGCCGCGCGTAGACGAAGTCTGCGGTGACGTCGGCGAACGACGGATGCTCGGACGAGTCGGTGAACACACCGGCAAAACCATGCTGTCGCAACAGCGCCACATAGCCTTCGTCAACGAATGCGGGATCTCGCACATCGAGGACATGGCGGACGCGGCGGCCTTCAACCTCGGCGGGCAGCAGTTGAAGGAACTCGGCGAAGGCCTCGCGCTGCAGCGGTGGCCCCTGGTCAAACTGCCACACGACCGGTCCGAGCCGGTCGCCCAGCGACGCGATCCCGCCGACGAAATCCTCGACCTGCGGGCCAGTCTTCGCCAGCGTACGCGACTGCATGATCCGCATCGGCGCCTTGGCCGAGAACAGGAAGCCATCGGGCGTTTCCGCCGCCCACTTCGCATACGTCGCCGGCTTCTGCGATCCGTAGAAGGTGCCATTGACCTCGATCGCGCTGAGATGGCGGCTGGCGTATTCGAGCTCGCGCCGCTGCACGAGCCCCTTCGGATAGAAGTTGTTGCGCCAGGGCACATAGGTCCAGCCACCGACACCGACGCGGATGCCGTCGACCGCCTGTGGGCCATTGCCGAAGTCGTCCATCGCTCAGGTGTCCTTCCAGGGATCGTAGGTGCCGAACCACCACAAGTGGCCTTCCAGGTCACGGCATGCGTAGCCGCGACCTCCGTAGGGCTGATCGGCGATGTCGATGACGATCACCGCGCCAGACTTCGTCGCCTGCGCATGGTGGGCATCGGCATCGCTGACGGTCACGCAGATGCTCTGGGTGGCGCGCAGTCCGGTGTCGTCGGGATGGATCATCAGCTTCGACCACTCGCCGTCCTTGTTGGCCGAGCCGAGCATGATCATCCCGGTGCCATGGACGAGCTGGGCGTGGAGGACGACGTCGCCGTCGGCGTAGACCGCATGGCGCTGGAACCCGAACGCGTCGCAGAGCCAATTGATGGCATGCGGAGCGTCGCGGTAGACGAGGGTGGGAATGACCGTGCTGCCGGGGGACATGGCGGGTTCCTCGCGTGGGAAACGGGAGGATAGCGCGGTTTGAAATCATCGAACCGCTCGTGGGGCAGGGGATCGATGCGACTGCACCCCGGGTGCGCTTCGCTTACCCGGGCTACCAACCACGAACCACGAACCATGAACCATGAACCATGAACCATGAACCACGTTTGCGTTTCGCGGGCGTCCGGGACCGAGCTCACCGAGCAGCCGTGCGAATGAGTCGAGGGCACGGACACCGCCCCGCAGCGGTCCAGCCCGAGTCCAACCTTCGCAGGGTCGTCACGCGAACAGAGCACCCTCGTCCAAACGCGAAGTCAATGAAGCGGAAGCAGCGATGGGAAGGAGAGGGTGGGGTGTATTTCGTGGACAGTAAACGGAGCGAAGCGGAGGTCCACGGAATACACCCCATCCTCTCTCCCAATGGGAGCAGATCGGCTTTCGGCTGGGTTACGTCGAGAGCCAAATGGGTCCCGGCTTTTGCCGGGATGACGTCAAGGGCCAATGGGTCCCGGCTTTCGCCGGGATGACGTCAAGGGGCGATGGATCTCGGATTTCGCCGGGATGACGTCAAGGGCCAATGGATCCCGGCTTTCGCCGGGATGACGATTTGGCAAAGCCGTGGCCGCGATGCGGCCACGGGCCAAATCGTCACTTGATCGGTTCGTCCAGCATCATCTCGCGGACGAAGCGCACCGGCGGTGCACCGTACGACAGCACCTGGTCGTGGTAGGCCTTGGCGTTGAACTTGTCGCCCAGCTTGGCTTCCACCGCCTTGCGCATGTCGAAGTGCTCCTGCGCGCCGACGAAGTACGTCGGCAACTGCGCCGACGTCAGCTGCGCACGCACCCACTTGCCGGCAGCCTCGCGCTCCTGCTGGAACGCCTGCTTCGTCATCAGCTCCATCGCCTGCTCGCGGCTCCAGTTGTCCACGTGCACGCCCTGGTCGAGGATCGCGTTGGCAATCGTGCGCAGGT
>DATDBK010000197.1:0-5044 GCA_036524935.1 Lysobacter sp. | reverse complement strand
GAGCTTGTGCATCGTGTGCTTCGGCATCGGTGTCTGCGACAGGCGGATAACGCGGCGATGATACACTGAAGCCCGCATCCACCAAGCGCGGACGCAGGCGGCGACGGCCCGGTGGCGTTCATCGGGCGTTCCGGCGCCTGGCCCGGGCCAGCTTGCCCGCCGCGCCTGTCCGGCAGGGCTTGACCGAGGAAACCAGATGGAATCGCAAGACCTGCGTAACGCCGGACTGAAGGTCACCCATCCGCGCATGCGGATCCTGGAGCTGCTGGAGCAGTCCAAGCCCCGGCACATGACGGCGGAAGACATCTACCGGCACCTGCTCGAGCACGGCGAGGACATCGGCCTGGCCACGGTCTACCGCGTGCTGACCCAGTTCGAGGCGGCAGGCCTGGTGCTCAAGCACAACTTCGAGGCCGGGCAGTCGGTATACGAGCTCGACCGCGGTCATCACCACGACCACATGGTCGACGTCGACACCGGCAAGATCACCGAGTTCGAAAGCGCGGAGATCGAGGAGCTGCAACGCAAGATCGCCGCCAAGCACGGTTACGAGATCGAAGAGCACTCGCTCGTGTTGTACGTGCGCAAGAAGCGCTGAGCAGTTCCGGGCCAGGGCAGGCCCGAAGGCAAGCTCCGCCGCCCCACCTCATCCGACCGGGCGGCCAACCACAAGGAAGACCGCCATGCTTAACCAGTTGCTCTGGGCACTGCTGCTGACTGCCATCACCGTGGTGATGCACAGCGCTTACAGCGCCATCACCATCAAACAACTCGCCAAGGCGGCGCGGCCGCGGGAAGGCCGGTACCTGCATTTCTTCCTGGTCCGGGTGGTGATCGAACTGATGCTGCTGCACAGCGCCGAGACGATCCTCTGGGCCTGGTTCTACGAGTGGAAGAACGCGGAGTGGGACTGGAACACCTCGCTGTATTTCTCGGTGGTCAGTTACGCCACGCTCGGCTACGGCGACGTGCTGTTGCCGACGGAATGGCGCCTGGTTGGCGCGTTGCAAAGCCTGGTCGGCGTGCTGCTGGCAGGCTGGTCGGTAGCGCTGCTGGTGGCGGTGTTGCAGACGACGCTGCGCAAGAAGGCGGCGGAAACCGGGATTACTCCCCAATAACCAGCACCTCGTAGCCCGGGTAAGCGAAGCGCACCCGGGGTCGGGCTCGACATAACCCGGGTGCGCTTTGCTTACCCGGGCTACGGGTTCTAGACGTCGGCCAGCAGGCGCTTGGCCGCGGCGCGTGCTTCGCGGGTCAGCTCGACACCGCCGAGCATGCGCGCCAGTTCTTCCTCGCGCTGTTTGGCATTGAGCAACTGCACAGCGCTCTGGGTGACGCCTTCGCTCGCCGCCTTGCTGACCCGGTAATGGGCATGGCCCTGCGCGGCCACCTGCGGCAAGTGGGTCACGCACAGCACCTGGCGGCTGGCGCCGAGCGCACGCAGTTTCTGGCCGACGATCTCGGCCACCGCGCCGCCGATGCCGGTGTCGACCTCGTCGAAGACCATGGTCGGGACGGCATCGAGTCCAAGTGCGGCGACCTCGATTGCCAGCGAGATGCGCGACAGCTCGCCGCCCGAAGCGACCTTGCGCAGCGCACGCGCCGGCTGGCCGGGGTTGGCGGCGACCAGGAACTCGACGCGCTCGCCACCCTGCGGGTCCGGGCGGTCGGTCTCGACCGGTTCGATCTGGACGTCGAAGCGGCCGCCACCCATGCCCAGTTCGGAAATCAGGGCGGTGGTGCTGGCCGACAGGTTGGCCGCGGCGTCGCGGCGCAGGCGACCGAGGACGTCTGCGGCCTGGCGCCAGTCGCGGCGGGCGGCTTCGATCTCGGTGTCGAGCTGGGCCAGGCGCACTCCGGCGCCCTGCAGTGATTCCAGTTCGGCCGCAATTGCATCGCGCTGTGCCGCCAGCTGCTCGGGCGGCACGCGGTGCTTGCGCGCCAGTTCGTGGATGCGGCTCAGGCGTTGCTCGATCAATTCCAGTGCGGACGGGTCGAGGTCGAGGTCGCTGCGGACGCGGTCGAGCAGGGCCAGGGCCTCGTCGACCTGGATCGCGGCGGCATCGAGCATGCCGTCGACATCGCCCAGGCGCGGTTCGTGTTCGAGCACGCGCTGCAGGTCGCCGCGCACCTGCTGCAGGCTGCGCGACAGGGACGGGCCCTCATCGCCGCCGAGGCGGGCAAAGGCGCCTTCGCAGGCCGCGATCAGGTCGGCGGCGTGGGCATGGCGGCGGTGGTCGTCCTGCAGGCGGGCAATGGCCTCGGCTTCGAGATCCTCGCGGTCGAGCTCGCCATGCTGGTGTTCCAGCCAGCCGATGCGGTCGGAGACATCGCCCTGCGCCGACAGCGCGTCGCGTTCGGCCAGCAGCGCGCTCCAGCGGGCGGAGGCGGTTCCGACCGCGCCGAGCTCGGCCTGGGTGCGCCCGAACGCATCGAGCAGCGCCAGCTGGCTCGGGCGCGACAGCAGCGCCTGGTGCTCGTGCTGGCCATGGATCTCGACCAGCACGTTGGACAACTCGCTGAGCTGGCCCAAGGTGACCGGGCGGCCGTTGACCCAGGCGCGCGAGCCGCCATCGGCACGGACCACGCGCCGGATCTGGCAGGCATCGTCTTCATCGAGTTCGTTGTCGCGCAGCCAGGCGGCGGCCAGCGGCACGTCGTCGAGGCTGAAGCCGGCGACCAGTTCGGCGCGGTCGGCGCCATGGCGGACCACGCCGCTGTCGGCGCGCAGGCCCGAGATCAGGCCCAGCGCGTCGACCAGCAACGACTTGCCGGCGCCGGTCTCGCCGGAGATGACGGTCAGGCCGGGACCGAAGCGGAGCTCGGCTTCGCTGACGACGGCGAACTGCTTGAGGGAGAGATGGACGAGCATGGAGCGCGATTGTGCCTCGTGTGGGTTGCGGCGTGATAGCGGGGCGGCGTCTCGCAGGTTCAGATCGAGGGGCGCCGGCTCAGGGCGCCGGCCGAAAACCCTTGCGCCCACCCGGGCCGGGGCCTATCAATATCTCCGCCATGAACCGCAAATCTGCCGATCCCAGCTTCGACCCGCGTGCCCGGCAACTGTTGCGCACGCTGATCGGCCGCTATATCCACAGCGGTGAGCCGATCGGATCGCAGACGCTGGCCCGCCATGCCGGCCTGGACCTCAGCGCGGCGACGATCCGCAACATCCTGTCCGACCTCGAGGACGCCGGCCTGCTCAGTGCGCCGCACAGCTCGGCGGGGCGGATCCCGACCGCACAGGGATATCGCCTGTTCGTCGACTCGTTGCTGCAGGTCCGGCCGTTGCCCGACAGCGACCTGGCCCGCCTGCGCGGAGAGCTGCCGGCCGGATCGGGCACCCAGGCCCTGCTTGGCAGTGCCTCGGAGCTGCTCTCGGCGATGACCCATTTCGTCGGCGTGGTCAGTGTGCCGCGGCGCGAGCAGTTCGCCTTCCGCCGGATCGACTTCGTCCCGCTCGACGGCGCGCGCGTGCTGGCGATCCTGGTGTTCGCCGACAACGAGGTGCAGAACCGCATCGTGCAGACGCGCCGGCCCTTTGACAGCAGCGAGCTCGAGCGCGTGGCCAATTACCTGAACGCCCACTTCGCCGGGCGCACGGTGGCCGACATCCGCGGCACCCTGCTGCGCGAGCTTCGCAGTGCCCAGACCGAGATGCAGTCGCTGCTGGCGCAGTCGGTCGAGCTGGCCGAGCAGGCGCTTGCCCCGGGTGGCGACGACATGGTCCTGGCCGGGCAAACCCGCCTGATGGGAGTGCAGGACCTGGCCGACCTGGACCGCCTTCGCGATCTGTTCGACACCTTTGCCCGCAAGCGCGAGATCCTGCAGTTGCTCGAACGCACGGTGCAGGCACCGGGCGTGCGCATCTTCATCGGCGAGGAAACCGGCCTGGCGCCGATGGAGGGGATGTCGCTGGTGACCGCCCCTTACATGA
Source organism: Lysobacter sp. (assembly GCA_036524935.1). GTDB lineage: Bacteria > Pseudomonadota > Gammaproteobacteria > Xanthomonadales > Xanthomonadaceae > Lysobacter_J. The sequence continues at coordinate 1,110 of DATDBK010000197.1, read as the reverse complement.
CCGGCGGCGGCAGCGGCCAGGTGCTGGGCGTGCTCGGGGTGATCGGACCGAGCCGGATGGCCTACGAGCGGGTGATCCCGGTGGTGCAGGCCGCCGCGGACGCGCTGGGCGCGGCCATCCAGTCCGACGCGTAGCCCGGGTAGGCGCGGCGCAACCGGGGAGGCGGGCGTCAATTACCCCGGGTGCGTTGCGCTTACCCGGGCTACGGGCCTCTGGCCGCCGCTGGCCGCTCAGTTCGTCTTGAAACCTCGCCGGGTGGCCCCATTGCTGCCCTGTCGCGCACTTTGCGCGGTTTCCGCATGTTTGGCGCCCTTGGCGCAGGGATGGAGCACCGCATGACCCAGATCGACCCGAACGACACCCCCGGCAACGACACCCTCGACCCCGTCAATGGCGCCGATGGCGCCAATCCCCTGATGGCGGAACTGCAGGCCGCCCGCGCCGAACTGGCGCAATTGCGCGAAGACTCGCTGCGCGAACGCGCCGAGCTCGACAACCAGCGCAAGCGCATGGCCCGCGATATCGACATGGCGCGCAAGTTCGCCAACGAGCGCGTGCTCGGCGACCTGCTGCCGGTGATCGACAGCCTCGAGGCAGGCCTGACCATCCAGGCCGACACCGCCCAGCACCTGCGCGAAGGCATGGAGCTGACCCTGCGCCAGCTGCTCAAGGTCGTCAGCGACAACGGCCTGGTCGCGATCGATCCGGTCGGCAAGGCCTTCAACCCCGAGCAGCACCAGGCGATGAGCATGGTCGACGGCTCCGGGCACTCGCCGGGCGACGTGGTCCAGGTCTACCAGAAGGGCTGGCTGCTCAACGACCGCCTGCTGCGTCCCGCGCTGGTGGTGGTGGCCAAGCACGACTGAACCGTCGGGGCAGGGCGGCGCCGCGGGCCCCATCCGGGTGCATGCAGTCGCTTGAAGAGCCCGCCGCCGGCCCCCAGATAACGCACATCGGCGCCCAACGTCCTTGGGAGCCACACAAAATTCAAGAATTAGAGAGGGAGCAACAACATGGGCAAGATCATCGGTATCGATCTGGGCACGACCAATTCGTGCGTCGCGATCATGGAAGGCGGCAAGGCCAAGGTCATCGAGAATGCCGAAGGCG